>QHZR01000013.1 GCA_003224755.1 Acidobacteriota bacterium
CCCGATTGAATGGCCGAGAAGTGTACGAATACGTCCTCGCCGTTCTGGCGGCTGATAAACCCATAACCCTTGGCGTCGTTAAACCACTTTACTGTTCCTGTTTCCATGGTAGTGCTTTGTTTCCTTTATGTTGAAATCGCGCTGAGTTTTCGCTGAACTTCTGCAGGCAGGTCACGCAAGTGCGGGATTGCTTGTTGCAGGGTGCCGCTAAATCAAACGCACCTACATTGTACCTGATGGGGTCAAGAAGTGCCAGCTTTTGGTGCAAATCACAGGTGCCTCAGCGCATCGGCATTGGCCGAGACGGCGGGAACGCCAACAAAGATACGAATACCCAGGAGCACCACAGCCATCTCGCAAAAGCCGCGTTTTGGCGCCATCACAAAGAGGCCAACAATAGCGCGAAGCCAGCCCAGCGACCGCAGGCGAGTTCACCAAAGACTCAAGGCAAAGCGGCTCCGGCACAGGTAAAACCGGTGTCGGCCAAAGTGACTACAGGAAAGAATGACCAAAAGCCGGCGCCGTATGCAAGCAGCCTGACCAAGTCTTCCCCAAAGAAGGCACCTGTTGCCAGCAAGACAAAGCCGTCAGAAAAAGTGCGAACTCCTCAAACGGTTTCGCTGAAGCAATAACGTCTCAGCCCGGGGCTCCGAGTTCACCACGCTCGAGTAGGTTTATCGGCGTCGGCTGGAGCGGAGCCTTTTTCATCACAGCGTGGACGGTCTACCTTAGGACGAACCCGGCTTTAAGGTGCTACCGAGTCTGTGTGAGAACGCTTCTTACGCCCCTTTTGGGCTGAGTCATTTCCCACTTGCACCCAGGGCTTCCGCCCTGGGCTGTATTCTGGCGCCGCTTCGCGGCTGGGGATTACGATTCGCTTGCCACTTGTGGTTCGGAGTTTGAGTTCTCACACAGACTCTACCGTGCCGGCAGAGCTCTCTCAAGCGTGGGCGGCTTTAGCTTTGACCACGTCCTCCGACAGTTCCTGCTGCAGGTTCTCGTCATCATCGAGCGTTTGCACCCGGCGCGCCGCAATGTTCACGGGATTAAGCTGATGAACTTCTCCGTGCCTAACCTGGATCTGAAAACGGAACCAATCAGTCCGGTACATGCGGCCGGACGCATAAAACGTAACGGAAGCGGCGATCTGGCCTTCGTAGTCGTCGCCGGTGCAGGCAAACAGATGTTGTCCCAATTCATCAGTCCAGGTGTAGCCGCCGACCAGCGGCTCGTTCAGCAGTGAGCGCAACGAAGGCACCGCCATGGACAGCTGGCGCAACTGCACCATCTGCAGCAGCACGGAAATTTTGCCCAGGTTCGTGACCACGATTTTCGTTTGACGAGAGCTGATTCTCTCCAACTTGATGTGCAGTTCCGGCGACCATTGGCGCTCGAACTCCTCACGCGCCAGCGCCAGGCTCTTATCGCTGGCCTCCGCGTACCGCAACGTGGCGCGGGCTAGCACAATGCTCAGAATGGTGGTGGTAACGGTCGCGAGGAGCGGAATGTACTCCACAATCAGCGTAAACGGGATACCGTGCTGGGTGAGCCATTGCAAGTGCATGGCGAGTGTCCTCTCTGCGCATTGGCGTCTTCTGTCGTTTGGGATTTGCACAACTTTAGCGAGGAATGAGAACGAGCGAAAGTTGCCCAAGGTCTAGGCTGATGGCCGATGTGCGGTCTAGGCCTATGGTGATCTTGAGAGACGCTTGAGGTTACGCAGATGCGAGCGTAGAACAAGTCAAACTCAAGTCCGGCAACTCCAAGCGGTGGGCACTGTTCCCAGGCGCCCTTGATCTTCCGTCGGTAATCCTCCAGACCAACATGTGTGCCAGTTACCAATGCTGCTGCGCATCCCGTACTATCGGACGCCCCGCTCCTCGATACTTCGGATTGGTCTGACAAGAACCGAATTGGGGCTATTGTGAGAAGTACGTCGTGGCTGGGCACGCAAAGCCTCGACACATACCCCCTCGAGGCAGAGTGACATGCATAATGGAAATTCTCCTACAGCACTCAGACGCAGTTCCAGAGTACCGACCGCATTGCCAATACAAGTGACCAGTCTAGCGGGAACGTACTTCTCCGACGTGTGTAAGACGCTGGTAGTCAATGCACATGGTTGCGCGGTGCTTTCACCCGTGAAGTTTGACGCCGGCATTCCCCTGCGTTTTAAGAACAGAGATGGTCGCGAGACCACAGCTAAAGTGGTCTCATGTCAACCTGCGGGGCCGGACAATCTAACTTGGAAATTGGGGGCCAAGCTCGACCGGCCCGAAAATTTCTGGGGCTTGAGCGATTGTCCAGCAGACTGGGCAGTACCGAACGGGCCACTCTCAGCAAAGCTACAACAGATTACTTCGCCCATAACCACACTGACGGCCCCCAAGGTAACCAGTCAGGCGAACCTTCCCCCAGAGGTCATGCTCGAGTTAGTGGCGCGGCGATTAGAAGCACCTCTGAGGAGAATGATCGCGGAATCAATTGGCCCACTCCAAGCCCAAGTCGCTGAAGTCAAGGAAAATTTGGCGCGGCGAGAAGCGAATCCCAGCCGCTTTGAAGTCTCGCTTTCGCAGATCCCGGCCGAGCTCGAACAACAACTGGAGATGCGGCTAAAAAAGGACCTCGGGCCTAAAGTCATAGAAGAGTCCCGTCAGCACTACACGCAACTGCTTGAAGCCGCCAAATCAACCATCGACCAACGCACAAATGAAGGCTACGAGGAATTTCGGCGCCGAGCCACAGACGAACTCAAGATCGTTGAGCAGCGATCTCAGGAAATTTCAACGCATATGTCGGCCAATGCTCAGGAGCAATTGCGTCGCGGTTTGGAAGACTTCAACCAGAAATTATTGGACGGAGGCAACTCTCTTAAGCGCCTGAGCGAAGAACTCCTGGAGTTCCTGCAACAAGACTTGAACGAAAAGCACAACGCCCGTCGCCAGGATTTAGAACAAGTGCGAGCCTCAGTGGCTGCGGAATCGTCGCGGTTGCGCGAAGAGATTGAACTTCTGGATGGCCGCATCGCGAAATTGAATGCATCCGCGCGCTCACTCGAGTCAGGTCTCGACAAACGCCTGGGCGAGATGGCTGGCAACACAGTAAAGGACACGCGCAGTCAGCTCGAGGCTATGGCGAATGAGGCTCTAGTACAATTGACCGAGCATAGCGCCAAGAGATTAGGGGAGCAAATGGAGGAGGCAAGCGGGAACATGGCGACTGCTCAGAAGAACATGTTCGTCTCGGCTTCCGAATCGCTGAACGCCCAGGTGACGGATGCTTCACAGGCTTTCGCGCACTCCATGCAGGAGATGGCCAGGCTCTCGATTGAACGGTGGCGCCTCAAACTTGCTGCAAACTTGAATGCGCTAGCAAAGAACCTTGGCGACCAATTCCAGTTGGAAGGCGAATCCGGCGACCGTGAGAACTAGCACGGGTTGCGTTTTGGGAAGTGATGCAAATGCGCCAAGGACGGGTTCACGAGCGGTTGTCACCGATCATCAGCCACGCCATTGCGGCGCTCGACACTGACAAGACTGCACAAGCGAACATGATTACGCGGAATCCGTAGACGAACGCTTGCGAAAGCAATGTCTTGATGGAGGCATTGGTACTGGGATCCAGACCCGCCGGTATTGACATGCCGGCGAGCTTGATCTCATTTGTGTGAATCTCGTGGAGAGCGTTGCCTGGCAGCGAGGTCTTCTCGATCTGCTGATTCAGGCGTGAACTGAATGCGGCCACCATCACAACTCCTAGAACGGCAATTGCCAACACGCCTGCCACGCGCGCCACGGCATTATTAATTCCAGATGCCACGCCTACGCGGTCCTGGCCCACTGAATTCATCACCACGGTAGTGAGTGGAGCCACCGTCACGGCCATTCCAAGGCCGAGGACCGAGAGCGCGGGGAAAAATGTTTTCCAGTAACTGCTTCCTACCGATGGCAATGCGACCAGGGCAAACCCCGCTGCTGCGATTAGTGGGCCAATAATCAGGGGCAGCCTGGGTCCGTAGTGGCTCACCAGTCCACCGGACCAGCGTGAAAGAACAAACATCAGCAGGATGAAAGGCAGCGCGGCGGCGCCCGCGCTGGTAGCGGAGTAGCCCTGTACCTGTATCAGATTCAGTGGAAACAGGAAGAAGAAAATTCCCAGCGCCGCATACAGGAACAACGTGAGCAGGTTCGCACCACGAAAGGCGCTGGAGCTAAACAGCGCCAGCGGAAGCATGGGTGATTTTTGCTTACTCTCGATTAGGAAGAACACCGCAAGCCCGATGAGACCTACTGCGAGGCTTCCAAGAACCAGTAGATTGTGCCACCCGAGACTTGCCGACTCGATGAATCCAGTCACCAGGCCTCCGAGTCCGATTGTCGCAGTCAAAGCACCGAGCCAGTCTATGCGCCGGGCGGCACCTCCACGGCTTTCCGGAATTCTCCACAGGGAAATTGCAATCACCGCTGCGCCGAGCGGAACATTGATGAAGAATGCCCAACGCCACGAGGCATGCTCAATCAGCCAGCCACCCAGAACTGGTCCGATGGCTGTGGTGATCGCCGTAAAACCCGACCACGTCCCGATGGCTTGCCCGCGGGACTTCTCATCAAACGAGGAACTGATAATTGACAGGCTGCCTGGCACGAGAAACGCCGAGCCGATTCCTTGAACACTGCGTGCGATCACCAATTCGCGAATGCTCTGCGCCAGCCCGCAACCAATGGATGACAGCACGAAAACTCCGACACCCGCCAGGAAGACTCGTCTTCGCCCAAACAAATCCCCGAGCGCGCCACCGACGAGGATCAACGCTCCCAAGAAAAGCCCGTACGATTCGACGACCCACTGCACATCGACTACGGTTGCTCCAAGGCTGTGTTGCAGCGCTGGTAGAGCAACATTGACGACGGTGCTGTCAATAAACGCCATGCTGGAGGCGAGGATCGTCGCCGTCAGAATCCACGGGCCAGCCTCTTCCGTGCAAGGAACGGTGGCAACCGTGGAACCTGTTACCGCGGACTCATCGCAGGGTGCTTTCATGATTCCCTATGGATGCGCTGAATGGAGAAAGGGGTTCGGTTGGCAGAAGACGGTGGGACACTGTCTGGCGGAGACACATTCCAGCACATTCAAACGTGACCTCTGCTGACCCCACACTGATTGTCATCCCGTCTATAACGACGACGGCAATGTCAAGCGACAGCGTGGTAGTGTCTCAGTTTGAAATTTGCGTCAGGACAACTTTCCCGAAATTCTTTCTCTCCAGCAGAAGCCGATACGCGTCGGCGGCTCTGGCAATCGGAAACACCGCACCGATTGCGGGGCGAAGCTGGCCTGGGGCGGCCCAAGCAGAAAGCTGATTCCAGGCTCGTTGCATGAGATCGGACTTGGATGAAAGATATGTCAGCCACAGCCCGTGCACGCTGGCACCCTTGGAGTAGAGCGAACCAACCTCAATTTGCGCTCGCTGTCCGGTGGCGGAGCCGTAGCAGACCACGCGGCCGAAATCGCGCAGGCAGCGAACGCTCTTTGCAGTGTGCTCGCCTCCAAGCATTTCGAAAACCACGTCAACACCTTCGCCTTGAGTCAGGTCCTTGATCGCTTCTTGGTAGTCCTGTTTTTTGTAGTTGATCGCATGTTGCAGGCCGAGTTGTTTCGCGCGCTCGAGCTTCTCATCAGATGACGATGTCCCATACATTTCCACGCCAAGTATCTTGCCGATCTGAACTGCGGCGGTACCGACTCCGCCTGCTACGGCATGAATCAGCACGCGCGTGCCTTGTGGGCCGTCGAAGACGCCGCCCTTCCAATACGCGAAGTACGCCGTGAAGAAGTTCACCGGGAATGCAGCACCTTCTTCCGCACTCCAGCCTCGAGGCGCCGGCCAGAGCAAAGCAGAACGTGCAGCGATGATCTCGGCAAAAGCTCCCCACTGCGCGTAGCCCATGACGCGCTCGCCATTGCTGACGCGCGTGCCACAGAATTCGCGTCCGGCGACTAGCGGCGGCTTCGGGATGCCGGGATATCCGCCACTGGCTGCCAGGGTATCGGCAAAATTGACGCCGGCGGCTTCGACGCGAACCAGTTCTTCGCCTGCGCGTGGGACCGGCTCGGGAACGTCGCGGACCTCAAGAACCTCAGGGCCTCCGAGACGCGTGATGACGATGGCTTTCATGGGAAGAAGTGTAACTTCAAAAACCAAGCCGCGGATTACGCGGATGAACGCGGATCAAGACGATAGGAGTTAGTTAGGTTCGAGCACAACTAAGAAACTTCTTCTTAATGATTTGCTTTTTTGCGTTTTATCCGCGAGAATCCGCGAAATCCGTGGCGATGTTCGGGTTTTAGGCCAACGGCTGGTCATTCATTACCGCACGCGGATTCGCTTCGACCAGCGCATGCGCGGTTGCTTCGCCATACTGTTTTGTCACGATTTTTCTTGCCGCGGAGAGCACAGGTGGCCTGCGCTCTGTGTCGTGCGCATCCGTGGCAAGAAAATGCACAGCTTTTTTCTGGAGCAGCCACCCGGCAACCTGCCGCGCCCGTGCTCCCCACGATCCTGTGAACACGGACGCGGTAACTTGCACGGTGCAGCCGAGTTCAATCCATTCGAGCACGCGCTGAGGCGATTCCTGCAAGATCGGATTGCGCTCAGGGTGAGTAATGATAGGCGTAGTTCCCGCGTGGTTCATGTTGGTGAACCACTCGTCCACCTGGGGCGGAATGCTGAAGTTGCTGAACTCGACCAGCAGATAGCGGCTGTTCGCAATCCGGTAACGTTCCGGAGTTTGCAACGCGCTCTGCATGTTTTCGTACGAAAGATGGAAGTCGCAGCCGATGGATAGGACAGGCTTGTCGCCAATGCGGCGTTGCAGTTCGTGCAGCAGCTTCGAGAGATATTCGCGGTCGTAGAAATAGCGGTCGTTGGAGTGCGGAGTGGCCACCATATGCTCGATGCCATCTGCGGCAGCCCTTCGGCACATGGCCTCGGCGACTTCCCAGGATTTGGGGCCGTCGTCCACCTCAGGCAGAATATGGCAATGGATATCAATCACGTAAGGGCGATTACAGCAGATTTCGTCTCAAAACTCCACGCGTGAACCGGTGTGCAGGATACTGCCGCTTGACAGTAATATCGTACGGCGGTAGTATAAGCATGTGATTGCCAGTTTCCGGGATAAGGAGACGGAAACGCTCTGGCAGACCGGCAGAAGCCGGCGTTTGCCGCCTTCACTTCAGCGGAGGGCATTCAGAAAGCTGGCTATCCTAAATGCTGCCGTCGCCCTTGAGAATCTACTTGTTCCGCCGGGAAACAATTTGGAGGCGCTCCGAGGCAATCGCGCGGGACAGCACCGCATTCGCATCAACGATCAGTACCGGGTTTGCTTTCGGTGGCATGAAGGAAACGCGTCTGATGTAGAAATTGTGGACTATCACTGATTTACGAGGTCAAGATGTCAAACAAAACCGCTGCCATTCATCCAGGCGAAATTTTACGAGAGGAATTCATGCGCCCGATGGGCATTAGCGGGTACGCGCTTGCGAAAGGGCTGCATTTCCTCGGGATTTATGAGGTCGTGCGGGAGGAGCGGGGGATCAGCGCCGATACCGCAATACGCCTGGGTAAGTATTTTGGACTGCCGGCGCAGTTCTGGCTCAACTTGCAGAACGAATATGACCTAAGACTCGCTGAGGGAAGCGGCGCGGGCAAGCGGGTCAAGCCTCGTAGCGTCGAAACTCAGGCGCGGTCTCGCATAAACTCGTGAATTTGTGAATACGCCTCACGAAGCGTTTCCTCTTGCGGCAAGAAAACAATTCTGAAGTGCTTGGTCCCAGGCTTCTGGCCGAAGCCGGAGCCGTGCACGACTAGAATGTGTTTCTGAAGCAGCAGCTCTTTTACCCAAACAGCGTCGTCTTCAGGGATGTCGATTTTGGGGAAGGCATAAAATGCGCCGCGCGGCGGAACGCAGCTCATCCGCGGAATGGAGTTGCACGCTTCGACCGTGATGTCGCGCCGAGCAGTAAGTTTTCTGCGGACTTCGATCAAGTGGTCTTGCGGGCCTTCGAGCGCGGGCTTGATCGCGTATTGCTCGGGATGATTTGCCGAGAGTCGCGCCCGGAGCATTTTGTGAATGCCCTCGACGAACGGCTTCACAGTCGCGGCATCTCCGCTGACGATGCCCCAGCCCATGCGCCATCCCGGCGCGAGATAGTTCTTTGACAAGCCACCAATTGTCACAACCGGAACATCGGGCGCGACTGCCGCGATCGAGATGTGCTCGCCGCCATCGAGGATCAGTTTGTCGTAAATTTCGTCGGAAATGATCAGCAGGTTGTGCTCGCGTGCGATGTCGGCGATCTGCTCCAGCATTTTGCGCGTGCACAACGCGCCGGTGGGATTATTGGGATTGATCAAAACGATGGCGCGGGTGCGTGGGTTGATTTTGCGGCGGATGTCGTCGAGGTCAGGTTGCCAGCCGTCCTCTTCGTTCAAGTAGTAAGAATTCATTTGCGCAGCGGTCTTGCAGAGAACTGCCGTGTAAAGCGGATAGTCTGGGCTCGGCGTGAGCACGTTCTCGCCAGGGTTGAGCAGCGCGGTCAGGCAAAGATCAACTGCTTCCCCAGCGCCGTTGGTGACGAATACGTTCTGGACGCTGGTGATGCCGTTGCGTTCCGCCTCGTTGCGAATTGCCTCTAGCGCTTCGGGTACGCCAGCCGATGGCGCATAGCCATTCTTGTTGTTGCGCATGGCGCGATAGGCGGCTTCAACCACGTGCGCGGGAGGGGCGAAATCAAAGATGTTGGGATCGCCAACGTTCAGGTAAAGAACTTTGTGACCCTGCTGCTTGACTTGATCGGCAAGTCCAACCAGATCGCGAATGGCATAGCGCAGGTTGTCGAGGCGCTGGGCGGGCGTGATTTCGCGGGTTTGGGTGACCGTCATTGGCTCGAATCCTGTCGTTTGTTAAAAACAAAGCCCAACAAAGTCGACGCCAATGCCACTGCCAAAACCACCGCCACAAGAGAAAGCGGGAAACGTTCAAACCAAGGAAGTGAGTACCGAGAACCGAGCCAACGTTCGACTAGGTTTCCAACTAAGATGGCCAGAATCACTAACCAATAAAATGGCGAGCGAAACCTACGGAATGCTGACTCCCTCCCCGCCACATATCCAGTTAAGAGCGCCTTATTCACGAATGCACACCCCAGTCGTTCCCTGCGAACAAACAGATTACACCAAGTTTTACTCCGGCCGATCGATCTGCGCCCTCTGCAGCCGGTCCGAGTAATCCACGTAAACCGACTTCCATTCAGTGTAGAAATCGATCGCCCCGATGCCGCCTTCGCGATGACCGTTGCCAGTCGCTTTTACTCCGCCGAATGGAAGATGGACTTCCGCACCAATCGTGGGCGCATTTACATAGGTGATACCGGCATACAGATCGCGCATGGCGGCGAACGCCTTGTTCACGTCACGTGTATAGATCGCCGATGAAAGCCCATACTCGATGTTATTGGCGATCTGAACCGCATCTTCGAAGTCTTCGCAGGGAATCACCGAAACCACCGGGCCAAAAATTTCTTCCTGCGCGATTCGCATTTTTGGATCAACGTCGGTGAAGACGGTCGGCTGCATGAAGAAGCCATGTTGGTAATCACCTTTGTTCAGCCGATTGCCTCCACACTGTAGCTTCGCGCCTTCTGCCTTGCCGATCTCTACGTATTCGAGATCGCTCAGCAATTGCCGTTCATTGACAGCCGGACCCATGTCGGTGGTTTCGTCGAGACCGTCGCCGACGCGCAGCTTCTTCGCGCGATCCACCAGGCGGCCGACGAAATCGTCATACACACCCTTCTGCACGATGATGCGGCTGGTTGCGGTACAGCGCTGGCCGGTAGTGCCGAATGCGCCCCAGAGCGCGCCTTCGACGGCGAGGTCGAGGTTCGCGTCGTCGAGTACGATCATCGGGTTCTTGCCGCCAAGCTCAAGCGAGCAGTGTTTAAAGCTCTTCGCCGCAGTTGTCCCGATGGTCCGCCCGACCGCGCTCGATCCGGTGAAAGAAATTGCTCGAACTTCGGGATGTTCAAGCATGGGCGCGCCAGCTTCTGCGCCGAAACCGCTGACAATGTTGACGACGCCTTTAGGGACCCCCGCATCGATCAATGTGCGAACCAAATTGAATGTCGAAAGTGGAGTGTCTTGGGCGGGCTTGATGACGCATGTATTGCCGCAGACAAGCGCTGGCAGCAGCTTCCAGGAAGGAATGGCCATGGGGAAATTCCATGGTGTGATCATTCCGCACACACCTACTGGAGTACGAACCGCCATGGCAAATTTATTGGGCAGCTCCGAAGGCGTAGTCGGACCGAACATACGGCGCCCTTCCCCCGCCATGTAATACGCGGTATCCACGGCTTCCTGAACGTCGCCGCGAGTTTCTTTAAGGACCTTGCCCATCTCCCGGGTCATATCGCGTGCGTACTCTTCCTTGCGTTCGGCCAATATTTCCGCCGCGAGGTAGATGATTTCTGCCCGGCGCGGCGCAGGTACCAGACGCCACTTCACGAAAGCGCGTTTGGCGGCGTCCACGGCGGCGTCAACGTCGGCCTTGGCAGATTTCTGGAAAATTCCAACTACATCGCGAGTATCGGCGGGATTGCAATTTTCGAAAGTCTCGCCGGTTGAAGCCTCGACCCATTCGCCATCAATAAAGTTCCGGTAAACGTTAGGACGCGCGGCGTCTCCCTCGAGAACGGACCGGGTGAGGGTGTCTGTAGCCATGATGAAGCCTCCAAAGCTTCATGCTAACGCTGGTGAGAGAGGAGGGGCAAGCGAGGGCGGCTTCTACTCACGTTTTTCTTGCACGTTTCGTATTAGACCGCAACCACTTCGCGAATCCAGCTTCGTCGAGCTCGCCCGCCGCGAGGGCACGAACAGCTCTAGTGGCATCTTCTTCCGTGCCTCGAAAGAGGAGCCCGTTTAGCTCAAGAAATGCGATGCCAATCGCAAAACCTGTCCGTTTGTTGCCGTCAAGAAATGGATGGTTACGAACTATACCAGCCGTGTACAGAGCAGCTAACTCGACGATGTCGGGAGCACCGTATGTGTAATGCTGTCGGGGCCGGGCAAGGGCTGATTCCAATAGGCCCGTATCGCGCAATCCTTCCGCTCCACCGTGTGCAGCGAGCAGACGATCATGCGCTGCGAGGACAACCCGTTCCACAATCCAGAGAGGTTCTGCCTTTTTCACTTTGCGAGTGCGCGAAGCGTGTTGCGGTAGCGAGACATAATGTCGTCAACTCTTTCCATTTGCTTTTCAAAAGCGGGATCGTAAGGCGTGAGACGGTAATCTCCCTCCGCTACCTCAATGAGAAAGAGCTTCTCTCCGTCGCCCGTCTGCAAGCGGTTGATTACGTCTTTCGGCAGGACAACGCCGAGTGAGTTCCCGAATTTGCGGACCTTGAGTTCGACCATGGCTTCATCCCCACTGTTATTACAATTGTAATAACACAAACTCTCGAATGGCAAGCCGATTTTTTGCCCGAGGGGAAACACCGTGGACTGGGGGAGCAGGTTGGAGTAGAACTAACCGAACATGACCTGGGGAGACAGGCGATCGGCCGGCGAGCAAATATGGTCAGGGGCTAAGATCGCTGGCGCTATTATCTTGTCGCTGGCAACCATTGGATTGTTTGGCCGGGGTTACCTCCAAGTCATACATCCGGCAGTGCGTCATGAATTTATCGCTGGGTGGGCGATTTTGCTTGCTACATCACCATGCTTGCTTTGACTATGCGATTTTGGCGCCTTTGGTTCCCGTGGATCCCTGCTTACTTGGGTATTCGTTCTCTCGGATTGCTCTTCCTTGTCCCCTTCGGCTCACCCGTTGTATCAGTGGCATGGACCATCATCTTCCCCGCGCTCATGTTCCTGATGGCTTACTTAAGTATTCCGTTCAGTAAGAGGAATTGTCATATGACGATAGTTGGGCGGGTCGCCTTATTCGTTACCTTGATCAGCTTCCTTCTGGCAACTTCTCAGCTGTTTATCGTCGGCACTCAAAATTCTGTGCTCATGTTCAGCGGAGCTGGCGACATTGCCCTGATTTCAGCATTGCGTTCAAAGCGAGTTCAACAGGAACAAGACGCGTCATGGCTCGGAGCCACTTACAGCAGAAAGCTGAGATTCGCTTACGCTGAAGCCGCTTCCGGGCTCCCAAATGGCAGGAAATACTGCTTCCCTTTGATGGTTGGCTGAGACTCTTTGCAGCAGCTCTTGCAGTTCTTCGTTGGGCTTGACGGAAGTTCTTTGTTCAACTGAAGACTGAATCAGATCGCTGAATCGCGGTAGCTTTTTGAAGTAGATCCCGGTGGAAGCGCGGCCATTTATGGCCGCGACGCGTGAGGCTAATCAACAGTGCGAGCTTTAGCTCGACGAAGCGCATAGCTCCATGTCGCTCTTCTCAACATTCGAGGCGAAATCGGCACAGAGGCTAAAGCCGGGTTCATTCCAGCGACTTACGCGGCGCTCAAGCGCGCTCGTTAGTCGTAAGAGGCCTAATCGTAAAACGCGGGATCGGGCTGAAGCCCGCTTTTCGTGCTTCGCGCGACTACCCAGGGCTGACGCCCTGGGCTAACTATATTCCGCCGCGATGCGGCTGGCTCGTGGCGAACCTTGCCGGCGTGCCCAGGCGTAAACCGAGTAATGGGGCTGAGTGGAACGACTACCCAGGGTAGACGTCCCCAGGCACCCAGCGACGCCTTGGCGAATCCCTGCAAGTCCGTGCTGGGCAGGCGTTCTCTCGATAGAACCGGCTGAAGGCTCAGGGGTTGAATTCCGGTGCCAAGGGGAGGATTTTCATGAAGAAGCGATTGGGGTTTCTGCTAGGCGCGATCGTACTGGCGTCGCTGGCCGTTGTGAGTATCAAAGTTTTGTGCGCGGCACCCCGTTCTGCGAAAGAAGCATTAGGGCAAAAGCCAGCTGAGGCAATCGCCGACGACAACGCCACCGCGCTCACCATCTACAACCAGAATTTTTTTGTTGCGCGCGAGCACGTCCCGCTCGATTTGCAGCCGGGAGTGAATGAGGCGCAGTACACGGGAGTGGCGGCACATCTGGAGCCAGACTCTGTCATTCTGCGCGACCCGGGCGGGCGCGCGTTGCAGATTTTCGAGCAGAACTATCGCAACGATCCGGTCTCGCCCGAGATGCTGCTCTCTTTTTACGAGGGCAAGACGATTGATTTTGCGGTAGGCAGAAATGCCGACGGAAGCGATGTCAAGCTTAAAGGCAAAGTCATTCGCAGCGGATTTGTGCCGATCCACTACGTGAATGGCTATCCCCAACAGAGCTCGACGCAGCCCATTGTGGAAGTGGATGGTGTCTTGCGTTTCGGACTGCCCGGCCAACCGATTTTCCCCGCGCTCAGCGCTGATTCCGTTCTGAAGCCGACGTTGACCTGGTTGCTCCAGACCGATCAGCCAGGAAAATTCGACGCCGAGATTTCCTATGTGAGCGGCGGCATGGACTGGCAGTCGGACTATAACCTGGTCGTACAGGATGGAACGGGACTCGAGGGCCGTTCCCACACGAGCATGAATGGTTCTCACACCGACTTGCTCGACATGATCGGATGGATCACCATGCACAACCAGAGCGGCAAAGGCTTCGAGAATGCACGCATCAAGTTGCTGGCCGGCGATGTGAGCAAGATCCAGGAGCAGACTTTAGCCGGTCGTGCTTACAAAGCCGCGAATGAGGCCGTGATGGTCGATGCTGCCGCTCCGCCCGTAGTCCGCGAGAAATCCTTCGACGAATTTCATCTTTACACGTTGCAGCGCCCAACGACTCTGCGAGACGAAGAAACCAAGCAGGTGGAGTTTGTGCGCTCAACCGGCATTCATGCCCAACGGCTCTTTATTTACGACGGCGCACAGATGGCGCAGTACGCTTACTACAATCCCGAGCAGATCCGCAGCGATGCGAACTACGGAACCGCTTCGAATCCTAAGGTCTGGGTAATGGAAGAGTTCAAGAACTCGGACACAAATCACCTCGGAATTCCGCTGCCGAAGGGTAAGCTGCGGTTTTATCGGCGCGACACTGACGGTCATTTGGAATTCGTCGGCGAGAACATGATTGACCATACTCCTAAAGACGAAACCATCCGGGTCTTTACCGGCAACGCGTTTGACGTGACCGGTGAGCGCAAGCGCACCAACTATCGGGTGGATTCAAACCAGCGCTGGATGGATGAAACGTTCGAGCTCCGCATCCGTAATCACAAGAAGGAAGCAGTGGACGTGCGCGCGGTCGAGCACCTTTATCGCTGGACGAACTGGAAGATCAGCGAACAATCCTCCCAGTTCAAAAAGAGTGACGCCCGGACGATTGAATTTCCGGTGACGATTGCGCCCAATGGCGAACAGGTCGTCACGTACACAGTGCATTATTCGTGGTAAGCAGCCTTTCACCATGGAGGCACGGCGGCACGGAGAAATTACGGCATCAAACGTGAGTAAGTCTCCGAAAGGGAATCGCGACTATCACTAACTCAGAATAGTCTGAGTCATTTCAAGCGTTTTTCTCCGTGTCTCCGTGCCTCCGTGGTGAAATCGGTCTCGCCGGAAAGATCCTGGCGAACACGAACCACATGACTGCGATCAGCGCGAACAGAAGCACGCTGCCTTCAGGGCCCACAGTGCCGCCGGTCAGCCATGCCGGGCCGTGCAACGAAGTTTGTAAAAGGTGTCCCGGTTCTACGACGCCGCTGTCGGGAACGCCATAAAAAAAACTTTGCGCCCAATCCCAGGCAGCGTGCATTCCCACTGCGAACCAAAGATTGCCTATGCGCCGCAGCGTGAAGCAGAAAAAAAGCGCCACAGCGCCGGCGCCTAGGGTTCCGAACCAAGTCTCGCCGGGATTGGAGTGATGGATGTAAGCGAAAATTCCCGACAGCAACACCGCCGCGGGCCAAAAACCCGCAACTTGCTGAATCGCGAACTGCGTATATCCGCGAAAAGTAAATTCTTCGAACACCGCCACGCACAAGAAAAAGATTGCCCAGAACGTAGCCAGTTTCCAGATGTGCGCTCCGTGCAATGCAACGCCCCCATAGGAAAGCGCGCCTGCGACGCGCAGAATGACGAGAAGCAACGAGAGAAAGCAAAGTCCCCACAGCACGCCCATCCAGAACAGCTTGCCAAGGGCGTGTGTCGCTGGTAATCCGAAATCCCCGAATGGCCGGCCCTCAATACGGCTGATTGCGAATGCTGGCACGGTCATCGCAACAGCGAGGATTGCCTTTGCCAGCAACGCTCCCCACAGCCGGGGCGTTCCTGCAGGAAGCAAGTACGAGATTCCCGTGCTGAGCACGAGGAAAAGCAAAACAGCAACGACGACATAGAGTGGAAGAAATTGAAGCGCGAAAGTCTGGCGCTGATGTTTCGCCGGAGGCCTCAGCCACACAGGCAGGTGAAGGCGTGTAACTGGTTGGTCGTTGGTCGTTGGCTGTTGGTCGTTGGCCAAAACTCTTCCGTTGTCGCCGAGTCGTTGGGGCATTCGTCGTGGCCAAAAAAATCTCAACTCTCATACCGATTTCGGCGACGACTAAAGACCAACGGCTAACGACGGTTTTTCAAATAGCGCCTCGTCATGGTAAAACACTCGCTTCCCTATGGGCAGGTTTTTCAACCGCGAACGATTCGGCAATGCGCAGATCGCCGCCGGGTTTCTGTTACTGATCTTCATTGCCGAATGCGCTTGGGTGATTGCCCACGAAGTGCCGGGGACCGCTTCGCTCGATGAATATGCGCGGATTGAAGCAGGCATTGCGCAGTGGCACGGGCGAGGCATAGCGGGAATGCCCGGCACTGGTGCGGCGGCCTTTGATCGCAGCCACTCGCCTGTGTGGTATCTCATAGCTTCGGCCCCGGTCGCGTCTTTTCACATTCCGCCAGATTCGCTGCTTTGGATTTGGCTCACACGCGCGCCCTACGTTCTCTTCGGAACGATGCTTGGCGGCTCACTCTGGTATGTGTCACGAAGGCTCTTTGGGAACGCCGGCGGCTTTATCGCGCTGGGATTGTACTGTTTTTCTCCTACGGTGATCCGGACCGGCTCGCTATGGAATGCACAACCACATATTGGCGCAGTCTGGGGAATGTTTGGCGCGGTGTTCACAGCCATCGCGGTTTCCCACACTTTGTATGCTCCGCGCGAAGTCGTGCTATGGAACTGGCGTCGGATTGTGCTTCTGGCGGTTTCCCTCGCCCTAGCCATCGGATCACAGTTTGAGCTCGCAATCGTCGTTCCCTTGCTGCTGGCTTTCATGCTGTATCTGGCGCCTGAGAGAAAGGCTGCAGCAGTCGGGATTTTGGCTTCAGCCGGCTCCATCGCCGCCGCGCTCGTCTTTTGCAGCTATTTTTTTCATCCCGGCTTGTTCTGGCAGGGGTTGCTCAATGCGAAGCCGCTCGATATAAACTGGCGCGCCCTCTCGATGCCGGGGGCGTACCTGCAAGTGTCTCAAGAGATCAAGGCGAGTGGTCCCCTCATGGCTGTGCTGGTTCCGGCGGCAATTATCGGATACTTGGTCTGGCGCCGTAGCCGGTACTTCGGCAACACAGCCCCCTTCATTGTGGCACTGTTGTTTGCCGGACTGCGGATTGGATCGCCGCACGCTTCTGACTCAATTTACAGCCTGGCTGCAGTTGTTTTTCTGTTCGTGTTCGTCGCCGGTATAGCCGCTGACATGATGGAGACAAAGGCCGGAGGCATGGTTTCTGCCATTTTGGCGGGCCTTCTAAGCGCAAACGCCCTGAGCAACTTGATTTGGCTATGGAATATTGCCCACTGATTCCCGCCGCCAAAGCGTAAAATTAAACAAATCCCGCAACCTCCCGGGCAATGCATCGTTCTAATGAGGTAAGGGGGCAATATGCGTGCTTCGAATTTCAAGTTGTTTACGCTGTCGGCTGTGCTGGTTCTCGCAGGGCGGATTCCAGCGTCGGCACAGAGGACGAGCGGGAACTCGATGGGTTCCGGCACAGTGTTCCACGGAGTGCCAACCAGCGTAACCTCATTCAATTTCGGCGGCCAGCCTGGATTTCACGGAGTGCCCACCAGCGTGACTTCCTTGGGATTCGGCGGCTCTGGGTTTCGCCTTAATCAGCCGTTTCGGACGAATCAGCCGTTTGGCTTTCATCACCGGCGCAATTCCGGATTCGTCAGTCCGTTCTTCGAAAATATAGTCGCGGTGCCCTACGCCTATCCTGTGTACATGACGGATACGGGCGTCGATGACTCCATGGAAGAAGAAGATTATCGCGGTGGCCCGACCATTTTCGATCGTCGCGGATCAGGTGAAGACTATCGCAGACCCCGAGCGCGAGATGAAGAAGACTATCGTTCGAGATCAAGTGAGCTACCTGCGGATCAGCAGGCAGTGGCTGAAAAGCCTGCACAGCAGCCCTCCACGGTGCTGGTATATAAGGACGGCCATCAGAGTGAGATCGTGAATTACGCAATCGTCGGAGAAACGTTGTACGAGTTAAGCGATGGACGGGCAAAGAAGGTCGCTCTCGCCGAGCTTGACCTTTCCGCCACCGAGAAGCAAAATGACGAACGCGGCGTGGACTTCCGAATCCCGCCTACCACGCAGATGAAATCGAACTGAATGAGCAAGCTTGCCATACTCGCGTTGGCGGTTGCGCTGTGTGCTACGGCTGTAGCGCAGAGCCGAGTTTCGATGGGCAGGCCTGCCGCCGGACCCGTGGGGATGGGCGGACGGCATTTCGGCGCAGGGATATCAGTGGTCGAAAGAGGACATAGGCACCCCTTCGGGCGCTCTCCATTTTTTTTCCTTTACGGAGCTCCTTATTTCTATTCCGACGATTACGAGCCCTACGACTTGCAATATGCGAAGTCCGAGCCTGCACCGCAGCCAGTTTCGAGTGAAGCCAATCCTGGGCCTCTGCCGGAACCGGTCCTGCTGGAACTGCACGGAAGCCAATGGGTCAAAGTGACGAACTTTGGTGAGACATCACAGCAGGCGCTGAACCCATCGTCGCAGAGTGCATCCGCCAAGCCGATGCCTGCGGCAGTCCTGGTTTACCGTGACGGACACAGCGAAGAAATGATGTACACCAAAGCTGACTACTACTCGAGCGGGAGCTGGACGCGCACCATTCAGATTGCAGATCTCGACATTCCCGCCACCCTCAAGCAGAACCAACAGCGCGGCGTGAAGTTCGATTTGCCTTCTGGTCCGGATGAAGTAGTCATTCGGCCGTAAACTTTTTCTTCCAAGCTATCGAACGTCGCAATATGAGGTTGGCCATCAATGGTTCGCCGGTTTGTCCGTAGCCCCGCCTGCCGCAGCCGGAGGAGTTGCAACCGCCGTTGTTTCCACGTAAGGGACGTTCACCGATCCCATCTCACCAGTTACGGCGTCTTTTACCAGCAGTCTTACAGCGGCAGTTCCTGGGCCCGGAGTGAAAACCATTGCATGCGGAAACGCATGCTGTGCCTGGAGCGCCGCGAATTGTTTTTCGGTAAGTTTGGCGTCAACCGAATCCTGCAGGAACTGCATTGGTTTGCCGAACTTATCGAACGTGCACGCGCCGATTTTAAGCGCCAACTCTCGTGAGCCGCGCTTTGGGACGGGAATGTCAGGGTCGCCGGATCAATTCCCATCACATACTTCATCGTGCCTGGCTTATCAGTTGAGTAGGCCCTTGCGACAATCGGCACGGAGGTCGAGGTCAGCAGATCCTGGCAGGCGGCTTCCTGAAGCTCGGCCTTTGGATCGGTTGCGCCTTCCGGACGCGCATAATAGCCCTGCCGATACGCCAAGCGTATTCCAGATTTTGTGCCCTTCACGATGATCTTGTGAAATTCTCCGTGCCAATCGCTGGAATCCGGATAATAGGCGATCTCGTAAAACGAACTTCCGTCGTTCACGGCTTTTCGTACGCAGTCGCCAAGATCATTGTTGTTGATGCAGACAATGCCGCCAGTTTGTTCAGCCAGAGTTTCCATTGACGCCTGACGGTTGAAGCGGGATTGATCCTCGCGCTGGATTTGCCTCCCAATGCTGTGCTGACCCGTTACGGGATTGCCTCTCATTCGGGCGCTGGCCTGGAACATGGACTGGGTTTGCAACCCAGCGGGATCCATGGGATAGACCGCAACTTTGGCGACCGCTAGCGCGTCCGCTGTGACTGCCATCTTCCTGATAAACGCGAATTCCTGCAAATCCCAAGTCTACGTCGGGATTGATCGCGATGGGGAAGGACGAAGAAATCCATAACAGGTTCTTGGGTCCCGGGTATCCGGCGACATGGGGGCTATGGCGCGCAACGCTTCGAGAGTTATGCGTATGCGCGTATCCATTTGGAAGGCATAGGTTTCGCGCTCAAACTGCTCAATCTCGTTGAGAGAAGCGGCCGGAAAGTTTGTATCTTCCAGAAGCGCCGACAGTGCATTTGGATCATCTACCGGCTCCACCTCCGTGCCATTGTCAGCTCCAACCGATGAACTCTTCTGCAGGGCTGCTTTTAGAAGCTTGGGGTCGGTGAAGTTTTGAATCAAGCTCAAGCGCCGGCCAAGCAGGAACACCGCTACCGGCACATCGTCGGGAATTGAAGCCAGCATTTTGATCATCTGCCGGTGCACTTGCATCTGCGAGGCACGATCGGTGTTGAGGCCATCCACCAGCAGGACAGTTGGCGGCACAGGGGCTTTGTCCATGGTGACAAGATTGGTGTAGACGCCTGCGGGTAGAGTCAGCTTGCCTTTGTCCTGTGCCGCAATTTCGGCGACACTAACGGCGCGAAATGCCGCAATCTTCTGCGGGTGCTGTTCTCGCTTGCCGCCAATTTGTTCGGACACCTGGAAGTCATCGGCTGTAAGACCTGAAATGGCCTGGCCTTTGTGATCTCGCGCGACAACTTCAACCGCAACCATGCGGGATGACGCTTTGAACGTTGCCGCGGGTGGCGGAGTAGATGCGGTCGAGCTGGTAGCGACCGGTGGCACCGAGGCCGAAGCGGCATTGGAGGGGGCTGCAGACTGTTGTGCCCCTCCTGTCAGTGCGTTGGTGAGAAGGAAGAAAATCCAGAAGCGGGACCAAGTTTCCACAACTTCATTTCGAGTCACCTTTGTCCATTCTGCGGGCTAGTTGGGCGAAGCCAGCACATCATCGTAATAATTCAGCATGGCGCGATGGGGCACATCTCTTAAGCCCTTCAGTGGAATCTTTCCTTCCGTTGGATTGTTGCCGTCAAGTCTCACGCGACCTAAGAACATGGTCTTGCCGTCGGCGAGTTCAAGATAGACCGGCACCAACATGCGGAACTTATCATCCACCTCGGATTGAGTGACCTTGAAGCGAAAGACCACATCACCGTCCGGGCCCTTCTCGAAATTGGAATCTAGTTTGTAGCGAGGCAAAGCCGTTCCGTAAACGTACTCATCGAAGAACCAGTCCATCTTGCCATTACCGATCCGCCGCATGTCGACGGTCATGTGCTTCGCTACTGTGGCCTTGAAGTCCTCGGTAGTTGCGGCATGTCCCGCGTAGGTCTTGACGAAGTCCTGCATCGTTTCTTTGAAGTTCTGATCTCCCCCTTGATTACTCCACATCATCATCCGGAGCATGTGAAGAATGTAGGCGCCTTTGGGGTAGATTAGATCCACGCCGACATTCCCTCCCACCTTACTATTGTCGAGCCGGTATCCCATGGTCACCGGCCCAACGTCAATGGCACGATAGCCGAATTGGTTGCGTTCGGTGATGGATTTTCGCTCGTGGTCCCAAAACTCGATGAACTTCTTGTTCCCCTTCGCGCCATAGGCGCTTTGTAAGAAGAGAGCGGCCGAGAAATCTGCGAAGCCTTCGGTCATCCATTGATCGCGGTAGGAGTTGAAGCCGACGAGCTGTCCCCACCATTGGTGCGCTACTTCGTGCGGAGTCACTACATCCCAATAAATATTGTCCGACCAATCGAGACCAAGGTAATGGCGGACAGTAACGTCGTAGAACGAGCAGATCGGTAACCATACCAGCCCAGGCCAGGACTGTCCGTAGTTGCAAGCTGTTTGCTGGGCCACATTGAGGCGCTTGAACGGAAGCGGGCCGAAGTAGTTCGTATAAAGCGGAATCGCGAATTGCGCCTCGGCAAGCGGCTGTTTCATCATAGAAACTGTGCTCAAATTTCCCATAATTCCGGTCTTCGTGAACCGTTCAGCCCAATCCGGCGGTTCTTCATTTGCATAGGTCGCGATCAGGAAGTCCGTGATTTTAGCGTCCTCTTCCTTCATTCGTCCAAATTGAAAACCCGCGACCGGCTCTGGAACATCGCTCTTCCACACAGTAAGGCTTGAGCCAGAATCGGTACTCTCGCTGATAAGGCTTCCAGAAGCGGCCATCTTCATCCCTTTCGGAATGTGGAATGTCATGTCGAAACTGGTGTAGTCGCCGAGGCCCGCGCCTGCATTTGCTGGATACCAGTTTTCTCTCGCGATGGGATAATAATTACCGCTACCCTCGTTTTTGATCGCATCCTTGCCGCCATATGTGGTCGTTATCGTGTACTTCTCGCCTTTTGCAAGCGGCTGGGGAAGCAGAACGTAGAAGTCGGGATCATCGTCCTTATCTTCCTGCACAAATGCGAGCGCTTGACCGCTCTGATTAGTAACGCTCTGGACGCGCAGGGTACCAAACAGATCGAATGGAACGGCACGAACGTCGTCGCTTAGTGCAACAAAGGTTGTGATTGCCTTGCCGGTCATATGCGCGTTCTTCTCGATACTCGTGTCGAGCTGTTGGTGCTCAATGTGAATTCTGCTATGACCAAGTTCTCGAATCTTGTCCGAGTCGCTGCGAAATGCAGCCCAAGTTCCAGACTTGTTCTCGTTATAGGTCATTAGTTCGATCTCATCGGGGGCAGCGTCCCAGGCGCCGTTGGGATCGACCATGAACAGAAGCTTGCTGTCGTATCGCTTGCCATGAACGAACGCTACAAACAGGCCGCCCTGCTTGCCGCTCAGGAGATCCTCAAGGATCCGAGCACTAATATTGGTGTGTAGTTTCTTGCGGGTCGTGTGCTGGCTATCCTGGAGCAAGCCGGGATCACAACCGCCCGTTGTCGACGCGCCTGCCTTTTTGACTTCATCGTAGGTGGAATCGGTGAAGCGCAGCACCAGGCGTTCAAAGTCTTCATGGAACTCATTTTCTTTAGTGAGCAGTTTCAGGCTCTTCGCTTCGTCCAGGCTGGGCGGCTCCAAAAGCATGTTTCCGTCTCCCACAAACACCGCGCCCGTCACCTTTCCATTCACCGGCGCGGCAAAGCAAACGGTCCCGGAGTGAAGATGGAAAGTTGCGGCATCGCGCTTGAGGTCGAAATTGCTGACCGTCACCGACTCGCCGCCGAGTCCGATATTGCGGAGCTGCTGGTAAACGGGATCTGAGTTAGGGCCAGCGGCGGGTGCGGTCTGGCCGTAGCCTGTGGACGATGCCGCAAATAAAGACACTACCGCCAGAGACAACAGAACGTTCGATTTTTCGCGCAAAGGAGCCCTCCGGGCGCGGGGAAGCACGGTAATTCTGCCTCAGAAGAGGGGCACAGGCAAGTGCAAACTAAGCGGTGGTTCAGCTCCGCGCGGTCTTAGCGTCCATGTTGCTGATGCCGGTTCGGCGGTGAGATCGATTTTCAAACGCTGCTACTCATAGCCCAACGTGTCGCTTCTTGACGCTTTCCTTCCATCCAGAAATGGCCGAATTATGGATGCACCACGTACACAGCGCGCTGTTTCGTGCGACGCCTTACCCCGTCCTGCTCGGGACAGCGCGTTTTATTGTGCCGTCGTCATGTTGTTAGATTTCAAGTCGAAGTGGTTCCAGTCCTACTGCCGCGCAGTGATGGAGAGCGAACCGGACACGGCGCGCGTCTACATCCGAGACGCCTTCATCGAAATTAACGAGCGCCTGCACGCTTCCGATGTGACTGCTTCCGAACGCGAAGCACTC
>QHZR01000261.1 GCA_003224755.1 Acidobacteriota bacterium
CGTCCATCGCCCGAACCCGGGGGCAATTTCCAAAATCGTGCTGGTTGGCAAGAAATCGCGAATGCGCGGAAAAATTGTGCCGGTCCATTGCGCAGCAGAACTGCCCCAAGGCTCAGACCATTCCTCGCCTGCCTCTTTCCAATCGTATTTCATCTGCTAGGAATGGCTCGTACTATATTCAGTACACACCCACAGAACATCTTGGCATTGCTCCAAAGGTGTAGCCAAAACTGTAGGGGGAACAGCTCCGACTGGAGAGCACAGTCTAGTTTCGGATGCGAATCGCCCTTCCGGCTTGCCGTGGATCAGATTCGACGGTACAACAATCCGAGAGGGAAATCGCGTAATCAGTGTCCAGGCTTCCCAGCCAAACACCGAAGAAGTCAGATCAGAAATGATTTCTTTTGAAGAACATCTGGAGCTTTGCAGATACTTATGATCGCAAGCGGCACGCTTGCAAGGAAGCACAAATACACCAAATCAAAAAGTAACTATAGAACAGGGGGGCGGGATGGCTGTAAGTGTCGGCTTTTTGTCCTAGCATTACTCCTGGATAAGATTGCACAAAATTCGAAACGGAATCACAATTGAGCCATGAAAACAGAAAGTACATTCAGTCGTCTGTGCGGCCGGCCGGTTCGATGGGTAAGTGTTGTCCTCGCACTGGCATTTTGTGCGTCGGCGCTTGCTGGCCCGAACAAAACGGTTGTGCTCCCGCCATCACAGCAGGTAGCCGCAAGGACCGTCAAGAAAGTGTGCTACGTGGTGACCGGAAGCTCCGCCATTCCGCAGCCTTGCGACCGGCTCAGTGCGATTCCGACCACCGCCAATGCCATGCTGATCCTCGGTCACGCGACAACGAGATAAGTCTCGTAAGGATTAAATTTGGCGAAAATCATGCTGTCAGGGTGAAACCGTCAGTTTTTTGTTTTCATTCTCCAAGTCATTAGTCCGGGCAGCTGCGCGCCTGTTTTTTTCGATCGGATGCTTCTCGGCTTTGCACAGCAATTTCTAGCATTTGCTGGAGAGCTACGAAGTAGAGTTGAGCGAGCGTACCTAATATCTAATCCTGCAGATTTGATTTCTTTGAAAGACTGCAACACAAAGACGTACGCGGCGACTTGTTTTGTTTGCCGCCATGGACATTTATAAGGGGTTACCGCCGGATTAACTGAGTTCAAGCTACTTGGTTTGAAAGGCACCAACGGGGCAGTGCACGTTATCGTGACTCGTATTGTCGGTTCTATGTCCTACTCGCGATACTCCCAACCTGCATATCCTTGGTGTGATAACCAATGCTCGGAAAGCGGATTGAATTTCTTGGGTTTGACGGCGTAACTGCTGCGTATCTTGTCGCTCCAGGGGACATCTTTGCAGCTGCAACCCTCGATAGCGGATACGGGAACCGCATTCCGTGTTATCAGACTTACACAATTGGTTTAACTTCCGACATGTTTCGAGCCGAGTCAGGAATGATTTTCAGACCGGACGAAACGTTCCAAACAGTGCCTGAGCTCGACACCATCATCGTGCCAGGTGGTAAAGGATTACGCCAGTCCCAAACCAGCAATGAGATTTCGGATTGGCTTCTGACACGGGCAAATCGGACGCGGCGTATCGCAGCTATCTCGACAGGCATCTATGGCCTGGCTCCGACAGGACTATTGGATGGGCGTGAAGTCACCACTCACTGGCGATTCTCCAGTGACGTCGCCCGCCGTTTCCCAAAGCTGCGTGTTGATCACAAAAGGGCGCTTGTGAAAGATGGACCCTTTTATACTTCTAACAGTCTAAGCGCGGCTATCGATCTTTCGCTGACTTTAATCGAAGAAGATTATGGACGGCATGTCGCGCTCGCAGCCGCGCAAGAGTTAGGAATACCTCTCATTCATCGAAACGGCCAGGAGACGCTCTCGAGGCCGTTGATTTTCGACAGTCAACCAACTGATCGATTCGCAGAACTCGTCCCGTGGATTATGCGAAATCTGAATGAAGATCTTTCGGTTAACAACCTGGCGCGAAGAGCGTGCATGTCCCCCAGTCACTTTAGTCGTGCCTTCAAAAGTATAATTGGCAGCACGCCGGCTGAGTTTGTGGAAACGCTGCGCATGAATGAGGCGAAGCGTCGCCTTTCTGTTCCGAAGCGAACTCTCGACACCATCGCGGCCTCTGTTGGTTTTTCAGATGCACAAACATTCCGACGCGCATTCGAACGGAGATTTGGAGCAAAGCCGCGCAGCTACCTGAAGAACTTCAATGCGAGTTCGATGCGGGCTTCTTCTGACCGAGAAGCGGCCTGATCACCGGGCGCACGAGAAGCACTAACGATCTCAACTCAAGATTAGATTCCCCTTGTCTTGAGTGCGGATGCGAGCTTGACGAGGCCCTCTCGGATCTGCGCCGGGGTCCAGGCCGCAAAACCGAAAACAAACGCTGGCTTGAGCTTCGCCTGGATGCAATAAAATGATAGCGGTGATGGTTTGATCCCGATCTCGGTGCGGACATGCGCGACCCTTGCGAAATCTGCTTCGCGACGAAGCCAGGCAACGAAATTTAGTCCGGCTTCCGGGATCTGAAGAATGAAGTGCTCATTAAGCAATTTGTTGAATTCTTTGATGAAGAACTCTCTCCGCTCGGCATACAGTTTTCGCATCCGTTTGACATGGCTGAGGAAAAATCCTTCCGTTATGAATCGAGCGAGGGTTGCCTGGTCAATCGCGGGGGAGTGTTGATCCATCACGCTCCGGATCTTGGCCATCGAATCTATCAACGGCTCTGGCACAAGGAGATAGCCCAAACGCAGGGAGGGATAGAGGATCTTACTCATCGTCCCCGCGTAGATCACTCGACCTGAGTGGTCGAGCCCCTGCAAACATGGAAGCGGGGGACCGGTAAAGCGGAACTCAGAGTTGTAATCGTCTTCGAAGACAACAGCGTCGTTGTCGCGCGCAAAATCGATCAGAGCTGTCCTTCGCCGGAAAGTCATCGTGACCCCGAGCGGAAATTGATGCGAAGGCGTCGTGTAAATGATTCTCGGCAACGGTTGTTTGGACGACCGCGCGATCACAATTCCTTCCGGGTCGATGGGTCTTGGAACCACTGCTGCGCCCGCGAAAACCAAAGCCCTTCGGACCATGTGAAAGCCTGGATCTTCGACCCATGCGGCTTCACCCGGATTGAGCAAGGCCATTGCGCTCATCAGCATCGCCTGTTGCATTCCCGCCACGATTATGACCTGGTCGGGGTGACAGTGCGCTCCTCTAAAATCGCACAAGTAAGCTGCGATTGCCTTGCGAAGGTCGGCGTCGCCGCGATTGGACGCATACCGCAATAAGGCGGCGCCCTTCTTGGCGAGAACTTGCGCCCTGAGGCGTTCCCAAATTGCTATTGGAAATTCATCGACTGCCGGATGCCCGGAAATCAACGAGACGCCCGCTGCGGCTTCGGATATCCCGAGATCAAACTGTTTTCCAATACGCTTATCCGGAATGTTCCTGACGCGCTCAGAAATGCTAGGCTGGCGCCGTATTTGGCGCCCGGCTCCGGGCTTTCGTACGCTCAAAAAAGTTTCGGGAAGAGCGCCTGCAACGAATGTCCCCGATCCGATTCTGGATCGCAGATACCCTTCAGCATGAAGTTTCGAGAAAGCGAGCCTTACGGTGGGCCTTGAAATTCCCAGGTCAGCCGCGAGCTCTCGGGAGGAAGGAAGTCGAGAAAAGTTGCCGCTAAAGTTTCCCGATACCAATTCATCACGAATTTGGCGGTAGAGTTGTTGGTAGAGCGGTTCGCGAGCAGTCCGATCGAGCCGAATCATTTCGAATGCCATGACCGAACGGCGACGCCGTTTCTTGCCGAGCGATCCGTTCATTAGTCTTAAATTGGCTAGGCTAGTATGCACGTTCCTATTCCTATCTTAACTCTTGCCGACCCATTTCTTCATCGATCGTACTTAACTCCCGCGGCGTTTCACGGCAAATCGCAAACTGGCCAGCACGTTCTGCTCCAAGTGGGCATTGCCACTTTAGCACAGGAACAGAAGGGTTGCTGGAATGATGTACCAGCGTCCGTTGTTCTGTTGGGCGGCTTTCATCCTTGGCGTCGCATTGTGTTCACAGTCGTTTGCGCAAAGAACGGAAAAGAAACCTGCGCAGTCAAACGTAGCCTATTTCGCGGGGGGTTGTTTCTGGTGCACGCAAGAAATTTTTGAACAGGCGCCGGGCGTGACCTCGGTCGTGTCGGGTTATATGAACAATGCGGAGACGGTCCAGATTGGGTTTGATCCGAACAAGACCAACTACGACAAACTCCTTACCGTATTCTGGCATGCTCACGACCCAACTGAAGTCAATCGCCAGGGCCCGGATATTGGGCCGCATTATCGCTCCGTCATTTTTTACGCGGATGACCAGCAGCGCCAAGCAGCTGAGAAATCCAAGGCTCAACTAGGAAAATCCGGGGCGTACTCGAAACCGATTGCCACTGAAATTACGCGCGCGGGGTCTTTTCACGCCGCACCTGAGTATCATCAGAACTTTGGCCGCAAGAACCCGAACAATCCTTACGTTCGGCAATGGGTCGCGCCAAAACTCAAAAAACTCGGGCTAAAGGGGCCGTGAACGGTCGCCGCATGGTGTATCGCCTCAAGTTGCATAAGGGAGCTATCGTTACGGCTTTGTGGCTCCTTTACCTCTGTTGCATAGCAGCCCCCAAAGCTTTCGGGGATGATGCGGAAGCCGCGCGAATTCGAGCGCGAGTCAAGGCGCTTCCAATGACTGAAAAGGTGAGGCTGACCAATGATCAGTGGCGAAGGATTCTAACACCAGCACAATTCTTCGTCTTGCGCGAAGCCGGAACTGAACCGCCATTCAAGAACGAATATTGGAATAATCACGAGAAAGGGATCTATGTCTGCGCTGCGTGCGGAAATGAACTTTTCGGTTCCAATACCAAGTTCGAATCCGACACGGGCTGGCCTAGCTTCTATCAGCCGCTCGCGCAGGACAAAATACTTGTACTTGCCGATAACACTGGTGGCATGAGGCGCGAGGAGGTGAGGTGCGCCCGGTGCGGATCACATCTTGGGCATGTATTCAATGATGGTCCTGCCCCAACGCACCTGCGTTATTGTCTGAATTCGGTTTCGCTGAAATTAAAAACAACGAAGGAGCACTAGGAGTTATCGAATGTATTTTCCTTCAGCTCTTATCAACTTAAGCGGTGGCTCTTGTAGTGAGGCCAATGGCCGGAGGCATGGCACTCAGTGTTCGGAGAATGTCCTATGAAAACGCAAGCGCTTGCGACCGATGAGCGCGTTTTGCAAATCGCCAACTAGAGGATGCCTAACAAGCGGTTGCAATTCCCGATGCCAAGTAAGATCAGATCTCTGGCCACGATTCTATGGGCCGGCCTGATCGCCGGAGGCCTAGACATCACGGCCGCCTTTGCTGTCTATGGTTTCTTCGGATTGAAGCCGATGCGCTTACTGCAAGGGATTGCCGGCGGGTTGCTCGGACCGCGTACCTTCGAAGGCGGACTCGCAACGGCGTTCCTTGGTCTTCTATGTCAGTTTCTAATCGCGTTTTCGGTCGCTGCCGTCTACTTTGCGATGAGCCGCGGGTTGCCCTTTCTCGTGGAGCATGCTGTCATTTCGGGCTTTGTGTATGGCGCGGCTGTCTATTTTTTCATGAATCGGATCGTCGTGCCACTCTCGGCTGCCACGAAATATCCGTTCTCTTTCAAGATGATGTTCATCGGCGTAGTCATACACATGTTTTGTGTTGGGCTTCCAATCTCTCTAATGGTTCGCCGATTCTCGAGATGATCGAATGGCGGTCGTCACGTAGTACGGCGGACTGGCTCTTCTGTTGTTCATTGGATTACCCATTTCGCTTCTGGTGCGGCGATATTCCAGCGGACGCCGTGAATAGAATCACTTACGAGAGGCAATCTCATAACTGGCAGGGAGCCGACAGATGATGGATTCCCACGCGGACCAGTCGGAACCAGCGATCCAGGCAACAACGCGCGTTGGCCTGACAGCGATCGCGAGAGAGCTGTGTAGCCCGCGGTCGCTGACCTCGGCCCGCCTGATAGCCCTAAAGCGCCGCGGTCAGCGACCAGCGGCTACAACAAAACCAGATAGCAGCTAAAGTGGTCAGGTGACATTGCCCGGAGTGGGTCTTGTAGTCGGATCATTTTAGTCCGATGACGATGCTTAGTGCACTCGCTCGTTCCCACACACAGCAGACACCTCAACGGTACGGCCGAGCGGAATTTGGCCCGCACAGCCATGATTCCGAAAACGGTCGGCCTGATCGTATTCGAGCAGATGGCCGCCGACGAGTTGACCGGACCGGCCGAGATTTTTTTCCGAGCAAAGATGCTAACTGCGGACGGTCACGAATTCCGTTGTTACCACATAATAACACTCGGCATCAGCACTGAATCGTGTGTGACGGAGTGTGGTATCATTGTAAAACCGCAGCTGGCTATTAAAGACGCGCCGTCACTTGATACTCTCATCATTCCTGGGAGCAGCGGCGTTCACGATGCGAGATTGAACAAGAAGATCGCAAGGTGGCTAGGTCACCGAGCGCCTGGCACAAGGCGTACTGCAGCCCTCGGTACTGGCATCTATCAACTCGCAGCAACAGGGTTGCTGGATGGCCGGCACGTAACAACTCATTGGCGTTTCGCTAAGGATGTCACTTTGCGATTTCCCAAGCTCCGGATTAATCCCAATCGCCTATTCATAAAGGATGGCCCATTTTATACCTGTGCCGGTGGCGCTTCCGCGGTTGATCTTTCGCTATCGCTGATCGAGGAAGATTACGGTCGTCAGATTGCTTTGAAACTGGCACGGGAGCTCGTTGTTCAACTTAAACGATTCGGCGAACAGGAGCAGTATTCTGAGCCGTTACAGTTTCAGGTCGAGTCGTCCGAACGCTTCGCTGATCTGGCTGGCTGGATTTTGTGCAACCTTAGCCGGGATCTTTCGATCGAGGCGCTCGCTCAAAGGGCGTGTATGTCGCCACGAAATTTTGCTCGCGTGTTCAGGCATGCTTTCGGCACAACGCCCGCGGAGTTTGTCGCGACTGCTCGTATCAGAGAAGCGCAGCGACGACTGCGAGTTCCCCGCACTAGCATTGAGAGCGTCGGCGCCTCTGTTGGATTCAAAAGTGCAGATGCTTTTAGTCGAACATTCGAGCGGCACGTAGGTTGTCGGCCGAGCACCTATCGTGCGCGGCTTGGAATTACACCGCAGGGCGATTTCCTGAATCGGCGGTCCAGAGATGTAGAGCCACTGTTGGCGCTCGCCTGAGTGCGAGATCGTGCTGTGCACGATTTGGGACACTTTATCGGTTAGTTGTCATCGGCCTCGCAATCACATTCGCGTTCTGCGGACACTCTCTCTGATCACTCGGTAACATCGGGATCAGGCAGGAGTAGCTTCGGTTACGTTAGCACTCATTTTGAAGAGTTGTCGCAAAGCGGCATTCCACAAAGCACCCTTGTGAATGTGAGATTCGGCTCAGGCACGCCAGGCGTGCGCGACACCTTGAAAGGGGATTTGTTCAACCAGGCGCGGTCGAGCTAGGACAAAAGTGTTCATTTGCCGCAGCGCTCCTCAGCGCACTCCTAAGTAGCCGTCAAAAGCCATGGCTTAAAGTGTCGTTTCTTTGTCCTACCGGGAAAACTTCATTCTACGTTATACCGCCCCACATGGAGAAACTAATGACAAAAAACGTGCTAAATAAATGCGGATTCCTTCGCGTTGCTTTTGTGGCAACCGTCGGATTTCCCTTAATTTTTGCATCCAACGCATTCGCTCAGTTGCCGGCTCCGGCTGTTCCAGCAGCGCCGGGTGTGCCAGCGCCCACTGCTGAAGTTGAACGCGTGATAGTCACCGGTTCGAACATTCCCACAGCGGAAGAAACCGGGCCAAATCCAGTCGACACCTACCGGCCGCAAGACATCGAAAAACTGGGCATCCGCAATGCCACCGATCTGCAAGAGTTCATCCCGCAGGAAACGGGCGGCGGGATGAACATGAACATCGCCAATGGCGGTGATGGTACGGTCCAGTTCAACCTGCGCGGCTTGTTGCCCAAGGAAACCTTGGTTCTGATCGACGGCAAACGCGTCGCCTATGGTTCGTTGGGCACAGCCGGGACTAGCGGCGGCGTGGACATCAACCTGATACCCTTCTCGATGGTCGATCACGTGGACATCCTCAAGGATGGCGCCTCGGCCGTGTATGGCTCCGACGCCATCGCCGGCGTGGTCAATTTCTTCTTGGTCCACAAATTCCGGGGACTGGAGATTGGCGGACAGTACGGGAACACGGATCTGGGAGCGTCCAACGATATGGGTGAGTGGGAGGCGTGGTTGAAAGCCGGCACCGGAGACGACAAGACGGATATCGTTGTCATTGCCGATTTCTGGGAACGCACCGGCGGCCTCTTCAGCCGGGATAGGGACATTTCTTCCAACGGCTTCTTTGTTCCGTTTGGCGGATTCGATGCGCGCAGCGGCAATTTCCCCGGCCGCGTGGGCAGCCGCCGATTGCTCCCAACCATGTTTTACGGCCCCGGCGGGCTTCCGACGCCCGGTGTGAACACCCCGATTCCGGGCTCATCTACGGGCGCGGCTTCTATATAAACCCGTTTGTGGCTAATCCGAACGCATATCCAGGCGCCCCGGGTATCATCGGCCCGAATGCGATCCAAGCCCCCTTTCCACAGTTTGGCCCGCAGTATAAGGGCGGCGGCGACTACTTCTTCTTTAACTTTGCCGCGTTTACGCCCGCTCTGCCTCCGGGGGATCGCCAGGTGTACTATGGTTCCTTCACCCGCGATATCTGCGATAAGTACCTAACGGTATTTGCCGACTTTAAATATGCGCGCTCGTTTTTCGATTCGTCCCTGGCAGCGGTGCCGTTTACCCCTGATCCGTTCAAGAATCCGGGGACTAACACCTTCTTCAGTCCCCAAGGCATCAGTGTACCAGTCTTTCCTTTTAATGCATGGAACCCGTTCACGGTTGCGAATGCAACCATTCCAAATTTCTTCCCTGGCGGCATCGGTCTCCCAGTCACGACGGGGGTTCGCTTCCGCGGGATTAACGATACCGGTCCGAGAAGTGAAAAGTTCACCTATTGGGATCAGCTGTTCGATGTTGGCCTGAGGGGTGAGATGGGGTGGA
>QHZR01000249.1 GCA_003224755.1 Acidobacteriota bacterium
CGGACACTCAGAATCCTTGGCTATCGAGTCGAACCTCTAGGAAATCCGGCATGACGAACGCGATTTTCGACCCAGTCTTCGGAATCACAATGGCTGAGACGAAAATCGAACCGCTTCAACTCCGAGCCTGGGCGTACGAACGCTTGCGACGAGGTAAAACGGGTTCCCTAGAACTCCAGATCAGCGACATTGGTCTGCACGTACGCCAAAAGGCCATTCATGCGGTATTTTGGATTCTCGCCCTTTCGCGGCCAACTATGCCATCCCTGATTTCATCGCGGACCCTCTCCGAGAACTGCTTTGGCAATTAATCATTCAAGGGATAATCGTTCCAGGCGTCGGGATTGGAGGTGCCACAGGGAGCGCGGAGCTTCCGTTTTTTCAGATAACGGAGTGGGGGAAGGGATGTCTAGAAGCTGGAGAATTTCTACCTTACGACACAGGACAATTCATAAGCCGACTGAGAGCAAAAATTCCCAATGTCGATCAAGTTGTCGTGCTTTACATTTAATTCTTCGAGACGCTATCGAATCCGCACTTGACACTCCGCAAAAACAACAAAAGTTCGCAGCAGATACAAAGGTGAAGCCAATCAAGCGCGTCTATGCCGAGGTGCAGAATCGACTTGATCCTGTTATGGAGCGGATTTCTGCGGGCCTGAACAAGGAAGACATTGGTGCCGAACTTTCCGGGGTCTTCGATTTAATTCGTAAAACAAGAAATGATGCCGGTCACCCCACGGGTAGAATTATGGAACGTGAGGAAGCGTTTGCTCTTTTACAGCTTTTTCCGTCGTATTGCAAAGTCTCGCATGACGTGATCGACTGGCTTAAGACCGAGAAAATCTGAGAGGCACAAATTGATCCGCTGCGAAGTCGTTGAAATGAGGAATTCGGCAGATGCAGTCGGCTATTCCTGCTCAAGAACGGCCAGCAAGGAATGTTCTGATTGCGGGATCGGACTGTGCGAAGATCATGTGGAAACCTGTAGCGTATGTCGCTCGATCTTCTGCCCGACCTGCCGTTTCTTACATCAAGCGCAGCACTCGAAGCCTGCCCACGGAGAACGTCGAGAGCGAAAAAGGGCGTGATTTATGCTGCCGTCATCTTCAATCCCAACTCTTGTGGCGAAAGTGATCGGGCTACACAGCAGGTACAACGGAATCGCTTGATTGTCTTTTCTCGCCAAGAATTTCGTCTTCAGCGATCTCGACGATTTCAGGCTGAGGGCGTTTACTTGCAGATGCTTCATGCTCATACAGATCAATCACCAAAAAGAAAATCGTCTTGTGATTCAATACGACACTCGGAAGAGGAGCCGCGCTTCCTGTGACTCCGAATCTGAGTTGCTTGTTGCTCGTATTGAAAATAATCAAATAGCCGACTGCCGCGTTGTAATCCGCGCTGTACTGGTATATTTGGCGGAAGCCTTGGATGATGTATGCGGCAGATTTGCCCCTATCAGGATTAAAAACCTTGGCATCGGCAATGAGCCGTTCCGAGCCTTCTGACTGCTTACCATGTCTGCCTCGCTGAAGCGGACCACGGTTCGATCTGAATATGAATTCCTTCTGTGAAAAGGAATTCATAGAGCTTCATTGCTAACGTTTTCTCGCCACGACTTGAGGCTTGCCATGCGCGGAACAGGTCGTTTCGCCAGAACCACTCACACATTTGTCGGGCTGCATTCTCAAGACCGCCTTTTATGATTGCATCTGCGACCGATTCCGCATTTGGACAGCGAGCGGCGAGTTCGGTCTGTAATGCAACGAATGCAGGTTCGCTATCCAGGAATTGCCACAATTGTTGCAGAACAGAAATATACATCTCGAAACCTGTTTTCTTTGCCCGTCTGATCCGCTTCTGCAATTTGTACCGCAAGCTCTGAAGATATTCGGTGTGCATCTATCGTCCCGACCTTTCTAGCTTTTCTTGTAGCTCCCTGATCGAATCACTAATCGTGCGACGAGCGTTTTCTAAATCACTCATTGCGTCATCTGGCCTGAGCGTGTTTTTGCAGCCACGGCAGATAATCGGAACGCCTAGTCGGGCCTCTCCAAAGGTTAGAGGGTTATAAAAGTCACAGATTGGGCATGGGAACTCAAATTCGAGAGGGTCAAAATCAAACATGAGTTTGCATATCTTTTTTGTCACATGGCCAACGCCGATCAATCTCCTGCATGATCCGTTCTGCCCATCGGATCGCATCGGCTATGGCGCTAATCGTGGCGGGAACCTGCGCCTCACTGCCGTATTGAGCGAGCTTCCTTGCAGCTAAAATGCTGGCCGCAATCAACAGAACGCGCTTGCGCCCTTCATCACAAAGCTCAGTTTAATCACGTTCGCCTTATATTCGCCACGAGAGAATTCGATTTTTAGTCCCGGCTGGAGTCTGCACTATCCAAATCGTAAACTATGCCACATGCCGGAACGGTGCGAAGTAGTAGAAAATGAGAAATTCAGCAGACGAAGTTGGCTATTCCTGTTCAAGAACGGCCAGCACGCAATGCTCTGACTGTGGAGCTGAATTGTGCGAATCCCACACGGAAATGTGTGACAGATGCCGCTCGATTTTCTGCCCCTCCTGTTTTTGTTCTTCCACCAAACGGAACACTCGCCTTAGCGGACCACGGAGTTCGGGAGCGAAAAACTGCCTGAACCTCTTTCTTGTGAAGATCGTGGGGCTGTCGGGGGCCGCAAAAAGATACGCAAACAATGCCAAATGCGGAGTTATAATCACCCGAATCGGTAAACCCGCAAGCTCCGATTTCAAACACCGAAATATTCCCCACGAGAATGGGTTCCAGAGCCAAACAACGGAATGGATTGAGCGCTGCGTTCATGTCCGAGCACAGGCGAGAGCGCGGAGTGACGATTCTAATCGTCGCTATCGCTATGATTGCGATGCTGGCGATGTTGGCTCTGGGAATCGACGTAGTATCTCTTTACGTCGCCGAGGGAGACGCCCAAAGGGCTGCCGATGCTGCAGCTTTGGCTGGCGCTAAAGTCTTTGTCGGTTCCGGTTTCACATCGGGACAGCTTGGTGACCCCACTTCGGGAACTGCCCAAGATCTAGTCTGCAACGGAAGCACGGGCTTCGCGGATTTAGAAGCGCAAACTGTGGCTAATCGTAACCCAATCGGGGGCGTGACAGCTACGACTGTTACCACTTCCTGCACTTGGGCAACAAATAATCCTCAAATAACCGTGACCGTGCAAAGGACGGGTTTGCCGAGCTTCTTTGCCCGTATTTGGGGCGCTCGCATTATCAGCGTAACCAGAAGCGCTAAAGCGGAAGCATACAATCCTTCAGGCCAATCGGTTCCGATTCAGGTGCATTCCGTGAAGCCGTGGCTCATTCCCAATTGTGATCCTGAGCCTGCCCACACGGCTCCAGGGAATCCTAACTGTACGCCCGCTGCCGCGTATTTGTTTGATCCAGCCACGAATTACGGCATTGCGAACCTTATCAATGGAAGTGTTGCTTATACGTTTACTCGCGTCGCCTTTCCCGGTAACAAACCGCCCAGCAACAATCCAGCGGCGGGCCAGTACTACGCGGCAAATATACCTATCTCCCCACCCACACCCTACTGTCCTTCTACGAACGCTGTGTCATGTAACAAAGTCGGCGGTGGAGGTTCTCAAGCGAATTACCTCGATAATATTGCGTGCAGTGGGACGTTTCAGTTCACCTCCGGCCAGCAGATCGGCCCCGGCCAGTCGATCACCGTAGACACACCACCGGGGTTAGCACAGGCAACTAGGGAAGGAACTGAGTGTCTGATTCACGCCGACAATTTTGGACCGAGCTTAGGGCAGGATATATTTAACCCCGTTACAGGAGCACCAGTCACTATCACAGGCGGCTATAACAATCCCAATCCCGCACTCAGAAATGCCACTAGCATTAGTCGGAGCGATTCAGTTGTCACCGTCCCTGTGTACGATGGGGCAATACCTTCTCTCAATCTTTGCCCGAGCACCACTTGTAATCAAACTGCTCAGGTCGTTGGATTTCTACAGCTCGGAATCCAGTCCGTGGACAATTCAGGAAACCTCAATGCCGTGATTCTGAATGCGGCGGGAGTTAACCCAGCCAACAGCGGAAACCCTGTTAGCGGCGGGGGAGTTTCGCCTATTCCGGTGCGCCTTATTCAGTAGGCAGGTAGAGTACGCCATGTCGCAAGAGCAATTGATGAATTGGGTCGCCCACCTCTGGCGATACTGCAAGCAGACACAAGCTTCCCAGATCGCCGAATTTGCTATTTCTTTGCCGTTGCTGGCGGTTGTGGTAATAGGCATAACGGACTTCGGGAGTGCATTCGATCTTAAGTACAAATTGAGCAACGCGGTTCGGGAAGGAGCGCGGTTCGCTTCGAGACAAAGCACTTCTGACCTTACGAATGCGACTCCAGCATCGGTAACCGCTGTGCGTGATCTGATTGATAGTTATCTTGTGGGAGATCACGTAAGTGATTGCGGACTGGCAACTGCATCACCCGCTCAGGCAGGATTGGTTTGGACCTATACGGCAAACACACGATGTCCCGGAGGAGGGACGCTTACCTTAATCGTAGATCGCGGAAAGACGTTCCAAACTACGGGCGGCGCGACGGTGGAGACAACCCGCGTTTCGATCAGTTACCCTTTTCAGTGGCGTTTTAGCAGTGTAATTCGAGTCCTGATTCGCACTGCTCGATACCTCCGAGTCACGTACATCCGCAACGAATCAGTGATGCAGAACCTGAATTAACAGAGTTGGCATGGCGAGAACAAGAACAACTCGACAACAGATACGGTTCGCAGCCTTTTATCAGGAAAAAGGCCAGGAGATCGCAGAAGCAGCAGTTGTGATGCCCATCCTGTGCCTCATTCTCCTAGCAATCTTTTGGTTCGGTCGCGTGTTCAACATAGCCTCAACTATCGAGAGGGCCGCCAAGCACGGCATTCAAACTACGCATCGAACCTGTGCGACGTGTGGTAACAACACGCCCACCAATGCGCAGATCGTCGCTGACATTAACGCCGCTCTGCGGAACGATCATCTGAGCGTGGCAAACGTGACAGGTTATTCTGCACCGTTTGCATGTCAAGCAACTCCGGCTCCGAACTGCACTACGTCGCAGGGCGTGGAGATTTGCACTGGCGCTCCCCTGACATGCGGAACCGCAAACTGCCAGAATCCTCCTGTAGCTTGCGGTGCCGACGTCGACCTGGGCGGGGTCAGAGTGAGTTTCGGCTATCGTTTCACTTCTCCTCTGCCGATTGCGAGGCTACCGGCGATCACGCTACACGCGAGTGCTTTAAGCCCGCTCGAAAATTGATGAAGTTTGAACATAGATCGCTGATTAATGGCATAGCCGTAGCAACTTTCCTGACCGGCTTAGCGAACAGCGCTTTGTTCTGCTTTACTGGAGACCTGCGCACAGCAGTGGTAGGAAGTCTCTGCATCCTTTTCGGACTTGGATACCTCATTCTTTTGCGAATCCACACCGACTCCCGATAATACGAAGAAATCGGACTGGCCGCTCACAAGCTCTGCCAGATGGACAGCACCAGGCCATCCCCGGCTCTGCATTCCATCATCGCGGATGCCGTGATCTTCGCTGAGAGGATCATGCAAAGGATTGATTCCAAGTGGTCCACTAGATAATAGAGCGTCGGAGGACGCGTGGCGATTGATGACGAAGTAGAGAAGTCGGATGCAGAAGCGATTGTGAAAGAGGCGGAAAAGAGCGCACAGGAAATGATCCTGCGTTCTCAGATTGCAGGATTAATCTCTGCGTTTCTTCCACCTTGGCTCTTTCCGATTTCAGTCGCCTTTAATGAGGGTTTAAATCAGCTTACCACCAGACGCTTCTACACCCGTTTGCAAGGAATGCGTGACGCGATGAATGCCCGCTTGCAAGAAGTGGACGATAGCAAAGTGGACAAGGATTGGTTTCTTTCTGAGGAGTTCCAAACGATGCTGTTTGAATCTGCACGACAGGTTACGGCAACTGCCGACCGGAAGAAGATTGCTATGCTTGGAACGCGTTGGCAAATGGCGGTATCGCGGAGTTCAGCACAGAAAGCAGAAAAGAGCTGTTCTTGCAGATCATCCGTGATCTCACACCTCAGCACATTGCGATGCTGCGGAGACTCTTGCCTGACAATTCGATGCCAACCGAGATCAGATGGCGTGCGCGGCCCACACTTGCCGGAACAGACGAAGATTTGGTGGTGCTGCAAATGTTTGCTGCAAGTGGTCTCGTCACGGAATCTCTAAAAGAACCCAACGTTCGTGTTCCACGCATAAGTTTTAATAGCCTTCCGTCTTCGAGTGAAGCTAGACACGCCTTCAACGAAATCGTGAAAGGGTTGCGGGAACCTCCTAAGCGGATGTTCCGGCTCAGTACCGTCGGCAGAGATTTCCTCAATTTCGTCAGTTTCTCCCGTATTCCCGATTAGCAGCGAAAACTCCATTGATGATGAGGAACTCAAGGAAGCTGTTACTTCTTCGCGGCTCTCACCTTCGCCCATCTCGCTTTTGTTGCAGCTCTGATCCGCGCTAGACCTGCTGCTGAGATGTGACGCTTGGGAGCGATTGAAACAACCTTCTGGCCCCGCGCTCGTGCCCAACGTGCTTTTTGAGATGCCGAAATTCTTGCTCGTGCGGCGGCACTCATTTTACGAGGTCCGTGTAATCGGCGAGCGCTGTTCAATCCGCTCAGTGCCCTAGTCGCGGTATCCAGAGCATTCACCTGCTGTGCTGCCTTGTCCCGCTCAGTTTTTAACTGCGCGAGTATGTCCATGTGTTCGCCTCGGGCGAGGATTGTAGCAGATACAGCAGAAACTACGCGGCTCTCTGCATCAACGTGACCAGCACTCGCAAAGCATCGTCCAAGCGCCTTGCGTTCCTCCGCAGTGCTGCGATTGACCTGCCCGCAATTGCGTCCTACCATTCCTTGACCGATGGCCACGCCGTCACAACTCGTTGGCCAAACCGTTTCCCATTACCGCGTGCTCGAGAAGCTCGGCGGCGGGATGGGTGTGGTCTATAAGGCCGAGGACATAAAACTACACCGGTTTGTGGCGCTGAAGTTCCTGCCTGACGAAGTAGCTAAGGATTCCCAAG
>QHZR01000014.1 GCA_003224755.1 Acidobacteriota bacterium
TCGTCACAGACCAGAGACATCTTAGAGGCGCAATTCTCGCATAGCCAATAAAATTCGATTCGACGCAGCGGCCGGCTCGACACTTCGTCCTGGCCCATCGAACGTCGTCGTTCCAGGCCAGATGAAGTTTCCATTCGAAAAAGCCTTCCGATGTGGAAGTAGCGAAAGCTTGTAGCGCAGTTTGGGTTGGCGCACTTTGAGACCATGCGGCGCCTCCATTGCTTAGGGGTGTCTTGATTGTTCTACTCAGACTGAAGAAAAGCAATCGCCAAGCTGTGACAATCTTGTAAAACCGTTCGAGAATGGGAATCCTCAGAGGCGATTAATGAGCGACGCTACGTATCCTGCTCCGAACCCGTTATCAATATTCACAACGCTAACGTTGGAGGCGCAGGAATTCATCATGCCGAGGAGAGCGGCCATTCCCTGAAAAGCCGCGCCATATCCCACGCTGGTTGGCACCGCGATCACTGGAACTCCGACCATGCCTCCCACGACGCTTGGCAATGCCCCTTCCATTCCGGCGCAGACAATCACGGCCCGGGAATTCGCGATCGCCTTCCGATGGGCAAGCAGGCGATGAATGCCTGCAACTCCCACATCGTAAATACGATCCACGTCGTTTCCCATTAGTTCAGCAGTTATTACCGCCTCTTCGGCGACTGGAATATCACTGGTGCCCGCCGAAACTACGGTGATTTTTCCCTTCCCATAGACCTCGTTGTCGCGTCGTAGCACGATTGCACGGGGGATCTGCTCGAATCTGGCACCCCGAACGATTTTTTTAACGGCACGGAATTGCTCCGGAGACGCCCGCGTGGCCAGGACATTTTGTGCGTGATTGGCGAGCCGCTTGAAAATTTCCGCCACTTGCGCCGGAGTCTTCCCTGGACTGAAGACCACCTCTGGCATTCCCACCCGCAGTCCGCGATGATGGTCCACTTTCGCAAATCCGAGGTCTTCAAACGGAAGATGACGAAGCTTCTCAACGGCGTCATCGGGAGCGAGCTTTCCCTTGCGCACCTGATCGAGCAATCGGCGAATGGATTCAGCGTTCAGTGGCACTCGTGGAGTCTTAGGAGGCTAGAGTACCACCCAAGACCGGGTGGTTAAGCTTGGGCGGGATTTTCAACGATTTTCAAACCGCTGACATGAGACTTGCTTCCCGGTACTTCCAGGCGCCGAGGTCACGACCTAGCATGATTTCCAACTCCTCCACTTCGGGCCGGAACTGGTCGTACAAACTACTCACGATCTCCGGACGCATTTCTTTGAAGCTAGCGCCTCCGCCTAGGAACCAATCTCCCAAGCGAGACCGCTTCGCCGCGGCAACGATGCGCCCGAAGCGGTGTGCCTTAAACCAGTCCGCTAGAGCTCCCGCGCTGCGCGTGCGGTAATAGCTGCGTGGTTGCGTCAGAGGCACCGACGAATGGATGTAGGAAATCTGTGATGGCGCCAGCGAAAAGCGCGGAATCCTGGTGAAGTCGGCTAACTCGTCCACAAAAAGTTGAGGGCTTTGTTTCAAATCGTCATAGAGCATGACGCTAACGTTCTCATCCCCAAAAGTCTGCTGCCACTGTTTCAGATGCGTCGCGTACTTGCTCGATTCCATCAGCTCCGCATCTTTCCTCAACGCCTCTTCAAAATCCCACGGGATCATGGCATAAGCGCGCCTCAGGCGATAGTGAGAGCGTATGCGGTCAACCGGATTGCGAAAAATGCAGACCACCCTCGCTTCCGGAATGAGTTGAGCGATTCGCTGCCGCGCTTCTGCTGATGCAAAGTAGGTAGGACCTACCTCACCCATGGGGAGATCAGATTTAGGAAAATTATCGCGGTACCATCCAAGCCCGCGATGAAACCGGTCGTCGAAGAAACGGGTTTCCTTGATCCTCGGCAAACAGGTGTGCTCCTGCAGCACCGAGTGCAGCCAACTGGTTCCGGTCCGCGGAGGACCCACGATTAGAAAAGTAGGTAACAAGTAGCCTTGATCGGTCACCGCACGCCCCCGTACCCTGGCCGACACCACAAGCTCACGACCCGAGTTTGCCCGGGTGCACGGCCTTTAGAAGCACGCAGCGGAAAGTGGGTTGCAATCGGGATTGAAACCGCTATCGAAAGGGAACTACTTCAGTACACTGACGGTTTATCAAATAGTTAGAGTCTTCGGCCGGATGTACCTATCATCGCAAGCGTCTGCGCAGCGGCCGCTTCGGAATCCACGTGCGTCAGGAACATGCGACGTATGGATGTCCTTCTGAGTTGTCCGGCAAGGTAAGAATGGTAGAGAAGTTGCCCTGCTTCCGAGACTGGGGCGTCGTCGGTGCCGACTGCAGGACACAGCAGGCTGGCCCCAAAACCAGCGAGCGCGTCTTCAACCGCCTTCGCGTGTGCAGAAACTTTCACCATACCCTGGCATACATGATAGAGAAAGCGTGTAGTCTCTTGGGCGGCGTGCCGCACTTGAAACTCGCGCACCAGAAAAGTGTTTATTGATGCGACATAAACGCAATTCTGGTCCTTGAGTCGCAATGCATCCTCGTCAGCGAGTTCTGGTAAGGCGCTGTCGTTCACCGTCACAACCTCGGGCAGCGAGTCTGATAAGAATTTCGGCTGGGTTCCATTGCGGGGAGAATTCAGGCTGAAGCCCAGCGACCGGGCCAGCGAAAAAATCAAGTTATAAACCGCAGGTGTAAAGTCTGGCCCATCATCGGCAGCGTTGTTCCATCGCTCGAAGCAGAGCCGATAGCTTTCGTATTTTTCAAGGGGAGTGGAATTGAAAACGCAGATCGTCCGATCGCCAATGCCGATTGCGGCAGCGTTTTCAGATATGGCTTGCCAATACAAGGTGTCCACATTCTGCAATACGGTTAAGGTTCGTTCCTCAGGGAGCGATTCCGCCAAGACTCGAGGCAAATGTTGTGGCGCCAGGTGAGACTCTCCAAACAGCACGATGACCACCCCTTCCGGATGTTCTTGCCGCATCTGGCATATTTTTGCAACAGCATGGCGGTCACGCGAGCCGATGCGGCGCAGATCATTCCTCGGTTCACAATCGAGTCCATAAATGCCTTCTGAATGGTCACGGGCCGACAACAGCAATTCATAAAATGGAGACCAATCGTACCCCCAGTCGCGGTCAAAGCGCAGCCGCCGCCTGAGTTCCGCTTCTGCGATCTCGCGGCGCCACCATGCGTCCAAAATGCGCTGGTCACGGGAGAGTACCGCTTCCAATCCCACCACTACGCGCCGGCCTTGAGAGAGCCTTTCGATCAGTTCTGTGACAAATCGCTGCGATGCCGCGAGCGCGTGATAATCCCCGATCAGCAATGTGCTGGCGGCGCCGATCTTATCATTCAGTTGATCTGAAGAAAGGATCGAGTCATATTGCCGGAATGCGTCGGTGAATTCGCGCAGATATTTTCGGCCATTGGCAGAGTCTCGGGAGCGCACCTCGCGGCGCACTGCTGCCAGCGCATGCATCTGCGCCGCTGTCCGCCGCAATTCCAATTCACCCTTACCAGCCATCTCTGCCTTGACTCGCTGTCGTCGTCTCCCTATGCTCAGAACTCAGCTTGTGTGGAGCGGGCCCTCGCCCGCCATTTGAGCGAATTTGTGACCCCGCCTCAAAACCTGACCGTCGCCACAACCGGCGCCAGTGGCGCGTTGTTCGCGCGTCATCTGCTGCAAGCGGTTGAGCGTGACTCGCGCGTTCAAACCGTAAATTTCATCGCCTCCGACAGCGCCCTTCGCGTCATCGCCGAAGAGCTTGGTCTTCGCGGCCGCAGCAATCTGCTCGGCCAGATTCTCGGTCATACTTCTCGCAAAATCCGGCAGCAATCGAACGCCGACATCGGCGCAAATGTCGCCAGCGGTTCCTACCCTGCCGACGCGATGATCGTCATTCCTTGCAGCGTCGGAACGTTGGCCCGCATTGCCAACGGCAGCGCTTCCCACTTAATTGAGCGCGCCGCCGACGTGTGCCTCAAAGAAAAGCGTCCACTGGTTCTTTGCGTCCGGGAAACGCCTCTCAACAAAATCCACATTCGCAACATGTACCGCGCCGCTGACGCTGGAGCGACTATCTTTCCGCTCATCCCCGCCTACTATTTTCGGCCGGCCACGCTCGATCAGATGGCCCACGAGTTTGCCTGCCGCGTTCTTGCCCACGTCGGTTTGCCACAACCGGACGCGTATCGCTGGAAGGGCTGAACTCTGATTGGCGAGTTGTAAGCCTTTCAAATTCTTTAGAAGCCGGCGTTTTTCAGCTAGAAATCAGCAATTTCTGGGGGATTTCAGTTTAGAAGCACATGGGAACCGGCAGTAGGTTTCGTACGGTCATGTACATATGGAGCACAGTCCTGACTCAAAGGTGGTTGCAATGCCGGTCAGAGATGACATTTCGTCCCCCGAAACACTGGAACTCCCGTAAAATTGTAGGCAGGGACTCAGATCAGCCGGCGTTCCGTCGGTCGCGAACTCCTCTTATTTTGGAACTGGAGCACTCATGCATTTTGGAGTATTGGCGCTGTATGGCGGGCCGGACCAGGTGATGACTGTCACCTCGGGAATCGCCAGCATAATCGGTGTTCTGTTGATTTTCTGGCACAAAGTGGTGAATGCATTCTTCAAATTGTTTGGTTTGAAACGCACTCCACCACCCGCCGAGACGGCCCACGACTCGTCGAAGACACCCTCCTAGGCTGGTTCATTGTCCAAAAAAGTAATCGTCATTGGGCTCGACGGACTGGAACCTACCATCGTGGAATCCATGTTGCAGCACGGTGAACTGCCAAACCTCGCGCTTATACGGCAGATGGGTTCCTATTCGCGGCTCAAAACTACATATCCCGCCCAGACCCCGGTGGCGTGGTCGTCTTTTGCGACCGGCACGAATCCCGGGGGTCACGGAATTTTTGATTTCATTTCGCGCGATCCGGCAACCTATCTCCCGGATGCCGCTCTTAGCCACTTCGAGCGTCCAAAGAACCTTTTCGCCGCGCCGCAGGTTGTGAACCAGCGTAAAGGGAAGCCTTTTTGGCAGACGCTTTCGCAAGCCGGCGTGCCCAGCATTGTCTTGCGATGTCCATGCACGTTCCCTCCCGACGACCTAAATGGACACATGATCGCCGGCGTTGGCGTTCCGGACTTGCGCGGTAGCCAGAACAAAGGCACCTTCTACACGCAGGACAAGAATGCACAGGCTGGCGAGAGCGAGCAGGTGGTCCCTCTTGGTGTGGGTGATGATTTGAGCACCCACGTCATCGGACCGCGGAATACCCGTCAGTCTCCCCCGAGCGACACAACTTGCGAAATTCGCGTACGAGTAAAGAACGAAGCGCGCGCATTATTGATCGAAACCGGAGGGACTCCAGTCAAGATTGAAGTGAAAGAAAAGTCCTGGAGTGAGTGGGTACGTTTCAAATTCAAGTTCTCGATGCTGCAATCAGTCACGGGTATCGCGCGATTTTACGTTCGGCAAATTGAACCGCACGTTGAGTTCTACGTCTCCGCTGTGAACTTCGATCCGGCGGCCCCGATGTTTCCCATATCGTCTCCCCCGGCTTATGCCAAGGACTTGGCCGCAGAAATCGGACTCTTCTCCACCCTCGGTATGGCGGAGGACCACAATGGATTGAACAATGGCCGCCTGGACGAAGCCGCCTATCTTGCTCAATGCGAACTTGTACTCGAAGAGCGCGAGCGCATGATGCGTTTTGAGCTCAACCGCTTCAAGGAAGGATTTTTCTTCATGCTCTACGACACGCCCGACCGTGTGCAGCACATGCTCTGGCGCTTCCGCGATCCTGAACATCCAAATTATGAACCAGATCTGGCGCGAAACTTCTCGACCCTGATCGAGCAGCACTATGCGCGCTGCGATAAGCTCCTCACGCCAGTGCTCGACAACGTTGACGAGAATACACTGCTTCTGGTGCTCTCGGACCATGGCTTCAATACCTTCCGCCGTGCTTTCGATACGAATACCTGGCTCTGGCAGAATCAGTTATTGGCGCTGAAAGAGGGCAAGCAGCCGCGCCAAGACCTCGGCGATGGCCTTACTCACGTTGACTGGTCTCGAACTTATGCATACGCCACTGGACTCGGGGGAATTTACCTGAACTTCAAAGGCCGCGAGCGCGACGGAATTCTTGAAGAAGGTACCGAGGCCAAACGCGTACGAAGCGCGATTCAGACCGCGATGCCCAAAACTTCCGACGTAGCTGCGAGTAAGCAAGCCGTGCGAAGCGTGCTTCGCCGCGAAGAGCTTTACTCCGGACCGTATGCGGCTAATGCTCCCGATCTGCTCGTGAATTTCAATCCAGGTTATCGCGTGTCGTGGCAAAGTGCAGTCGGCGGATTTTCGAATTCTCTGATCGAAGACAATCTCCGCCGCTGGAGCGGAGATCACATCGTTGATCCCGAGGCGGTGCCTGGAATTTTGTTTATGAATCAAAATCTCCACCCCCTCGTGGAAAACATAACAAGGGTGGGGCACTCCAGTGGTCGTCTTCCCAACATCATTGACCTTGCGCCCACAATCCTGAATTATTTAGAAGTTCCGGTCCCGCAAGGCATGGAAGGAAAGTCCTTACTCTGAAATGAAAATCTGCGTCCTCGGACTCGATTGCGCCGCGCCGGAGGTGGTCTTCGGCGATGAGCGCCTGGTGAATTTGCGCCGCCTGATGGACGCCGGGGTGTATGGGCGTCTCGAAAGCGTCTATCCGCCGATCACTGTTCCGGCCTGGATGTGCATGTGCACGAGCCAGGACCCCGGATCGCTCGGCGTGTACGGCTTTCGTAACCGAATCGACCACTCTTATGACAAGCTGGGATTCGCGAACTCGGCTTCCATCAAATCACTCGCAATATGGGATCAGCTGGCGCGTGAAGGGAAGCGCTCGATCATTGTTGGCGTCCCCCCTAACTATCCTCCGCGCCGCATTAATGGCATCAGTATTGGCTGTTTTCTCACCCCAGATACGACCAAGAACGACTTCACCTATCCGACCGCGTTCAAGGCGAAAATCAACGAACTCGTCGGCGAGTATCCGGTGGACGTCAAGAACTTCCGCACCGACCGCAAAGACTGGCTGAAAGATGAAATTTTCAAGATGAGCGAAAAGCAGTGGAAGGTCGTTCACTGGCTGCTTAAGGAACAGGAATGGGATTACTTTCATTTCGTGGACATCGGGCTTGACCGCATGCACCATGGCTTCTGGAACTATTTCGACGAGAAGCACGTGCAGTTCGAGCCTGGGAATTTCTACCAGAACGCGATCCCAGAATATTATTTGTGGCTAGACGAGCAAATCGGCAAAGCTCTCGAGTTGCTCGATGAGGAGACCCTGGTCCTGGTGGTTTCTGATCACGGAGCACAGCGGCTTGATGGCGGAATTGCCATCAACGAATGGCTCATTCGCGAAGGCCTGCTCGTGTTGAATGACTATCCCGCGTCTTTAACTCCTTTTGACAAACTAAGCGTGAATTGGAGTCAGACTCGGGTTTGGAGCGAGGGCGGATACTACGCACGCGTCTTTTTCAACGTGCAGGGACGCGAGCCGCAGGGTGTGATTCCGGCTGCGGAATATGAGAAATTTCAGAATGAAATGAAGTCAAAGCTGGAGGCTCTAACCGACGACAAAGGTCAGCCACTGCACTCCCTTGTATTCAAGCCACGCGAGTTGTATAAAAACGTACGAAATGTTGCTCCGGATCTGGTGGTACACTTCGGCGGTCTTTACTGGCGCTCGATCGGAACCGTTGGTCATCAAGCCATTCACGTGCAGGAAAACGATACCGGGCCCGACGGCTGCAACCATGCGCAATACGGGATGTTCGTTCTCGCCGCACCCAATTGCCCGCTAACTGGCGAATACGACGGCGCCCGATTGCTGGACATCGCGCCAACCTTGCTCGATCTCGCCGGATACGAAATTCCCGAGACCATGCAAGGGCACTCGCTGGTGGCTGGCCTCGAGAAGAAGTCTTCCCGTGGCGGCTCCGCTTCCGGCGATGACCAGATCATTCACGACCGGCTAGCCGGTCTGGGATACGTTTAGGCTATATCCAGGCGCGCCGCGAATTTATTAGAATGCAGCGCCATGAAGACGCTTGCCTGTCTGATCTTTTCGATCCTCCTTCTAGCCCTGACCGCCTGTGGTGGTAGCAGCTCAACCATGCCTCCTCCGCCGCCACCCCCTGCTGTGGCAAACGCGTCCGTGACCGTCCGCACCAACAACGGCGCGGCCTTTGATGTTGCAATGTCCACTTCATTCCAGCCTGCGGAGTGGGATTACCAGTTCTTCCAGAATTTTCCGAGCGCGACGACTCCGCTGGCGAACTTGCAGCCAAATCACATTCGTTTGCAGGGAATTTCGCGGGGCGTGCCTCAGGGTTCTGAAGGCACGAGCTCACAGGCATGGGATTTTGCAATTCTGGATGCGATCACGCAGCCGGTGCTGGGTTTGGGCGATCACAGTCCGCAGTTTCAAATCGCGAAAGCGCCGGCGTTCCTATATACGAATAAAGACAGCAGCAGCACCTTCAACGATCCCAACTTTACCCAGTTCGCGGACTATGCACAAAACCTGGTTCGCTACTACAACACTGGAGGGTTCACGCCCCCCGGGGGATCGCTGCTGGTTTCTCCGGCTTATCCGGCTTACAAGATTAGATACTGGGGGATCTACAACGAGCCGAGCATCAACAATTTCTTGGATCCCAACCCCGCAGTGAACGCCGCCGATTACACGGCGATGTACAACACCGTCGTTCCCGCGATGCATTCGGTGGACAACTCCATAAAATTCATAGCGCTCGAAATGTGCTGCAGTTCCGAGAATTGGGTGCCAGTTTTCGCCAGCAACGTGACCGCTCAAGTGGACGTGGTCGCAACTCATTACTACTCCTCTTGCAACCAACGAGATTCAGACGCGCAGGTGTTCAGCACCGTGCCTGGTTTCGTCAGTAGCATTCAGAGCATCTACGGTTCGCTCGCGACAAACCCAGCCCTCGCCAACGTCCACCTGTGGATCACCGAAAACAACGTGAATGCCGATTTCAACACTGGAAACGGCGGTAGTGCTTGCAATCCTAATCAGCCGTTTGTTGACGATACGCGCGGCTCCAGCGCCTTTTTCGCCGCATGGCGTCCGTATGTTTTTTCGCAGATCGGACGGGCAGGTGCGAAGGCCTTATATCACTGGGCGTTTTCCGGAGACGCGCAGTTTGGCGAATACAACGACTCGACCGGCCAGATTCGGCTCAGCTATTGGGTGGACTACTGGCTCGGGCAGATGTTCCCCGCCAATTCCGGTCAGGTTATCTTGAACTCGAACAACTCCAACAGCGCTCAGGTGGAAGTGCTACCGGTGCTCAATACCGATGGCAGCGTTGTTGTTTTGATTTCGAATCACGCAGTGGCGAGTGCAGCCGACAACAATGGCAAGGGACTGACAGCGAAAGTTTCCGTGGACGTGAACGCGCTGGGTCCGTTTACTTCGGCAAGTCAGTTGACGATTGACTCGAGCACCAGTGCCAGTACGGGCCCAAATTCGGTTTCGATCTCGCCCGCGTCAGCGATCGCAGTGACGATCAACGGGTATGGCACTGCGATTTTGAAATTGCAATAGCGCCAACTACTGTTTCTTCTTTTTGCCGAACAATCCAGTGATCGAGTTCACCACGTTCTGACCGTTTTGTCCGCCCGGAATCTGGGAGCCGAGCCTGTTGCCCAATTGACTGCCGAGCATTCCTTTGACGTCGGGAACGAACTTGGGATTCGCTGCCGTGCCCTGAATAAAAAATGGAATGCTCCCGCCTTTTCCGCCGCCCACGCCAGCGAATTGCGAAAGCGTGCTGACGCCAGTACTGTTCAGGCTCGCTGTCATCTTGTAATCGAGCGCGTTCTCCGGACTGACGGTTCCCGCGCCTGTCAGCGTTCCGATAGATGGCACCACCAAATTCACGTTTTCGGTTTGAATTCCGCTGGGCGCAACGTGCACGTTCGAGCTGAAGACCTGAATCGCAGTGTCCTGCCCAGTCTTGATCCCGGCCAGAGCAGAGATAGCGGACATCTTTGAGCCCATATCAAACCCGTGCAGTTTGGTGTCGGCGAGTTTCACCGGACCCGTGATCACAAGTTTGCTGACCGGGCCTGCAATCGTCAGGTCGCTCGAGAGTGTTCCGCCCTGCAACGACGACCCGGAGGGCAGCGTGACTCCGAGCGGTGGCAGCATGGTTTCAAGATCGTCCACCGGCATGTTGTCAGCGTTGAGCTTCATATTCAAGGCAGCGGTATCGCCATTCAGATCGTATGTGCCGCTAAGTTTCGCTACTGCTTTACCCACACTGACATCGCCTTGGGTGAGCCTGCCTGTCTGCTTCTGCAGATCGTAAGTGGTCGCGTATTGCAAGTTCACTCTCTTCTGCGCCGGGGATCCTTTCGGTGACAGCTTCAACTTGTCAGCTGCGGCGTTGCCGCTGCTACTTGCCTGCTTGCCATCGGACGTCAGCGTGCCGTCGAAGTTTGCTATTCCAGAAATTCCAGAACTTGGGTCGACGAATCCGGAAGCGGCAACGTCCAAGCCCTTCACATTTATCTTTGCCTGCAACGGAGTCGCCGCCGCATCGTTGGGATTAATAGGGCCGCCGGTACCCTCGAGTTTAAGAGTGCCTCCGCCCGGAAGGTCGGCGCTCAGCGTGAAAGGAAATTGTGAGGTGAACGCGAAATTCTTCACTGTGACATTGACGTTCTTGTACACACGCGGCTTGGCGGAAGTGCCGGAATCGCCTATCGAAACCACGCCGTCTTTTATGCTCAGTTTTCCCACCGAGAGATTTTGCTGGAACGATTGATCAGAACCGGATTCAGCCGGTGGCGACGACTTTTGAGCAGCCGCAGGCGGAGCAGGCGTAGGGGGCGCAGGTTGTTTTGCCTGCGGACTGGCATTCCCCAGTGTCGAGAAATTCCACCGTCCCGAGCGCGCACGCAGCAAAGTGACTTGCGGTTGCGTCAAAGTGAGATCGGTAATGTGCAACGTCTTAGAGAAGATGAGCGGCATCATCTCGACGCCAACATCGAGGGACTTCGCGCGAATGAATGGCATGTTGCCGAACGCTGGGTCATCTGCGATGGCGATGTCATCTGCGGCCAAGCTTCCTGACCACAGAGAAAGACTCAGATCTCCAATGCTTACTTTGCGCCCGAGTGCTGTAGTCAGCTCCGCCTCGATGCGTGGACGAAAGTTGTTTACGTTGACGATGAACGGGAGAGCCAGGACAACAACGATCAGAACTCCAATGACAATGGCGACGATTTTCAGGGCGCGCTTCATGGCTGGAACCTCCTTACGGTCTGCTGCGACTGGAGCGAAGCGGCGAAGAACGCAGCCAGTTTAACAAAACCAAGGCACTGACGCTGACGAGTTTAGCTCAAGGTCACCCAGCGACGCTCACGCGCGCTCTGCGCGATGGCCTCACAGAGACGCATCTCATCGTGCCCTGTTTCAAAGGTCGGGAAGGTGCGCGGCCGGGAAAACTCGCCTGCCTCAATGTAGCCGTAGAAATCTTTGAATAACTGTACGAACGTGTCCGGATAACCCTCCGCATGGCCCCCCGGATAAGCCGCATATCCACGCGCTTCGGGGCTCATGAGCGAGGGATCTTTGATCATCTCTTGGTTGGGCTCGCGCCGACGCCCAATCCAAAGCGTGTTTGGATCTTCGGAGTTCCACGCCAGCGAGCCCTCGGAGCCGTCCACTTCGAACCACAGGCGCGTCTTGCGGCCCGCACTGATTTGCGAAACCGTACACACGCCGTGTGCGCCGCCCTCGAAATGCAGCAGGATGGAAGCGTAGTCGTCCGTGGTGATTTGAAAATCTTTCGTCTCTCCTACGCTCTGCTGGAATGTTGCTACTCGTCCAAGCGGACGTTTTCTTACAGGAACAACAGTTGCCAGGTCAGCACATAATTCCATCACTCTCTTACCGGTGATCCACGTCAGCAGGTCGAGCCAATGCGTGCCGATGTCCGCGACCACTCGCATGTCACCGCCGAGTTCGGGCTGTAAGCGCCAATTCCAGTCGGTGGGATAGAGCAGCCAATCTTGCAAGAAGCTGCCATGAATCAGTCGCGGTTCGCCGATCACCCCTCTTTTTACGAGGGCGCGAGCTTCATGGCAAAGCGGGTAGTAACGTAGGTTGTAGGTGACTGCGCCAACGCGACCTTGTCCGCTGGCGAGTCCGATTAACGACTGGCTCTCGCGAGTATTCATTGCCAACGGCTTTTCGCACATTACGTGCTTGCCTGCTTCGAGCGCTGCCTTTGCCTGGTTATGGTGAACGTAGTTAGGTGTGCAGACGTGGACAGCACTCACGCTGGTGTCTTTGACCAGTTCGTCCAAAGAAGAATAGCCGCGATCTATTTTGAGCTCGCGTACAGCTTCGCGGGTGCGTTCGGGAGAACTGCCGAGAATTCCGCGAACTGGAATGCCAAGTCGTCGCAATGCTTCTAGGTGTGCTTTGCCGACAAATCCCAGTCCGACGACGGCGGCGGCTGAAGGGTTCATTTTTCTGGATTCTTTCGACTATTTTGTATTCGCCTGTCATTCCGAGGGGTCAAAGCGAAGCGAAAGAAGAGGAATCTGCAGTCTGTCCGAGATAAGCAGGTTCTTTACCTTCTTGCACGCTCGACGGTTCGGAATGGCAAACATAAGGTTCCGATAGAGACTATCCAACCGCCACTTGTTGTTGCGTTGCTACAGCTGCCAACGCTTGCTCCAGATCGGCGATTAAGTCCTCTACATTCTCAATCCCGACAGAAAGCCGAACAAGTTGCTCGGTAACACCCATTTTCTGACGGTGCTCAGCAGAAATCATTGCGTGAGAGGTCAGCACGGGAATCGAAACCAGCGACTCGACTCCCCCAAGGCTTGGTGCGAGAGTGAACAGGTGCAACGCTTCGCTCAGGCGCTTTGCATCTTCACCCGTGCCGTCAACTTCAAAGCTGAGCACGCCACCTCCACCTTTCATCTGTTCCATGGCGAGCGCACGCTGCGGATGTCCCTTCAAAAACGGATAGTTTACCGACCTTACCCTTCCATGCTGGCTCAGGAACTCTGCAATTCGCAGCGCGCTCTCATTTTGGCGTTCCAAACGTACCGCTAGAGTCTTGATCCCGCGCAGAAGGAGAAACGCCGCGTGTGGATCCATGGTTCCGCCGAGCGTAGTGCGCGTGTGGTGGATCTCATCAATCAGGTCACGCCGTCCGGCAGCGACGCCGCAGATCAGATCCGTATGTCCGCCAAAGTATTTCGTGCCCGAATGCAGAACCAGATCAATACCGAATTCCGCAGGCCGCTGATTGATAGGTGTTGCGAAGGTGCTATCAATGAGAGTAATGATCTGACGCTCTTTCGCAATTGCCACGGGTTTGCGCAGGTCAACTACGCGCAAGGTTGGATTGGTTGGAGACTCTAGATACAGCAGTCTGGTATGGGGCCGAATCGCCCGCGCGTGCTGATCGTAATCAGTCGTATCCACGAAAGTGGTTTCCACACCCAGCTTCGGTAACCAAGCGGAAAGAAACTTCGTTACGCCGCCGTAAATGTCGCGTTGCGCGACGATGTGATCGCCAGCCTTGACGAGAGCCAGAATACTAGTGGTGATCGCGTTCATTCCCGATGCAAACAACAGGGCAGCATCCGCGCCCTCGAGTTCGGCAATGCGCGCTTCCACCGCCGTGTGCGTCGGGTTGCCATAACGCGTGTAGAACATGTCCGTATGAGTCGCGCGCAACTGCTGCTCGGAATCTGTAACCTGGAATGTCGAGGTCTGGTAGATCGGCTGGGCCATGGGCGCGTTGCGCTTATCAAGATTGGTGCCGCCGTGAACAGATTCTGTTTCAGGGCGAAAGTTGTGCCGCTTCATGGGAACTCCTGTTCTATAGGCTATAAGGTTAAATTCGCGGACCGAAGATGAGCAAGCACGGACTCGGGAAATCAGGCGACATATAATTCAAGGTTTATGGAAACCGGCCGTAAATGGCGGGTCGCGAAGCGTTGCCGCCTCCAGTCAGGAAGAAATCGCCGACACCATTGTCTGGCTCGCATCAGAGCGCGCGTCTTACATCACTGGGCAAACGATATCGGTGGATGGCGGCGCATATAAGGGATTGTGATCATCATGAAGAAGAGATCGACTAAGAAACAAATGGCAGGACTTGCACTAGTAAAGAAGGTGGCGCTGAAACGAACGGTCACCAGAAACCGCAAACCGGCCGTGCTGAAATATCTTGCGTGGAAAAATGTGGAAGCTGAAGTACTGAATCCTTTGCTGGAAAGGCAGCTCATTGTAGGCGAGGAAGTTATGCTGGCGCGCATCCTGCTTAGAAAGGGCTGCATTGTTCCGATGCACAGCCACGTCAACGAGCAACTCAGCGCTACGCTTGAAGGCGCGCTAAAATTCTGGATTGACGGAAAAGAAATCGTGGTGCGTGCTGGTGAAGTGCTGGTGATTCCTCCGAACATGCCGCACAAAGCTGAGGCGTTGGAAGACACGGTCGCGATGGATACTTTTCATCCGCCGCGCGCGGATTGGATCAACAAGACCGACACCTATCTTCGAAAATAGCTCAGTCTCCGCGCGCTTCTCTCTCGATCCAACCTTAGAAGGCGAATACCGAGCTACGCCGACGCGAATCTAAGGCCAGATTCCTGGTTTCATCAACTTTCCACTTTATGTGTGAGCAACTTAGCGTTTCGCTGCCTTCTCTAATCGTGCGAATTGTGGAGGCAAAACCAAAATGGCACCTCGCACTCTCGCTGCTTTAGCTACATTCGTTCCTCTTTTTCTTTCCTCGCTTGCGCAAGCTCAGACGGCCACCTGCACTGGATGGAAAACATTCAAAAGAATCGATCTCCGCAAAGATACTATTCCACACGGGATTAACAACTTCGGCACAGTGGTTGGCGGCACGTTTAGCTTCTACCAAGGCACAAAGCCGCCAGCCTTCATTCGCTACTCAGATGGGAGCATTAAAATCTTCCGGTACCACGAGCTGCAGACTACCTTTTCGCGGCGTAATTCGCAGGGCGTCACCATCGGGTATTATCAGGGGCCGGACACACTCACGGCATAGTAATGTACGGCTCGAAGGTGGTCACATTTAACTATCCGAACGCCTCCGATACGGTCCCGCTTGGAATAAATAAATGGGGCACCATCGTCGGCCAATATTCGCTGCCGGGCTCAATTCATACGCACGGTTTCGAATACAAGAACGGCAAATTCCATTCGATCCAATTTTCAGGCGCTATGGATACCGTCGTTCAAAGCATCAATGACAACGGCGTCATACTCGGAGCGGAATACAAGGGTACTGGTGTGTACGAAGGTTTTATCTTAAAGAACCGGACATTTACGACTATCAAAAACCCGAAAGCGACTGGCTCGACTTTCCCGTCTGACATCAACAATGCTGGTACGATCGTTGGTAATTATTTTGTCGGTGTTCTTGCAGAGGCATTCATGTACAGCAATGGCGTATTTAAAGACATCAAGGTGCCAAATGCGCAGCCTAACGCCAATGCAAACGGTATTAACGATCACAATGAGGTAACCGGGCAGGTCTACACCTCGGACGGCAGTTCCGGCTTCATCGCGCATTGTCAGTGACGTGGATAGTTTTCATCCGCCGCGCGCGGATTGGATCAACCACACCGACAGATACCTGAAACGATGAATCCTGCTCAATTTCAAGTAGCTCGTACCTAGGGCCACGTACGTTGACTGGGGGGATTCACCATAAGCATTTCTATGTAGCAGGCTTTTCTACATCGCTACAGACGAGCAACTAAGCAGGCCTGTCTGTCTTCTAATCGGCCATTTCACTGCGAGGTTGCCAGATGTTTCTGCGAAAAACTTGTTGGTTCTTGCTTCTATCTAGTTCATCAATTTTGGCTTCTGCTAGCACTCCCACGGTAACCGTCACGTCGCCGGGAAGTGGGTCCAGTCCTGGCTCTCCTGTCAACTACATCGCGTCTGCTTCCACTACTTGCGCGGGCGGCATTACGAGTATGCGGATTTACACGGGTCCTGGCGTTATCGGCTACACGATTCATGCAAACAAATTGAATAGCAATCTCAATCTCAAGAAGGGCTCCTACAGCACGGTCGTTCAGGCCTGGGACAAATGCGGCGGTGTCGGCAAGAAAACTGTGAACATCACCGTCTCAAAAATCAATCTGTCTCCGCCGAAATTTCTCTACGCTACCGAATACACGGCAGGAAAAATTGCCGGTTACAAAGTGAATCCGCTGACCGGCTCGCTGACGCCAACGACTCAGGGAGCTGCGTGGGCGCACTGGGGCCCAGTGGACATTGCCAGCGATTACTGGGGCAATCATCTCTATGCCGCCAACCTGGGGTCGCATGACGTTTCGGCCTACATCATTAATCGCACCAGCGGCAACCTGAGCCAGGTTTCCGGATCGCCGTTTTCACTGGCGGGAACTGCTGCGCGGGTCGCGGTGCATCCGTCGGGCAAGTTCGTTTACGTCACCAGCACGGATGCAAAGGGCGGCAACGTTGGCATCAACGCCTTTGCCGTCCAGAGCAATGGATCTCTCAAGCCTGTCCCCGGAACTCCGTTTGGCGCTGGCGAATTCAGCGATGACCAGTTTAGGGCCGCCGTAACTGCAACGACAAAATATCTATATGTTTCAGGGAAGTTAAAGGGAAGTGGCGCGATCGGCGCGTTCATAATTGATCAGACATCAGGTGCGCTTACTCCCCTGCCGGGTAGCCCATTCCTTGTGCCACCGATACCCGGTTTCAACTTCAACTATCCACCCACCGATTTGGCTGCAGATCCTAAAGGGCAATATCTCTATGCAACCCTGGATGGATCCGACGCAGTGGCCGGCTATGCAATTGACCCTAACACCGGCGCATTGAATGCTCTCCCAGGATCCCCCTATTACGAAGGAACCTATAATCCGAATCTCCCCAACTCTCCTTGGAGGCTCAGTATTGCCCCAGGGCTCAAGTTCGTCTATGTGGCTGATCTTGAGGGCGAGAACTACACGGCTTTCAAACTGAACGCAAGCACTGGAGTGCTAACCTATGTCCAATCGATCAACGCACTCTTCTTGAAGGGTTCATGCGATCCAGATACGGTCAACGTGGATCCTTCGGGCACGTTTCTATACGGCCTCGGTCGTACGAAATTCGTCTGCCAGGGGTCGAATGCTATTCTCGGCTACTCGATAAACCAGGGGAATGGCAATCTAATACTGGTTCCGGGAGCGCAATTCGCCAATACTGACGTTTTCACGAACTATGCCCAGGAGAAGGTGCTGGTCACGCGCTAACTTTTTCAACAACAACTAACGTGGGTGCCCCATGTCTCGCGATGTTTGAGACATGGGGCTTTACCTTCTAGGAATCCTCGATAGAACACCCTTCTGTTATCCTCGTCTCCATAACTCTTCTCCATCGAAGGATCTCTAGAATTGTCAGAACAGGCGGTCAAAACTGGGCAAAGTGTATCCGAGCTGCGCTGTATCGGCTGCTGCCGCATCGCACTGCCCGACCGTTTCCGATGTGAGCATTGCCGGGACTTGCTGGAGATCGTGTTTCCCGGATGGGATGAGCAAGGGCCGGCGGGATTGAATGCCGAGGGCCTGAAGCAGCTGTGGGCGGAGCGCCAGTCATCGTTCGATCCTGCAGACCGGAGCGGCGTCTGGCGATTTCGAGAAATTCTGCCCGAAATCACCACGCAAGAAATCATCACTATTAAGGAAGGCAACACGCCGGTGTATGAGCTCGCACACTGCGCAAAGAGTGCCGGCGTGCAGCAGCTTTTCGCCAAGCATCAGGGAATGAATCCGACCGGATCGTTCAAGGACACCGGAATGACCGTGGCTGCGTCATTCGCGCGGCAAGCGGGATATCGCTGGGTCGCTTGTGCATCCACCGGCAACACTTCTGCGTCCATGGCCGCGTACGCGGCTCGCGGCGGACTACACAGCCTGGTCTTAATTCCGGAAGGGAAAATTTCCTGGAGCAAACTGTCGCAATCACTCGACTACGGCGCCATCACCTGCCAGCTCAAAACCGATTTCGATGGCTGCGTGCGAGTGCTCAATGAAGTCGTCCAAAAAATGCCTGTGTATTTGCTGAACTCGGTTAATCCTTACCGCATTGAAGGGCAGAAAACGGTCGCTTTCGAGTTGCTTGAGCAATTCGGCTGGGAGCCACCGGACCACATTATTGTTCCAGGCGGAAATCTGGCTAACTCGTCGGCGATCGGCAAGGCGTTGCGCGAGATGAAACAGCTCGGATTCATTTCACGTCTGCCGAAGATTTCTGTGATTCAAGCGGAAGGGGCGAATCCTCTGATAAGGACGATACGCGAGACGGGTGGCGAGAAACTTGTTCCGGTGCAAGCTGAAACCATGGCGACAGCGATTCGAATCGGCAACCCTGCATCATGGAAAAAAGCCTTGCGTGTGATTCGCGAATCTGAGGGCACGGTCGAGCAGGTGACTGAAATCGAAATTGCGCTGGCGAAAGCTGAAATCGGGGCTGAGGGAATCGGCTGCGAGCCTGCGTCCGCCGTCACGCTTGCAGGTTTGAAGAAGCTCGTGAAGCAAGGTTTTGTGAAAGCGAACGAGCGCGTGGTTCTCATCCTCACCGGACATGCGCTGAAAGATGCGGAGTTCACCCTAAAGTTCCATCGCGGAGATCTTTTCGTGGGAACTCCGTTCGAATCCCAAAGCGAAGTCTTGCAGTCGCAGCAGCGGACCCCCCTGGTACTGGAGCCAAACGTGGATGCCGTGATTCACTTGTTGCGCACCGCCGAACACGGTCACAAAAAAGACTGACCATGAAAAAGAGGAACGCATTCCACATCAGTCTTCCGGCAACGTCGGCGAATATCGGACCGGCCTTCGACGCTGCAGCTCTCGCGCTCGATCTGGTGCTAAATGTCCAGGCGCTCAAAGCCAAGAAGTTCTCCATCGTCGCAAGCGGGCGAGACTCCGGCATCTGCAGCCAGGTGGAAAACCACTTGATGTTGAAGACTTACAGCGAGGTTCTCCAATCTCAAAAGAAGCAGACGACTCCGCTCAGTTTGAGCATTGAAAATGAGTTTCCCATTGGCAAGGGTCTGGGTTCTTCAGCTGCGGCGCGGCTTGCTGGTATTGCGCTGGCAGTACATTTTGGCCGACTCAAATGGAGCAGCAGCCGTATTGTCGGCGAGGCTTCGCGCCGAGAGCACCATCCCGACAATGCCGCCGCGTGCTGGATGGGCGGCATCACCGTCGCACGCATGCTCGGCGATGGCGAGGCGCAAGTTGCCCGCTTCGTTCCAAAAGGAAAGTGGCCGTTGCTTCTTGCCATTCCTGACGAGAGTCTGGCTACAGAAAAGGCGCGCGAAGTCCTGCCACAGGAATACTCCCGTGCCGATACAGTCGCGAACATCCAAAACTCTATGCTGTTGATGGCGGCGTTGTTTCAGGGAGACAGGAGCTTGCTTGCGTCAGCGTTAGAAGACCGCATTCATCAGCCCTATCGCGAACAGCTGTGCCCGCTACTTCCGGCGCTGCGGTCGTTCCCTGCCAAGGACGGCGTAGTGGGCACAGTCCTAAGCGGTGCTGGCCCATCCGTTCTGATGTTTGTTGATCCCAAAGCCCGAATCGAGAAGGTCCGGAACAGAGTAGAGGCGCACTTGAGGGAACGCGGATACACGGCGGAGCTTCTGGTTACGTCGATTGCCAAGCGTGGCGGAGAAGCATCTTTCTTGCGCCGATCGCGGTAACGTCCGGTTCAGCCGGCTTTGCGATTTTCTTGCAGGATTTCGTCCAAAGCGCTCAGTAGCTGCCGGGTGCGCTTGGACGAATCCGATCCGCCCCCTTCGGATCTACGCTTGAGCATGTGGAACTCGTCTGCGATATTCAACGCGGCCAAAACCGCGAGGCGAGCGCTATCCACGGTATGGGTTTGCTCAGCCACCGCGCGCATTTTGGAATCCACGTACTCAGCGAGCTTCAGAATATAGTCGGGATCCGTTCCGCGCAGGTTGTAGCCCTGGTCGAAAATCTCGACCCGGACACTGCCGTTCGCGGCGTCCTGCGCATTCGGATGTTTTGTGGCTGTTGCCATGGGTGCTCCCGTCGACCAGCCTAGCTCGCGGCTGGTTCTTCTGCCATGCGATCAATCTGGACCAGCATCTTCTCTACGCGCCCACGAATTTCTTCGCGCTCTTTCCGCAGGCTGACCATTTCGCGGCGCAGGCTTTCCACTTCTTCTTCCCGCTCCTCGAGTTGTTCACGCAAGCGCTTCAGGTCCCGTTCAGCAATGGAACGCGCCTCACGGGCCGACTTGTATAGCTCAATAGTGCGATAAACCTTGTTTTCAAGCGCCTCAAAATCGTCTGTAGGAACCTGAGTGGGTACCTCTTCAACCGCTCTTAGGGTCATGATGGCTGCTTCCTGGAAAAGAAATATGAACTCTTGA
>QHZR01000254.1 GCA_003224755.1 Acidobacteriota bacterium
AGGTTTACGTTGATCACCGCCTCGGCGGGCGAGACCACGGCGCGATCTTCTATGAAGTCGCCTAGATGCGAATCTTCTTCTTCGCCGATTGGCGTCTCCAAAGAGATCGGCTCCTGAGCAATCTTCAAGACCTTTCGCACTTTCGCCACCGGAATGTCCATGCGCTTGGCAATTTCTTCCGACGTCGGCTCGCGTCCCAGTTCCTGCACCAACTGCCGCGAAGTGCGGATCAGCTTGTTGATCGTTTCGATCATGTGGACGGGGATGCGAATCGTACGCGCCTGATCAGCAATTGCACGAGTAATTGCCTGCCGAATCCACCACGTGGCATAAGTTGAAAACTTATACCCGCGGCGGTATTCGAATTTGTCCACGGCCTTCATTAGGCCGATGTTGCCTTCCTGAATCAGGTCGAGGAACTGCAGTCCGCGATTGGTGTATTTCTTAGCGATTGAAACCACCAGTCGCAGGTTGGCCTCGATGAGTTCGCGCTTGGCGTACTCAGCGTCCATGTCGCCCTGGATGATCTCGCGCTGGGTGCGCTTGAGCTCCTGGAATGCGACACCGACTTCCTGCTCAATCTTTTCAAGCTCGCCATGAATGGTCCGAGACTGGCGCCGGTATTCTTTGCGCTGATCTTCAGAGCGAGTGGCCTCAGCCTTCTTTTCGAGGTTGTTCGCCTGGCGATCGAGCGAACGCATGGTATCGACCGTCTTGTTCAGACGTTCGATCAGCCGCTTGCGCTCGAGGTTCGTGAACCCAAGATCACGCACCGCCACCGATACGCCAACCACTGCTCGCGCTAGTTGATTGTGGAGCCGCCGATAAGGCCTGGGGTTTTTCTTCTGCGAGACGTCGGCGAACTTTTCCTGCACCTGCATGGCCTTTTTGTAAGCCTTGGCAAGTTCGTCGATTTTTCCCGTGAAATCGTTCAGGCGGGCCTGCACGATTTCGTCGGTGATCTCTTCCTCGTCGAAGGTGACCACTTCCTTGATGGAACGGACGCCCTTCTTCAGGTCTTCGCCCATGGCCAGCAGTTCGCGAATCACGATTGGCGATCGCGAAAGCGCCTTGAGCACACGGTTCTGTCCGCGCTCGATCCGCTTAGCGATTTCAACTTCGCCTTCGCGGGTCAATAGCGGGACGGTCCCCATCTCGCGCAGGTACATGCGTACGGGGTCATTTGTTTTTTCGAGAGCGCCGGGGGTGAGGTCGAGTTCGACGTCTTCCCCGATCTCTTCTGCATCTTCGCGGTCAAGAGCGGTGGAGGGCAGTTTTGGGCCCTCCAGTACATCAATGCCTTGCGTACCGATTGTGGTCAGCAGATCGTCGAGGTCTTCGGGAGAGTGCACATCGTGCGGGATCAAATCGTTGACCTGATCATAGGTCAGATATCCCTTCTCCTTCCCTGTGTCGATCAGCTTTTTAATGTCATCGAACTTGTCGTCTAAAGCCAAGACGGATTGTCCTCTTCTTCGTCCTTAGAGGCGGACGCTGGAAATTTTCTTAATAAACGGTGGGAACGTGCGATGGCGAGCTGGACGCCGGCACAAACCTTTCGATTGTAGCAGAAACAAGCGATGCGCTACGAGCTTTGGGCGTTTAGCAAAGCCCGTTGCTGAAGCTTAGTTTCTGAGGTCCGAAAGCTGTTCCTGTTCGCGTCCGTCGGGATTGCCGACACTATGCCCTGAGTCCCTGCCGTCAATTAGTTAGATGGCATGGACAGCGGTTTAGTTTCAGGGCTTTGGGGGCCAAAACGGCAATTTTGCGGTGCGGTACAATCCTCCGCGACGCTCTGGAGGCATCATGCGGAAGCTTGGTCTGGTGGTCTTGCTCGTTTGTGCCTTGTCGGCGGCTGCACAGAATTTATCGCCGGAAGTGAAAGAGTTCGTCAAAGTCGACGCCCCCGTCATCGCGCTGCAGCATGTGCACGTGATTGACGGGACGGGCGCGGGGGCACGCGAGGACCAGACTGTCGTCTTGGCGAAAGGCAAGATTGAGTCCATCAGCAGCGCCACTGAAGCGAATGTTCCCAAGGACGCGAAAGTTCTAGACCTCCACGGCTACACCGTCATCCCCGGCCTGGTCGGCATGCATGACCACATGTTTTATCCCATGGGCAATGGGATCTATGGCGAGATGGCGTACAGCTTTCCGCGCCTCTATCTTGCCGCAGGAGTAACCACAATCCGTACCACGGGCTCGCTCGAGCCGTACACCGATCTCGAAATCAAACACAACATTGACGCCGGAGAAATGCCCGGGCCGAAGATTCATCCCACCGGGCCCTATGTCGAGGGCAAAAGCAGTTGGGTATTGCAAGCGCACAAGCTGACCGGGCCGGACGATGCAACGAAATTCGTGAATTTCTGGCTCGATCAGGGCGTGGGCAATTTCAAGATCTACAACTTCGTCACCGCCGACGAGCTTGCCGCAACGATCAAAGCTGCGCATGCGCGAGGAGCCAAAGTTACCGGACACCTGTGCTCGATTGGATTTCGCCAGGCGGCGGAGTTGGGCATTGATGATCTCGAGCACGGACTGCTGGTTGATACCGAATTCTTCCCCGAGAAGAAGGCTGACCAGTGTCCGGACATTCCCGACGACATTCAGCGTTACGGCAAGATGGACATCCAGTCCGGCCCGGTCCACGACATGATTGTTAACTTAGTTCAGCATCATGTCGCGATGACTTCCACTCTGCCTGTCTTCGAAATGGATGTGCCGGGCCGGCCTTCCATGCAAACTCGCGTGCTGGATGCGTTAACTACCGAAGCCCGCAGCGCCGTACTCACCAACAAACTGCGTGCCACCGACCAGGCAAGGATTCGAAAACGGTATGGAACCGATGTATCTCCGTGGCCCGCTACGTTCAAAAAAGAAATGGAATTCGAGCGGGCATTCGTTAGAGCGGGTGGGACGCTGTTGGCCGGGCTTGATCCCACGGGAATGGGCGGTGTTGTTGCGGGATTCGGCGATCAGCGGGAACTCGAACTGCTCGTCGAAGCTGGCTTTACACCGCTGGAGGCGATCCACATCGCAACCTACAACGGCGCGCAGTATCTCGGAGAACTAGATAAGATCGGCACGATCGCGCTGGGAAAGCAGGCGGATTTGGTCGTGATCAAAGGCGATCCATCGCAGAATATTGAAGATATTGAGAACGTCGAGATTGTATTTAAAGACGGGATTGGCTACGACTCTGCCAAGCTAATCGAGTCGGTCAAAGGGATGGTGGGGAGCAGATGAGGCGCGATCTCTAAAAACCGAAAGCCTCGGTAGCCATCCGGGGCTGAAGCTTAGTTACTGGACGTCGCCTGCATCTTTGATCCTAACACGTGGGCCCGGACGCCCTCGTCCGGGCAGGCGAGCCTTGCTCGCCAATGATTCGCCGAGCGCATTGCTCGGCTGGGCGGGTGAGGGCACCCGCCCCTACGTAAGTCTGTTGCTACACCCATTTTTGACTCCCCGGCATCCAGCAAATAGACTCTGATTCCGGCGGTGCGTCCATGAAAACCATCCTGCTACTCGCCTTCGCGCTCGTTGTGCCGTGTCATCTCGCAGCTGACGACGAAGGCCATCATCACGAAGACCTGACTGAAGCTCAGCTCGGGACCGTCCACTTTCCTTCCTCCTGCTCGGCAGCTGTGCAGAAACCGGTCGAGCGCGGCGTCGCCATGCTGCACTCGTTTTGGTACGAAGAAGCCGAGAAGGAATTTGCGCAGTTAGAAAAAGGCGATCCTCAATGCGCGATAGCGCATTGGGGAGTTGCCATGAGCCTATGGCACCAGCTCTGGAACCGACCAGAGTTGGCGGTGCTCCAGCGTGGCGGCGAACAGCTCAAGGCGGCCGAGCACCTGCACGCGACCGCGCGCGAGAAGGATTACCTCAAGGCACTTGAGGCTTTTTATCAGCATCCGAAGCGGTCTTACGAGAAACGGGCAGCCGCCTATTCAAGTGCCATGCAAAAAGTCATGCAGCGGAATCCAGATGATCACGAAGCCGCTGCATTCTACGCGTTAAGTCTGCTCGCCGCGGACCCGGACAAGGACAATACCTCCCGTACGAAAGCCGCGGCAGTGCTTGAAAAACTCTTTGCCGAAGAGCCGCAACACCCCGGAGTAGCGCATTATTTGATCCACACCTACGACAAACCGGACATGGCCGAAAAGGGCCTTCCTGCCGCGCGAAAGTACGCACAGCTTGCGCCTGCCGCGCCTCACGCGTTGCACATGCCTGCACATATCTTCGCGCGGCTCGGCCTGTGGCAGGACGATATTGATTCAAACGTCCGCTCCATCGAAGCCACCCAGAAGGAAGCCGCCATGCACATGGGTGGCGAAGGGCATCAGTTCCACGCCATGGATTTTCTGGTTTACGCGTACTTGCAAACCGGCCGTGAAGAAGACGCACAGAAGATCATTAATGAAGTGCGGGCCATGCCGCCGATGAAGGACATGTACGGCATGGGATTTGATCCCCACCTGGCCGCGCTAAGCGACTTCCAGGTGTCGCACGCGCTTGAGCTGCACCATTGGAGCGAGGCGGCACAACTTTCGCCGGTCGAAGGCACAAGCGAGGGGAACCGCTCTTTCGCATACCTAGCGAGGGCGATTGGTGCGGCGAGGAGCGATAACCGCGAGCAAGCGCGGAAGGAAGTTGGGCAACTCGAGGCAATTCAGAAAAAGGCCGAAGCTAATAAGAAAAAGGAACCATGGACATATGACGCTGTCAGCGACGAACTGACAATTGCAAGGGCATGGATCGCGCATGCTGAAGGCCGCACTGATGAGGCCGTTCGTCTGCTGCGGCCGATGGCGGACAAGGATCGAGGTGAGGCCGAGGCCAGCGAGGGCATTCCCGTGCACGAAATCATCGCTGACATGCTGCTGGAAGCCAAGCGTCCTGCGGATGCTCTTGTGGAATATGAAGCCACGCTGAAGTCCGATCCCGGCCGCTTTAACGCACTGTACGGAGCAGCGCAGGCTTCCGAGCAGGTGGGGCAGAGTGATAAGGCGCGGGAATTTTACTTGCAGCTACTGAAGAATTGCGACGGATCCAAGTCGGATCGCGCGGAGTTGAAGCATGCGCGGGAAAAGATGGAAGTGCGGGCTGGCAAGTAGTTGCAGTTCACATGCCGGGTCTATCGAGCTTCGCTCGAGCGGACAGCCGAGGGCGGCTGTCCCACATTTTTAGGGTGTTCAAGAAGCAATGGCGTTAGTGCGATGCAGCGGAGTGCATACTTTGCAACTGAAGCAAAAGGCCGACAA
>QHZR01000255.1:0-8609 GCA_003224755.1 Acidobacteriota bacterium
CGGATCAGCAGGCTGCATTTTCTTGGCGCGTGCAACTAGCTTCTCCATAAATTCGTCGCGAACCTTGTTTTCGATGAACAGCCGGGAACCGGCGTTGCAAACTTCCCCCTTGCCGTAAAAAATCCCAGTAATCGCACCTTTGACTGCTCCATCGAGGTCAGAATCGGCACATACGATATTGGGAGACTTGCCTCCTAACTCGAGTGTTACGCGCTTCATGGTTTCGGCGGCGGACCGCATGATTTCTCTTCCAACGGCAGTTGAGCCAGTAAACGCGACTTTGTCTATCCCGGGGTGCTGGACGATGGCCTCACCTGTTGCGGCTCCGCCGGTGACGATGTTCAAAACACCTGCGGGTAGACCCGCCTCAATGGCGAGTTCTCCGAAGCGCAATGCTGAAAGAGGCGTCTGCTCGGCCGGTTTGAGGACGACGGTATTTCCGCAGGCCAGCGCCGGCCCCAGCTTCCATGAAGCCAGTAGCAGCGGAAAATTCCAGGCCACGATCATGCCCACGACACCAACCGGCTCGCGCAGTGTATAAGTGAAGGCCGCATCAAGCGTATTGACGGTTTCGCCGTGAATTTTGGTCGCGAGGCCAGCGTAGTAACGGAGAACATCCGCCACCATGGGCATATCAACGTAGCGCGATTCAAAAATCGGCTTGCCGTTATCGAGTGTCTCGATCTCGGCGAGTTCGTCTATGTTCTTCTCGACCAGGTCAGCTAATTTCCAAATCAGGCGTCCACGTTCGCTCGCGGACATTTTGCGCCACGGGCCTGACCGATCATCGAAGGCGCGGCGGGCAGCTTGGACAGCATGAGCGACGTCATCTGCGGAGGCTTCGACGATTTGGGTCAGAACTTCGCCAGTGGCGGGATTGATGGTGTCAAAGTGAGTTGCGCTGTTGGTCCACTCATTGTTAATGAGCAGCCGGCCAGGGGAAATTTTCGATTTGGAGGCGGTTAACATTGGGGAGGAATTACCGCAACGGATCATGTCAACAACAGGCGGGCGAAGCGCCCGCCCCACACTCATTTCGCTTTGAATTCCGCTGGCCTTTTCTCCACATACGCGCTCAGGCCCTCTTTTGCGTCTTCGCTTTGGAACAAAATCTGCTGGTTTTCGCGTTCGACGGCCAGCGCCGACTCCATAGGGATTTCCCAGCCCGTCTGCACCGCGCGTTTGATTCTGCCGACGGCCTTGGCAGCCTTGTTCGGCGGGCAGAACTGCCGCGCATATTCCATGATGTTTTCCATGAAACCTTCGCGTTCATAGATGTCATTGATGATCCCGAGCTCGAGTGCTTCCTCAAACGAGTAAGTGTTTCCGGTGATCATCAGCTCGATGGCTTTGCTCTTTCCCACAAGTCTCGAAAGCCGTTGCGTTCCACCGGTGCCCGGCAGCACCCCCAAATTTACTTCCGGCAGACCGATCTTGCCCGCGTCCTTGCGTGCAATGCGGATATCGGCAGCCATCGCGATCTCAAGCCCGCCGCCAACCGTGTGGCCGTTGAGCGCGGCAATCACCAGCTTTGGGGTGTGCTCAAGCCGTAGCAGGGTTTCGTTGGCGTGCAGGCAAAAGTAATATTTGAAAGTCGGATCGACGCTGGCCAGCATCCTGATGTTCGCGCCCGCCGAAAAAAACTTGTCACCGGCGCCGGTGAGCAGGATGACGTGAACGTCGTTGTCCATGCGGGCCCTCAGGATGGCGTCATCGAGCTGGCGATTCATTTCGTAGGTGTAAGTATTCGCCGGCGGAGCGTTGATCTCGATTACGGCTACCCCGCCATTCACGGGATAGTGTTGTCGCCATGTAGGTTCCTCCTCGTACTACATCTTCCAGCGGCCAAGGTCTTCGTCGCCCAGATTTTCCAAAAACTTTCGCATCTCTTCGCTACTGGCTTCGGCCGAGCCAGACGCCTTCTTGGATGTTTTCAAGACTTCCTCTTCCACAAAAATTGGGCAATCCACACGTAGGGCCAGCGCCAGCGCATCGGAAGGACGCGAGTCCACGCTGATGATGCGACCTTCTCTCTCCATCCAGATCACAGCGTAAAAGGTGTCCTCTTTCAATTCTGTTACTACAATCTTGTGCACATGAGCATCCAGGCCTGCCAGCACGTTCTTAATCAAATCGTGGGTCATGGGACGAGGCGTGCTGACCTTCTCGATCTCGAGCGCAATCGCGTTGGCCTCATACACGCCGACCCAGATCGGCAGCACGGTGTCACCCGAGTCCCTCAGAATCACAATGGGAGTATTGGTCACTGGATCGAGCATCAGTCCGCGAATTTTCATTTCCACTTCCATTGTGAGTCCTCGCCTCGGTTCACGATAACAACTTCAGGCCGACTGCACCATCTCACCCAGCAGGCTGTTTGGAAATGCGGTAGTGATCTGTACCGGCACATAGCTGCCCTGCTCAAAGCTGCAGTTCGCCGGCGCGGTGAAGTTCAACGTCTTGTTTTGGGATGTCCTGCCGATCCATTGGCCACGGGTTTCGTTTTTCCCCTCAACCATTACTTCAAGTTGCTGGCCTATATGATTGTGGTTCCGGCGCTGCTGGATGCTTCGCTGTTTCTCCAGCAATACCGCCAGGCGACGTGATTTCTCGCTATCGGGAATCGCGTCATCCATGCTGATCGCAGGCGTATTGGGACGCGGCGAATATTTGAAGGCAAACACCGCATCGTACTTGACCTCGTCCAAAAGGGACAGCGTCTGCTCAAAGTCCTCGTCGGTTTCTCCAGGAAAGCCCACAATGATGTCGCTGGTGATGCTGATCTCGCGCCGCGCAGACTTCATCCACGAAATGCGTTCGAGGTATTGCTCGCGGGAATAGAGGCGCTGCATGGCCTCGAGCACGCGGGTCGAGCCGCTCTGCACCGGCAGATGCACGTGGTCGCAGAGTGTAGGAACAGAATCTATGGCTTCAACAATGTCTCGTCCGAAATCTCGTGGGTGTGAGGTCATGAAGCGCACCCGCTTGATATCCGGAAGTTCGCCCACTGATGCGAGCAGTTCCGCAAAACTCTTTTTTCGCGACGGATCGCGGTACGAGTTCACATTTTGACCAAGCAACTGAATTTCGGTGTAGCCCAAATCGGCCATCTGGCGGGCTTCGGCGAGCACCGAATCCGAAGTTCGGCTGCGTTCTTTGCCGCGCGTGAACGGGACGACGCAGTAGGAGCAAAATTTGTCGCAGCCTTCGATGATAGTGATATATCCGCGATGCGGATTAGTGCGAGCGGTGAATTCAGTTTCGAAGCACTCGTCGGTCTCGCGATCGTCGAGGCCGCTTACACGGCGGTTTCCAGCTTCGATTTGAACCAGCATCTCCGGAAGATTTCTGTACGATGCCGAACCGCAAACCATGGAAACATACGGCGCGCGCTCAAAGATCTTGTTGCCTTCTTGCTGGGCAACGCAGCCGAGGACACCAAACTTTTTACCTTGAGACTCAAGCTTCTTGTAATCAGCGAGACGATGAAAAACCTTTTGCTCGGCTTTATCGCGGATAGAGCAGGTGTTGTAAAGCACCAGACCGGCTTCCTCGACAGTAGGAACCTGCCGGTATCCCTGAGAGACTAGCGTGCCAACGACCTTTTCGGAATCGTGGGCATTCATCTGGCAGCCGAAGGTTTCGAGGTAAAAAGTCTTTTGCTGCGCGGCCATGAAACTTAAGTATAGCGCAGGAAAGAAGGGCCTCAGGGCAAGACGGCGCTGATCGGATTACCCGTGATGCGACTAGGATTAAGCGGCCCAAAACGCGAATTCCAGCCCTACCGCGACTGCATCCAATTGAGTAGAATTGAACTGCGATGCTGGAAACGACAAGCCCGCTTCGGCCAGATTTTGAGCCTATCAAATGCGCCCGCCGGACAGAGGCATGGATGTCTCTGTGGTGGCGTGATCTGATCATTGCGGTTGGCATTGCGGCGTTCATCATCGTATTTCTTTACCAGCCGGTAAAGGTCGAGGGCATCAGCATGATGCCTTCGCTGGATGACCAGGAACGCATCTTCATCAATAAATTTGTTTATCGAATTGAACCTATCCAGCACGGCGACATTGTGGTATTTCGCTATCCTCGGGACCCGGCGAAGAGTTTCATCAAGCGCGTGATCGGCGTAGCGGGAGACCACGTTCGCATCATAGATGGCCACGTAATTCTGAACGGCAGGATGCTCGTGGAAGATTACATTCCGCTTGTTTACGAAGACGAGCGCTCCTTCCCCGAAGTAGTGGTGCCAGCGGATTCGTACTTCGTACTCGGGGACCACCGCAGTTTGTCGAACGACAGTCGTGACTTCGGCCCGGTGGACGCCGGCTACATCTACGGGAAAGCCGTGTTTGGCTATTGGCCGATGGAGAAGGTGGGAAGGCTGCGGTAAACAGGCTCTCAGGAGTTAGCGACAGACACTCTTTCGGCGATCCATTCACCTACCTCGCTCGTTCCCAGCGTTCCGCCTATATCATGCGTGATGTTCCTCTGGCGCACGGCTTCCAATACCGCGGCCTCAATTTTCCGCGACTCTTCCTCGAATCCCAGATGTCTCAGCATCATCGCTGCAGTCAGAATCGCGCCCATTGGATTGGCAACGTTCTTCCCTGCCAATGGCGGCGCTGAGCCGTGTACGGGCTCGAACATTGAAGTTCTGCCCGGATGAATATTGCCGCTGGCAGCCATCCCCAGCCCGCCTTGTAGTCCAGCAGCAAGGTCAGTGATGATATCTCCGAACATGTTGTTGGTGACGACCACGTCGAACTCGCGAGGATCGCGGACCATTTGCGCGCAGAGGGCGTCCACGTACAGGTGCTCGGATTTAATTTGCGGATATTCCGCGCCGAGTTCTTTGAACACTCGCTGCCAAAGGCCGCCCGCGTAAGTCATGGCGTTAGATTTGTCGCACATGAGAACGCGACTGCGGGGAGTGCCGTCCGCTTTCTTGTTGCGGGCACAATACTCAAACGCGTATCGCATGATGCGCCGCACTCCTTTATAGGTATTAACGTCTTCCTGGATCGCGACTTCGTCTTCGGTTCCCTTCTGGGCGATGCTGCCGCGGTCTACGTATGGGCCCTCGGTGTTCTCGCGGATGACGACGAAGTCAATGTCTTTCGGCTCCATTCCTTTTAGCGGACACAATGAAGCATCAAGTAAGCGCACTGGACGAACGTTGGCATAGAGATCCATCTTGAAACGCATGCCTAGCAAGATCTCTTTCGCATGGATGTTCGAGGGCACTCGGGGATCGCCAAAAGCGCCGACCAGAATAGCGTCGAAGTCGCGGGCGAGCATCTCAAAGCCATCCGGCGGAACGGTCGTGCCGTCTTTTAGGTAACGGTCCGCGCCCCAGTCGAAGTAGGTCAAGTCAACCGGCGCCTTCGTAGTCTCGATTACCTTGACCGCCTGCGGGATGACTTCCTTGCCGATGCCATCGCCGGGAATAACGGCAATTTTCTTGTTGGGGCTCACGCGGGGAAAGGTATCACAGATGGAAATTTGGTCCGCGCAATGAACGCAGCCGCGTGCAACCCGTGAGTGAGACTCGACTCGGCCGTCCCTCCGGGACTTGAATCATTTATCCCAGTTGTCCCAGCGCTGAAGCGCTGGGCTAAGCTCATTAGCCCCTCAGGGGCTGCTAGAGCTAGACCCGACACACGCAGGCGTTGCGACCGGAACTGCTTCGCTATAATCAAAACAGTATGCAGGTTGGCTTACAGGACGAGCAGACGGTGGCGATTCCGGCCGAAACTCGAAAAGAATTCCACGCCCTGACTTCCGGTTGTGGAGTCTTCAAGCTCGACCGCGCCCATATCGCCTTAACCGGCGCAGACCGGGTGCGCTGGCTGAACGGAATGGTCACCAACAATATTCGCGATCTGGCTGCTGGTCAGGGTATTTATGCCTTTCTCCTGAATCCGCAAGGGAAAATTCAGGCCGATTTGTACGCATTCAATCGGGCGGAGAGCATCGTGGTCGAAACGGAATCTAAGCAGCTGGAAACGATTCTGCAGATCTTCGATCGCTACATCATCATGGACGAGGTGGAAGTTGAAAATCTCGCAGGTAAGGTCGCGGTGTTCGGGGTAGTGGGGCCGAAGTCCGCGGAGGTCCTGAGTGAGCACGCAAAAGAAATGCAGCCTCTGCAGGTCGCTAAATCGCAGTGGAATGGTTTCGAAATAACTCTTGTTCGCGGTGACAATCCATGCGTGCCGAATTACGAGATATGGGCCAAAGCCCAAGATGCCGAGCAATTAGGGAATGCGCTGTTGGAGAGAGCGCCCGAAATCCACGAACAAACGCTCGAAGTCTTCCGCGTCGCGTGCGGCATCCCGAAATTTGGAGTAGACGTCCGGCAAAAGGACCTTCCCCAGGAAACTGGCCAGGAGCGGGCCCTGAACTTCAACAAGGGCTGCTATGTCGGGCAGGAAATCGTTGAACGCATCAGGTCACGAGGCGCGGTGCATCGCATGTTTACAGGATTTGAAGTTGAAGGAGCGATACCCTCGCCCGGATTCCGAATTCAGCACGAAGGCAAAGACATGGCCGAACTCACCAGTGTGGCGGCTCTGCCCACCGCTGAAGGCGTGCGTACTGTGGCGCTTGGATACGGGCGGAGAGAGTTGATGGCGCCGGACAAAGAATATGTGACGGGCGAGACGAAAGTACGAGTCGCGGCACTACCGTTCGCTAGAATATTTTCAAATTAAGATCGCGGGCGAGGGCGCCCGCGCCACACGATTATGGCTGACAGAAAAAACGAAAGCTTCACAGTTACCGATCGCCGGCTGTTCACAGCGGATGGCGAGCTACGTAAGGATGTCCCGGAAGAGCAAGAGCCAGCGCCTCCCGCCAAGCCTGCCGCAACCGCGCCTGCTCCCGCGCCTGAGAGTAATGAGCCTCCGGCGCCGTCGGCTGCCGAACAGAGTGAACAGGCCCAGGCGTACAAAGATTCATCCGCGGAGATGGATCGGCAGGCTGAACTGAGCGGGATGTCCACGAAGGAAATGGAGATCACGTTCGAACGTTTTCTGGCCTCGCTCTACATGACAGGAATGCTGCAGTTGGGACTGATGCATGAACAAGGGGCGCCTCCCCAGCTCGACCTGATTGGCGCCCGCCAGACGATCGATTCTCTGTCGTTACTTTCGGAGAAAACAAAAGGTAATCTCAGCTCCAAGGAGCAGAGCTTTCTCCAAAATGCGCTCTATGAGCTGCGCATGGCGTACGTCGAAGTCACCAATGCGATCGCCAGAGGCCCACAGCAGGCTCCCGCTGCCAAATGAAAGCAACGCTAACCGTGTTGGGCAGCGGCACGTCTATGGGCGTGCCCACGATTGGCTGCGACTGAGACCACCGCACTCGACCATCGGTCCTGATTGAGTACGGCGGGCATGCGGTCCTGATTGACACCACTCCCGATTTCCGCGAGCAGGCGATTCGGGAAAACATTCGGAGCCTGGACGCGGTCCTTTACACCCACACGCATGCCGACCATCTTCTGGGAATTGACGATCTCCGCCCGCTGAGTTTCAAACATAAGCCGAACCGGCTGCCGCTCTACGCGCACCCGGATGCGGCGAAGTTTATTCGTGGCATGTTTCGATACATTTTTGACGCGGATTATAAATTTGGCGGCTTGCCACAAGTCGAACTGCGGCCAATCAACGGTTCGCTGGAACTTTTCGAAGCGCGGTTTGAGCCGATTGTGCTGATTCATGGCGATGCAGAGATTTACGGCTTCCGCTTTGGCTCCAGCGCTTACCTGACTGATCACAGCGACATTCCTGAGGAATCGCTGAATAGGCTGGAGGGGCTCGATGTTCTGTTTCTGGATGCGTTGCGGTACAAGCCGCATCCCACGCACTCGACGGTTGAACATTCTTTGGCGACGGTCGCACGCTTGAAACCGCAGCGGGCGTTCTTCACCCATATCTGTCACGACTTGCCGCACGAGAAAACCAATGCGGAGTTGCCGGCGAACGTGAAGCTTTCGTATGACGGGATGAAATTGGAATTTGAAATCTAAGCACATAAAAAAGCTTTAACCGCAGAGTTCGCGGAGAAAAGCCCCAGAGAACGCAAGGAAGAGCCATGCAGATTTTTTACCGACTCGAGGAGATTCCACCAGATTTCGGGCCTTCGCTGGTCAGCGTCGGCAATTTTGATGGCGTGCACCGGGCACACTTGCGCGTGCTCGCTGAGCTAATCGTTCGCTCACGTCAAACCGGGGCAAAATCGGTTGCGGTCACATTCGAACCGCACCCGATGCGGATCTTGCGCCCTGATTCGGCATTGAAACTGTTAACTCCGACTCCAGAAAAACTTCGCCTTCTTGAACAGACGGGCATCGATGCGGTTCTGCTGCTTCCGTTCACCCGTGACTTGTCGCTGATGGGGTCCAGAGATTTTGTTCAGCAAATTATTTGTAATCGCCTCAACGCGATCGAGGTCCACGAAGGCTATAACTTTCGCTTTGGGCACAAAGCCGCAGGCAACGTCGAACTGCTCTCCACGCTTGGGCGTGAACTGAGCTTTCAAGTAGTTGTTTATCCCGAGATGCGTCTTCGCGGAGAATCGGTTTCAAGCACGCGCATTCGTGA
>QHZR01000255.1:8764-13850 GCA_003224755.1 Acidobacteriota bacterium
CGCACCCGCATCGGCACGGAATGCTTTGATTCAGTCTCGAATGTTGGGAACCGTCCGACATTCGGAAGTGAATCCTACGCAATTGAAACCCATCTGCTGGATTTTCATCCGCTGGAGCTGACCGCTGAAACGCCGGTTGAGCTTTCATTTCTCGCCCGTGTTCGCGATGAAGTAAAGTTTGATTCGATCGAGGCTTTGCGCCAGCAGATCGGCAGGGACGTCAAAAAAGCCCAGCATTATTTCGCATTGATGCGCTCTGCGAAAATCACTGCTTAGTGCGGAAGGTATCCCTCTTCCATGGGGACCTTTCCATCCACCCGAACAATGGTGACCCGGCCGTTGACCGAACGGACATCCACGAGGCCAACCGCCCCCGGAACACTTTCAACTAACGTGAGGACTTCGTCGTCTGAGTCCACGATCTTAAACGAATCCTGGTGTTCATCCATCCAAGCGCGCCATTGCTGGGCCGACATCTTGTTCAAGCGCTGTAGCGTGACTGCTTCGCCCGCCGAGCCACGGTGCAGAACCAGCATGATAGATTTTCCGTCCGGCCACTTTTTGGTTTCGGACCGAAAAATTTTCGAGAGCTGCACAGACGTCATCGCGGTCAGGGCATTCTGTTTCGAAACCACGACTGCCATATGGTGAGCAAAGCAGGGCGCGGCAAATCCGGAAACTAAGAGCAGGAGAACAACTGAACGGCAGTTCTTCACGTCAATAACCTCACGGTCGTCGTTCGGACATCAGGTTAACGTCAAGTTACCCGACAAAGAAACGTAACCAAAGTGCTGAGGATGGGTCAGTTTGTAAAGAAATCGTCAACAGCAGATTAAACAGCGCTAATCCACTGGGCCAACGGGCGGCTGCGAGTCGGCGCGTGCAGGCACTTGGACCACGAGAATCGCGCAGAGCACCATAACGATACCCACGCCTTGCATTGGTCGTACGACTTCTTTCAGGGCGATCGCGGCAATTAGCACCGTAAATACCGGCTCAAGGCAACTAGCGACAATCGCCTTAGTCGGTTCCAGGTGCTGCAAGCCGGCAAAGTAAAGCGAAAATGGAAGCAGCAGCGAAAGCATTGCAAATACCGTAAGGAAGAGCCACGCGGTGGCCGAGTAGTGAGCGGCGGCAATCTTGGTGGGCGGTGAAGAGCAACACAATCCAGCGATCGTACTTCGAGAGAACGAAATGTCCGCCGATGTTGTAAGAGGTAAAAGAAAACGAGGCAATCACAGCCGCCGCCAGACCAAGTCCATCGATGTGAAGCCTTCCCTGTCCGAAGAGCCCGATCACCAAAGCGATACCGGTTATTGCCAGGAACACCGACGCGATCTTTGATAAGGTCGCGCGTTCGAATCCTCGAGCAACCATGTACAAAAGAACCCAGATGGGTGCGGTGTATTGCACAATAATCGCCGTAGCAACGTTGGTGCGTTGGATGGCAAGGTAATAAAAGTAATTGGAAGCCGCAACGCCGAAGAGTCCGAGAATAATTACCCGAAGCAGGTCGTGCCAAGGCAGTCGCAGTTGTCGCCACCCGCGCCGAATGAGCAACGCAACAAGTACGAGCAGGAAAGAGAATGTTGTGCGTGCCTGTGACAGGATTAGCGGGCTTACATTTCGAATACCTGAACCGGGCAACAGCTGCTCAGTGAATGCCGCACGTCCCAAGCTGGCAGAGACGCCCCATAACACCGCCGCCAAACCAATGTAGATATAGCCGAAATACGCATCGTACGGCTTTGATCGGCTGGACGCAGCAGCACTGGGAGTCTCGCTCATTGCGAGTCCAGCTGGATTTCATAGGTGATCCGGGCAGTTTTGCTGAGCATCGCAGACACCGAGCAGTATTTTTCTTCGGAAAGACGGACAGCATCCTCCGCTGCCTTTCGCGCCACCTTACCCGAAATCCGGTAGAGCAACTTGATTGAAATATAAACGCGAGGCGTGTCAGCGGCCTTTTCAGCCTCCGCGCTGACTTCAAGTCCCGTGAGAGGTTCGCGCTTTTTCTGCAGAATGCTGACAACGTCATACGCAGTGCAGCCGCACAGAGCAATCAGAACCAGATCAGCGGGGCTATTTCCGGTTTTACCGTCGCCATCCATCGCCACGGGGATACCGCCATTTCCTTTACCTTCGAATTGACATTGCTGTTTCCAGGTAGCGCTGGCGTGAATCATTTCTATCTCCGGTTATCGGTGCTCGGCTCAGGGTGGATGAGGACGCGGAACAATTCTGGTGCCTCTTGCTTGAACCGGCTCTCGAGCGCGGTGGAAAGGTCGTGGACGCGGGAAAGCGGCAATTCGTCGGCGAAAGTGCAATGGCAGGAAACGTACACGCGGTCGCGCACCTGTTTCACCTTAATGTCATGAGTGTCGAGTATTTCAGGAAATTCAGCAGCGATCGTTTTCAATCGGTCTTCCAGTTGCGCATCACGCTCAACGCGCGTTCCTGGTTCAATTGTGGCAGGTTCGCTTTCGATGTGGGTGAGGATAGATGCAATTTCGGGATTCTCCCCTCGGATCTCGTCCTCCATGTTGGTTACGCGATCATGCGCCTGCTTCAGCGGAAGTTGCTCATCCATCTCGAGGTGCTGTTCTACATGCAGCCGGCCGTCCAGATCCTGCACGCTGACATCGTGAACATTCAAATTGTGCCGGGTAGCAACCGCGCGCACCCGATCAAATATATTTTCAGCGATTGCGGCTCTCGGAACTGAACGCACTACCACATCGGTGTTGGGCAAAATCCGGTACACAGTGTTTGTAACTTCGTCCGCCACCTGCCCAGAGCGCTGAAAGGTGACATTGCGCGCCAGCCCGACGGAAACATCGGCAAAATAGCGATTGCCGGCGCGGCGGATCCTGACGCGATCCACTTCAAGCAGCCCTTCAACGCTATGCAGGGCAGCGATGATCCGGTTTCGGGCGTCGGCCGGGCCCCTGTCGAGAAGAGCGTCAATCGTTCTGCGGGCCAGACGGGAACTAACGAATACAATCACGCCGGCGACGAATAACGCAGCGATCGGGTCGGCATCGATCAGCCACTGACTATGCAATCTTCTGCCCAAAATAACCAGCCCGAGCCCAAGGGCAACCACACCACTCGACCAGATATCAGTGGAAAAATGCAGCGCGTCAGCCTGCAGGGCCTGGCTGTCGTATTTATTTGCGATTCTTCCGAGGGCGCGCGAACGCCAGAAATCCACCGCCATGGAGAAAAACAGGACCAGAAACGCAGCCAGGCTCGGCTCGATGTGTACGTGATGAAAAAACAATCGCTTGACAGCTTCATAGACGATGACCACGCAGGTGAGCAGCAGCAGCCCCGTCTCGATGAACGCTGAGAAATTCTCGACTTTCTCGTGGCCGTACTGGTGATCGGCGTCGGCTGGTTTGTCTGAGAGGCGGACTGAAATCAGGGTTATGACGGCGGCGATCAGGTCGAGTCCGGAATGGGCGGCCTCAGACAGAATGCCGAGGCTGCCCGTGGTGACGCCAACAAAAACTTTGAGCGAGGTTATCGCGACGGCCGCTAACACAGAATTGGCGGCGACCATACGCTTCTCGGCGCGCATGGCGTCCGAGCCAAACACAGAATCGGAGATGGCGGGCAATCCCGTCATGCCAGCATTATCGCTTTGAGAAGCGCTTCCGCCAAGCGCCTATTGCCGCAAGTAATGCCCGCCAACTCTATGCTAGGATTTCGTATTAATCCCTTTCCGCGTGGAGGAACTCCTTGAAAGCACTCATTAATCTGGTGGCCTGTCTGCTGCTCGGCTTGGCAGCGCTGGGCCAATCTACTTCAACCGCACCTGCATTGAAGCCACGTCCCGAACCTGCGCCAACGGAGAAGCAGGCTACCCCGGAAAACGCCACGCCCGCTCCCGATACGCCGGTCATCACAATCCAGGGCCTTTGCGAGAAGTCGGGCGGAAATGGTGCGACGCCCACAGATTGCAAGACAGTTATCACTCGTTCAGATCTTGAAAAAGTTGCGCCGGCCAACTTGCCTGGTCCGCAGAAGAAGCGAGTCGCCGACCAATATATCCAGGCCCTTATTCTTGCGGAGAAGGCACACGAATCGGGAGCTGACCATAGCCCTGAATTCGAAAAACAAATGGCTTTCTTGCGCCTCAGAGCGCTCGCGACTGCGGGCTATCAGGACTTGCAAAAGCAGGCCAGCAATGTTTCAGACAGCGAAGTTGAAGATTATTACAAACAACACATTGCGGATTACAAGGCGATAAACTTCGATAAGCTGTATGTCCCCAAACAAAAATCTTTGGAAACGTCCGCGCAGAAGCCCAACGATCCCGAGTTACAAAAGAAGCGTGAAGCCTCGGAAGTGGAAATGAAAGCCGAGGCCGACAAGCTTCGGGCCCGAGCCGCAGCGGGAGAGGACTTTGCGAAGTTACAGCAGGCGGCGTACGACTTTGCTGGAATCAAACAGGCCCCACAGAGTACACATATGGAGAACCAGCGCAAGAGCAGCGTTCTGCCCGCCGATGCTTCTATTTTTGATCTGAAGAAGGGCGATGTTTCCGAGGTCTTCAATGATCCTGCCGGTTTTATGGTCTACAAGGTAACGGACACCAAGGACCTTCCGGTTGCGACTGTCCATGATGAGATTGCCCGTACCTTGCAGGCCGAAAAATTGAAGGCCGCCATGGATGGTTTGCAGAATTCCGTCAAAACGACGCTGGACGAATCGTACTTCGCGAGTCCGGCTCCGCCAACACTACGCACTCCTGGCGAGCTCCCGGTGCAAAATCCTCCGCCTCCCGGTAAGAAATAAATGGCAGAAGGTCCTCCGTCGATAGTCGTTACCGGAATTTCCGGCAACCTGGGACGGAGGCTTCTGCCCATGCTCTCGGGTTTCCGGGTGATTGGAGTGGATTTTCGCCTGCCAGAGACAACTCTTCCGATTCAATTTACCAAGATGGACCTGGGGCTGGAATCGTCGTGCTTGGAATTCTTGCAGCTTCTGCGCGACGTCCGCCCGGTAGCAGTTGTACACCTAGCCTTCGTGATGGATGCGGTGCGGACGGGAGTCCTAGGTCACGATCGCATGTGGCAGA
>QHZR01000107.1 GCA_003224755.1 Acidobacteriota bacterium
AGATTGATCACGCCGAATACGGCGAGATTACGAACTATGCGTGGTCACCCGACAGCAAGTGGTTGGCTTATGACAAGAACGATGAAAACAACTATTCGGTTGTATATCTCTATTCCGTAAGCGACCGCAAAGCCAGCGCGATCACATCAAGCATGACAAACAGCTTTGACGCTCAGTTCGATCCCGAAGGGAAGTATCTCTACTATCTGTCGGACCGCGACTTCAATGAGGTCCTCGGGAACGTTGATTTCGAATTTGCCAACCCGAAGACCACGCGGGTCTATGTGGTCACATTGAGTAAAGACGAGCCGTCACCATTCAAGGCGCAGAGCGACGAGACTGAAATCAAGAAGGCCGAGCCTGGGAAGATGGGAGCGGAAGAAAATGCCGCTGCCGAAGCCAAGCCGAAGTCAGGTGCAAAGAAAAAAGAGGAAGACAAGAGCGCAGCGGACCAAGATAAGGACAAGGAAAAGAAGGAGAAGGAAAAGCCAGTTGAAGTGAAAGTCGATTTGGAAGGCATTCAAGATCGGGCAGTGGCCCTTCCCACTGATCCGGCGGTTATTCGGGCGTTTGCTGCCGCCAAAGGATTTGTCTATTACTCGACGGCGCCGATCCAGGGGCTCGCGGGACCCATACCCGGGGAAGACTCTGCCGTGCATGCGTTTGATCTGAAGGAACGCAAAGAGAAAACCGTGATCGGAGATGTACAGCGTTTCGCGCTCTCATTCGATGGGTCGAAGCTACTGTACGAAAGCGAAGGAGCCGGCCGTGGCGGCGCTGTGCATACCTACGGAATCATTGATGCGAAACCTACTGGCGAGCCCAAGAAGGTTGGTGACGGCGCGCTCAGTTTGAACGGCATGCGGGCGGAAATTGATCCTCCACAGGAATGGAAAAACGTCTTCAACGAAGTCTGGCGACAGGAACGCGATTATTTTTATGAAGCATCCATGAATGGCGTGGATTGGGAAAAGCTGCGCGACAAGTACGCGCAACTTTTGCCCTACGTCTCGGACCGTTACTCATTGACCTATGTGCTTGGAGAATTGATTGGCGAGCTCTCCAACTCGCATACATATGTAGGAGGCGGCGACTATCCCGACTTGCATCCTGTAAACGTCGGCCTGCTCGGGGTGGACTACGAACTCGACGCTGCCAGCGGAATGTATCGAATCAAGAAAATCTATTCTGGAGAGAACTGGAACCCTGAGTTGCGGTCGCCCTTGACCGAGCCCGGCATCAATGTCAAGGAAGGCGATTACTTGCTAGCAGTGAATGGCCGGACGTTGCGCGGTCCGCAAAATCCGCATGAGCTGTTCGTGAACACCGCGAACGAGACCGTGACGCTGACAGTAAATTCCAAGGCGGCGGAAGATGGCTCGCGCACCGTGCAGGTCAAGCCCATCAATGACGAGTTCAGCCTGCGTGAGCTCAACATGATCATGACCAACCGCAAGAAGGTTGACGCGGCGAGCGGCGGCAAGGTTGGATACATTTATCTGCCCGATATGGGCGCTCCGGGCCTTAATGAATTCGTGAAGCAGTATTTCCCACAAATTCGGAAGCAAGGCTTGATCATTGATGTGCGCTACAACGGCGGGGGATTTGTGGATGAGCTGATTTTCGAGCGCCTGCGGCGCATATTGGCGGGAATGGACTCAGCTCGCAACTGGCAGAGCGCCACGGTTCCACCGAACGTCTTTAATGGATCCATGGTGTGCATAACCAATCACTATGCAGCCTCTGACGGAGATCTTTTCAGTTATGCCTTCAAGTACTACAAGCTGGGGCCGCTCATTGGGGAGCGCACCTGGGGAGGCGTTCGTGGCATTCGCGGAAATTTTCCATTGCTTGATGGTGGCTACATTACTCGGCCAGAGTTCTCACGCTACGACCTGAACCGCAAGTGGATCATCGAGAACCATGGCGTGCAGCCGGACATTGTGGTGGAGAACCGGCCGGAACAGGTGGTGAGCGGAAAGGACCCGCAATTGGATCGCGCGGTTCAGGAAGTCCTGAAGATGATGCAGGAGAATCCAAAGAAGCTGGCGCCACGACCGCCGGATTTACCGCCGTATCCCTCTGGGCCAGGCTAGAGGAGGGCGCACATTGTCCGCCTGCATTTCTGCCGAGTCATTTGGAATTGAGTTTCTTACGAATGCGCCGGACTTCAATATAGGTCATGGCCGCGACGGCGGCCATGAAACCGAGAAACATAATCAGGAGAGTCATCGCGACCTCAGTCGTATGCGAGCACGTCCGACCAGACCATCATAGAACGGATTGTTAGTTGGGACGTTTTCTGATCTGGTTCCCTGGTCACGGCTAAAGCAGTGCTTTCACCTCGCGTGTTAAGGGCAGCAGACCGTATAATCATGTTTTATGCCTCGATATTCCATCGTCATACCCCTGCACAACGAGCAGGAGAACGTCACTGATCTTTACGACCGACTGAAGGCCGTCATGGAAGGTAGTGGCGAGAGCTTCGAGATCGTGTTCGTGGATGACGGCTCCGCCGATGAAACCTTCCATTTGCTCCGCCAGATTTCCGGCGTGGACAGCCGGATCACGGTGGTACGTTTGCGACGAAACTTCGGCCAGACTTCGGCACTAGCCGCTGGTTTTGACCACGCGCGCGGCGAATACATCATCGCCATGGATGGTGACTTGCAACACGATCCTGCCGACATACCGATGTTTTTGGAGAAGATTTCAGAGGGCTACGATATTGTCAGCGGATGGCGCAAGCAGCGGATCGATAACCTCTGGCTGCGTCGCATACCCTCGAAATGCGCCAACTGGCTGATGGCAAAGCTAAGCGGCGTTGACATTCACGACTTCGGAACCACGTTCAAGGCCTATCGGCGCGAGATCCTGGAACAAGTGCCGCTCTATGGCGAGCTGCATCGGTTCATTCCCGCGCTTGCCTCATGGCACGGCGCTTCGATTTGCGAAGTGCCGATTCGCAACATAAACCGCGAACGCGGGGTATCGCACTACGGCATTTCCCGGACATTCCGCGTTTTCTTTGATCTGATTACGATTCGGTTCCTGCTGCGCTATTTAGGCCGGCCCTTACATTTCTTTGGCACTGTCGGGATGCTAGGCATCTTCGGCGGTGTTGGTATCACAAGCTGGCTCTTTCTGGAGAAATTCGTTCGTCACACTTCGATCATGGCGCAACATGGCCCACTCATGATCTTTGCCGCCGTGCTGCTGCTGGCCGGACTGAACCTGCTTGCAATTGGTCTGTTGGGCGAACTGCAGGTCCGCCATTACCATGAACCCACGCGCCGAGCTCCATACTCGGTTGATCGCGTCATTCGCCCGCACAGCGAAGAGCAGAGCGTGCCGGAGTAAGAAGCAGTTTGCAGTAATCAGTTTCCATCGCCAGGCGCTTCTACGAATGAGAAAGGAGCGGTAGCGGTCCACATCCGCCTGAACGCGTGCTTTCGTCCATTCCGGAGGTGTTACACGCGGACCCCAGGCGAAGTTCACCCATCCAAGGCGATCGTTCTCAAAAGAGAGTCGAAGATGCACATTGTCGAACACAGCGTCAAGAAAGGAAATCAGAAATGTATGCCCGGTGCCGTTTTGAAGCGGGTAGTGGCTTGCGGAGTGGGTGTGGTGATACAAATCGCTGTCGACAAACTCTGGCTTCGGCATCGCGGCTCGAAGGACAAGAGCAGAACCTTTTATGTGAATAGCGCCCTGTGTCTCACAATGCAAAGAGGTGCTTTATCGAATTTGCACACTGCCTCTAGAAGACCTCCTTGTTCACAACGTACGGCATCTTCTTGATGTCACCGCCGTAATTCACCTCAAGCACATCAATCAACCCCTGCACGCACCGTCCGGCCATTCCCTTATCTGGATCGGGAGAGAGCCGGGTGATCTTCGCCGCACTGGCGAAATGGGGGAAAAGGCGGCAGCGGTCTGTGATGGCGGGATCGCGCAGAGGAGAATCCGCTGGCAGCGGTTCTTTTTCGTACACGTCCAGCGCGGCTCCGCCAATCCAATTCTCTTTCAATGCCATTGCAAGAGCAGCCTCATCGATCACCGGGCCGCGCGATGTATTCACCAGAAAGGCTGATGGCTTCATGCTTCGCAGAGTGCGTTCGTTAAATAGATGAAAGGTTGGCGTGTCGCTCTCGCCCTCTCGTATCAGCGGTACGTGCACGCTGACGAAATCCGCCTGACTCAATGCCTCTTCCAACGAGACATACTTGATCCAGGTCTTCTCTTTCTGGATGCCGCGGGCGTGCCGTAGATCCATAGTTTCTTGTATTGCGCTTACATATTGGTGGTTCTGATAGGCCGGGTCGTAGCAGAGAATATTCATGTCGAAACCGGCGCATTTCTTGATCATGGCGAGGCCAATCCGACCCGTGCCGATAATCGCGATAGTCTTGCCCGTGACTTCATCGCCCAAGAATGGCAAATAGGGGTGCCAGAATCCCCACTTGTTGTCACGTGTGAGGTGCTCGGCTGGCCACAGCTTTCGCGCGAGTGAACCCATCATGAAGAATGCAAACTCTGCAGTGGCTTCAGTCAGAACATCTGCCGTGTTGGTAAATGGAATCTTGTAGCGATTGGCGTCGGCGCGATTGATGTTGTCGAATCCGACCGCGAATTGGGCAACAACTTTCAGCGTGCCCTTCCCAGCCTCAAAGACCTCGGCGTCAATCTGATCGCGCAGTGTCGTGATCAGGCCGTCAATTCCGGTGCGAAGTTTTTCTAGGATGAGAGCTTTTGGCGGCGCTTTGGGATCGGGATAGACCTCGAGCTTATAGCCTCGCTTGCGGAGTATGTCGAGAGCTTCTCCGATGTCGCAAGTAGCAAAGACTCTGAAGTGGTCTGCCATGGAGTGTTCAGCCGAAAATCCAACGGGTGGCGCTGTTTGAAAATGTTTTCTCGGCCATGCCAAAGGCGACCTTCGGACGGAGTAGGAACACGGGTTCTTTCAGCTTGAGCAGATCGTCCGCCATGTCAGACATGTCCCATTTGTATTTCTTCTCGTACAGTTTGAGAAAATCGCGAATCCGGTTGACGTTCTTCTCGGCGTCAACTTTCCCTTCGATAATCACAGCCTCGGCGGCGTTTTGCGTGCACATTGTGCAATGGGGGTTGTTGGCGAGGTTCTGCGCCTTGCGCGATTTGCTCCCGGTGCTGAAGTAGAGCGCGCCATCCACCCATAGCGCCCAGATAACCATCACATGCGGACGTCCGTCGGGACGCGTGGTTGCAATCCAGTATTGTCGGCTCTTCTTTAGTCGGTCGTCAGCCCACTTCCACGGCAGCAGTCCTTTTTTCGTCTTTGGTAAGCCGTAGCCTGGGATGTGCGGGCGGCTGGATTTGGGCGATTTTGGCTTCGGTCCTGTACGCACCGTGGCTGCCTCGTAAAAAAGCTTTTAACCGCAGAGAACGCAGAGTGCGCCGAGAATGTTATTTACCACTTTAGCGACTCTTCGCGTGCCCGGCCCTAAGAATATTTCATTTGATGCTTGCCGCAATCCAATTCTCAATTCGCTCGAGCGCACGTTGCAGATTCTCCGTCGAATTTGCGATGCTAAAGCGCAGGTAGCCTTCTCCGAATTCCCCGAATGACGTTCCTGAAAGGCAGGCCATACCTGCCTCTTCAAGCAGCGCATCAGCCAAGGGCTTCGATTTCCAACCGGTGGCCGTGACATTGGGGAAGACGTAAAAAGCTCCGTGGGGCGTGCGACATGAGAACCCTTTGATGCGATTGAGACCGGCGACGAACATATCTCTACGGCGCTGAAATTCCAGCCGCATGAGATCCACTGAACCTTGATCTCCGCGCAATGCTTCGATGCCCGCGACCTGCGTAAAACTCGCGGTGCAGGAATTCGAGTTGGTCATCAAGCGGGCAACTTGCACGGCGAGATCAGCACGCATCACGCCATAACCCATGCGCCATCCGGTCATCGCATAGGACTTCGAGAATCCATCAAGCAGAATTGTTCGCTCTTTGAATCCCGGTTCGGCGATGATCGAGTGATGCTTGCCTTCAAAGATGAGGCGGCTGTAGATCTCGTCAGAAAGAATAAAAATGTTGCGGTCACCCACTGCTTCGGCGATCTGTTCTATATCGCGCTTGCTGAGCACCCCGCCCGTAGGATTTTGCGGTGAATTCAGAATGATCAGTTTCGTGCGGTCGCTGATAAGGGCAGCAAGCTCTTCGGCGTCGAGGCTAAAGTATTTATCTTCGCGAAGGCGGATCGGCACAGCACGGCCACCAACGTAGTTGATCATGGATTCGTAGATCGGGAACCCGGGATTCGGATAGATGACTTCGTCGCCGTCGTTAATGAGCGCGAGAATTGAAAAGAAAATGATCGGCTTGCCGCCGGGAACGACGACGACTTCTTCTGGGGCGACACGAACTCCGCGTGAGCGGCTTACCTCATCGGCAATTGCCTGGCGAAGATCGGGATAACCAGCCGATGGGCCATAGTGGGTCCAGCCTCCGCGCATTGCTTCAACGCCCGCTTCGATCACGTTTTGAGGAGTATCGAAATCGGGCTCGCCGATTTCGAGATGAATGATGTCCTTGCCCTGACGCTCGAGAGCACGGGCGCGGTTGAGTACTTCGAATGCAGTTTCGGTTCCGAGCCGTGACATCCGCTCAGCTAACCGCAATTCGAACTGGAGCGCCCGGGACATAAGGCAAAACGGGTTATTGTACTACCGGTAGATGCTTCTCACCCGGAATCCCTTGCTGCACCATGTATAGAAGCCGTTTCGAACGCGGGCCCCAATCGCTCTGGCCAGCTTGCGCGATGGCCTTTTCAGCGTCAGCGATTGCCCGGTTCTTGGCCTCATCGGATTTCTTGGATTCTTCTCCCGACTTGTATATCTCGATCAGTGCTGACCAGCGATAAGCGGCTTGAAACAATGCTTGCGCCGCGGCGGGGGACTGTGGGTACTCAGCCGCGTATTTTTCGTAGATTTCGGCTTCTTTCACAGGGCACTTCGCTTGCGCCTGCCAGTCTCCGCACAGCTTGTTGTCGATCAGCTGAAATGTGGCCAGCTGTGCCCATTTGGTATTGGGGAATTTCTTAATCACCTTCTTGAAGTAATCTTCATTCATGCCCCTGCGCAGATACGGCTCCTGCTCCCGTGCCGAAGGCAACGACATGACATCGGCCTTCTCAATTTGCCAGCGGATATCGGCGGAGCGATACATGGCTTCGCCTGCGAGCGGCGATTGCGGGAATAGTTCGGCGACCTCGCCATAAAGTCGCATGGCATCCTGCGCGGCGTAGCGGCGGCCGTTGCGCTGGCTGGCTTGATCTTCCGCATCTACAGCCTCACCGAAAAGGATCTTGTCGCCGTCGGGCGTTGTGGACTGGATGAGTCCCTTGCTAGGAGTCCATCCGGTCACCGTGCGCTCCTCGGTCAAATTCGCTTCCACGTGGATCCAGTCGCCGCTGGTTTCGAGGTAGATGACTTCGCGGCCACGATCAATGTCGGCGAGCTTTGTCGAGGACGTGTCAGGTGAAAGATACAACCCTGCCACGCGGATGCTGGCGGCGCGCACCACCTCCGCAGAAAGCAGCGCCGGCGAGAGCAATGCCAGCATAATAGCCACAAACGTTCTTGCCATTCTCTTTGGCACCTCAGGCTCGAATTCGCGCGAGCAGGTCAGGATCAATATTACCCCCACTGATAACCGCAACAGTACGGTTCGATGCCGGCAGAAGCTCAGGATGGAAAAGCCATGCGGCGGTTGCAACCGCACCGCTGGGTTCGGCCACCGTCTTGGGATTACGGGCAAGGAGTTGTGCAGCCTGCATGATTTCATTCTCCGAAACCGTGACGACATCGTCCACATGGCGCCGGATGTGCTCGAACGTCAAGGTGCCGACGTATTGAGCGCGCAGACCGTCGGCGCAGGTGGAAAGCACCTGTTCGACGGGAAATTTGACGATGTGGCCGGCGCGCAGGCTGGCCTGCGCGTCTCCAGCGACTTCGGGCTCAACGCCGACAACCGTGGCGCTTGGCTTCACGGATTTGATTGCGGTTGAGACTCCGCTGATCAGGCCCCCGCCGCCAATCGGGACGAGGACGAGGTCAACATCGGGCAAATCTTCGAGAATTTCCAGTCCAGCTGTGCCTTGGCCGGCAATGATCTTTTCGTCCTCATACGGTGGCACGACCACGTAACCATGTTTCGCCGCCAGCTCCTCGGCTTTGAGCTGGCGTTCCATGCCACTCGGTCCAACGAGTACAATTTCGGCCCCGAGTGCCGCAGTGGCTTCGCGCTTGATTGCGGGAGCGGTGCTTGGCATGACGATAACGGACTTGGTGTCGAGCGCTCGGGCCGCGTAGGCGACGCCTTGAGCATGATTCCCACTTGAATATGTGATTACGCCGCACGCTCGTTCGTCATCAGTGAGAGACGCAATTTTGTTGTAAGCGCCACGAAGCTTGAAGGCGCCGATGGGCTGAAGATTTTCAGGCTTGAGATAGAGTGTGCGCCCGTCGTGTTCGAGCGGAATAAGAGCTGTGCGGACAGTGATGCCGTCGAGGCGGGAACGGGCAGCACGGATGTCAGCGAGCGTGACCATGGCCTGGTCATAGCAGTTTACATTGGACGAACCTCCTACCTGATTTCCTAGGAGCCCGGCTGGTGCTGTGCTGATAAACACTCCCACGCGGGGCCCTCTCCTCAAGGAAACGAAGGCCGGTAAGCCCACAAAGAAAGGAACCAAAATGACGTATGATCTCGTTGCTTTTGAGCTAGAAACGAACAAAGAAGTATTGAACTGGTTTGGCGTACTAGCGACGCGCCGCTTTAGGGCGGGGACGTGATCATGAACCGAGATATCCGCTGGCACGTGGTTGGGGTTCGCAATACGAGTACTGAAAAATTGTGGCTCGTTGATGTGTTCAAGCCGGATAATACTAGCCGTTCAGGCTGACTTTGGATTGAAATATGACGACCGATGATGTCTTTGACTTTCCTCAAATAGAGGTCCCTCTCTCGTGAAAGTGCTCGTCAGATTTCCAAAATCACGGGCATGATCAGCGGCCTCTTCTGCGTCTGCTTCGAAATATACCGCTTCAAGTCCGCCCGAATCTTCTCTTTGATCACGCCATAATCGGCGCGTTCTTCCTCGCTTGACTGGCCCAGAGTTTCCACCACAACTTGCCGGACCTCCTCCATGAACCCGTTTTCGCCGCCGGTGAAGCCGCGCGTCACGATTTCCGGCGAGATTTCAACTTTGCCGGTGAGCTTATGGATGGCGATAATCGGCAGGACAAAACCGTCTTCACTCAAGTGGCGGCGATCTTTGATAACCAGGTCTTCGACCACGTCGGTACGCGATCCAGAGTCGATGCAGATGCGGCCAACATTGACTCGCCCAGCTTTACGTGCGCCGAGCTCGTCGAATTCCAGAATATCGCCGCTCTCGATCAGCATGACCTTGCCGACTGACCCGCGCATTGAAGCCGCCAGTTCTGCATGTAGCTTGAGCTGACGATATTCGCCGTGAACTGGAATAAAGTATTTGGGTTTGACCAGATTGATGATCAGCTTTAGCTCTTCCTGGCTGGCGTGTCCGCTGACGTGGATCGGAGGCGAGGAACCATCTTCATAGATGACGTGCGCCTCGCGCCGGAATAGGTGATCCACCATGCGATAGATCGCCTTTTCGTTTCCCGGAATGATGCGCGAAGAAAGCACGACCGTGTCGCCCTTTTCAATCTTGGCGTGCTTGTGATTGTCCACTGCGGCGCGGGAAAGTGCGGACATGGGCTCGCCCTGGGTGCCGCTGATCATCACGCAGACTTTTTCCGGAGCGAAATTCTTGATTTCGCCTGGAGTGATCAATAAACCATCAGGGATTTCGATGTAGCCCAGGTCCTCAGCAATCTCGGACGAGTTGTTCATCGAGCGCCCGACGAATGCCACTTTTCGTCCGTGCTCAAAGGCCATCTCCACCGCCAGCTTGATGCGATGGATGGAAGATGCGAAACAGGAGATGAAGAGACGACGTTCAGTGCGAGCGAAGACTTCGTCAAATTTGCGCCGTACCGCGCGTTCGCTCGGAGTGTAACCACGGCGCTCGACATTGGTTGAATCCTGCAGCAGCGCGAGTACACCTTCTTTTCCATACTCAGCGAAGGCATGCAGATCGAACAGCCGATTATCGGTTGGGGTGGGATCAACTTTGAAGTCGCCGGTATGAATCACAACGCCCAGCGGCGTATGGATCGCTAATGAAACGCAATCCACAAGGCTGTGCGTCACCTGAATGGGATGAATGGTGAATGGCCCGATCTTGAAGCGCTCGCCGGGCCGAATCTCGCGTAGCTCGGCATCATCCAAAAGCCCATGTTCATCCAGTTTGTCCTCTACATAGGCCAGGGTGAACTCCGTTCCCCAGACCGGAACGTTCAGCTCGGAAAGAACCCAAGGCAGGGCCCCGATATGGTCTTCATGCCCGTGCGTGAGCACAATCGCCCGGACCCGCTGGCGATTTTCCATCAAGTAGGAAATGTCGGGGACAACAATGTCTACACCCAGCAGCTCAGCCTCAGGAAACATCATGCCGGCATCAACGACGATGATGTCATCGCCCCAGCGCACGGCCATGCAGTTCATGCCGAACTCGCCAAGACCGCCGAGCGGTACCAGATGGAGTTTTCCGGAAGGCATTTAGGAACTATGATCGTAGCATAGGCACTGGTGGCTTGATTCGCATCCAATAGCTAAGTTATGCACGAGAAATCATGGTTGCGCCGGCGGGTTGAGAAGGCGTTTACGAAGGCCCTGACGCGCGCTTACGAGACCGTCAAAGTTGATCCGCAGCGTTTTTTACTCGAGCTGCGCGCAGCTCACGGACTTCCGATAACCAGTTTTCAGGGAATGTACACCGTCGAGCCTCCGGTGCTCGACACTGTCGCGGAACAAATCATCCGCAGCTCCATGAAGATCGCAGCAGCGGAGGGCGCGGGATTTGGTCTTGGCGGTTTCATCACCATTGTTCCCGACTTCAGTATTCTTGCGGCCATTACTCTGCGCACGATCCAAAAACTGAGCTTGGTATACGGCTTCGAATTCAATACAGACGAGGAAATGGCCGAGCTTTGGATTGCTGCAGCCAGTGCCGCAGGGGTGGATCTAGGGCGGGACTTGCTCGAGAAGAATGTGGTGAACCGGCTGATACCGCGCATTATTCAGCGCATTGCGGCAAAAGCCAGTACGGAGTTTGTTGAGAAGTGGGCCGGGCGGCTCATACCGGTTGCGAGTTCAATTATCGGCGGCGTGCTGAATTATTATTTCGTTCGAGGATGGGGAGAGCGGGCGCAGGCGCACTTCCGGCAAAAGCACTTGGAGTTGCGCAGGCGTACGCTGCAGCAGCAGACAATCGAAGCTGCTTCGATAACATCCTAAAAGCAACTTTGAAGACGCGAAGGTACACGAAGGTTTGGCGCAGCTGTCGTTATAAAGTTCCTTCGTGTTCCTTCGTGTCCTTTGTGGTTTCAGGTTTTGGCATGCTGCAATTGATATGAAGGTTCTTTCGATCTTCTTGCTGGCATTTACAGCGCCCTGCGGCGCGCAGGAAATTACCGTTGCTGCGGCTGCGGACTTGCGTCCGGCGTTTGAAGAGATCATTGCTAGCTTCCAGCAATCGCATCCCGGGACGGCGGTGAAAGTGACCTACGGCTCGTCGGGGAATTTCTTTCAGCAAATACAAAACGGCGCGCCGTTTGACCTGTTTTTCTCGGCTAACGAAGACTATCCGAAGAGACTAGACTCAGCGGGACTCATCGTTCCTGGTAGCTACCATCAATATGCTCGGGGCAAAATTGTTCTCCTGGTTTCATCAGGTTCGAAGCTGGACATAAACCAGGGTCTGAAAGGTCTGCTCAACGCGAATATGAGGAAGATCGCTATCGCTGATCCGAGCCATGCCCCCTACGGGCAGGCGGCAGTGGCTGCGCTCAAGACTGAAGGGATCTACGGTCAGGTTTCCGCGAAGCTAGTCACCGGAGAAAATATTTCGCAAGCGGCGTCGTTCGTCTTATCCGGCGGCGCTGATGTTGGAATTGCATCGTTGTCACTGGCGCTAGCACCGGCCACGCGCGCACAGGTGCGCTATTGGGAAATTCCGTCGACCGATTATCCGCCGATTCAGCAGGCTTGCGTGGTTATCAAGGCCTCGAGGAATCAGCAGCTCGCGATGGAGTTTCAGACGTATTTTCGAAGCAAGGAAGTCAGCACCGTGCTCGAACGTTATGGTTTTGAGGTTCCCGCCGACAGCAAGACAGGCCAACCCGCCAACTAGAGCCAACCTTTGGTGCGTGCAATCCTCGCTGCCTCCACGCGATTGCCCGCACCCAGCTTGCTGATGGCCTCGGAAAGGTAGTTCCGAACGGTGCCTTCGGAAAGATTCAGTTTGCCGGCGATGTCATAGCTGGACATGCCTTCTCCGGCGAAGCGCAGCACCTGACGCTCGCGATCGGTGAGCGGATCAGGTTCAACCCAAGCTTCGGCTGCGAGTTCTGGATCAATCACGCGCAGACCGCTCTGCACGTGGCGGACAGCCTCAGCGAGTTTCTCCGCCGCCATGTCCTTTAGCAGATAGCCCGAAGCGCCCGCCTCCAAAGCACGCCGTAAGTATCCAGCCCGCGCAAAAGTTGTCAGGATGATTACTCGCGTGGGCACGCGCCGGCGCTTGATTTCGGCAGCAACATCGAGGCCGCTCATTTCCGGCATTTCAATGTCTGTGAGAAAAATGTCGGGCTTGTGGGTGATGACAGCGCTCAGCGCGTCAGCACCACTACGAGCACGTGCCACGACGGTGATGTCGCCTTCGATCTCAAGTAGCGTGGCGAGCGCGCCGAGAACCATGCCTTGGTCCTCTGCTATGGCGACGCGGATGGTCTTGCGAGCGGTCTTAGCTAGAGGATTCAATTGGTCCCGTTCGTGGCAGCAGCCAGCGGGAATTCAAAACGGAGTTTTGTTCCGGCAGAAGTTTCGCGAATTACAGTCCCGCCCAAAGCCTCCACCCGCTCGCGCATGCCGCGAATGCCATTGCCTTCAGCCTGGTCGCCACCGCGTCCGTCGTCCTCGATTTCGAGCACGCAATTACCGTTGTTGCGCGCAACCCGCAACCCGCAATGCCGCGCGTACGCGTGCCGGACCACGTTGGTGACGGCTTCCCGCATGATCAGGGCCGCTACACTTTCCAGGGCAGGAGACATGGTCAACTCCGTCGCGACAGACTCCACTGTGACGCCCGCGCTTTCGAGTGCTGATTTTGCCCGCTGCAACTCTTCGCATAATTTGTACGTGCTGTATCCGCGAAGGGTGTTGCGAATGTCTGCCATAGCCTCGCGCGAAACCTTCTCGATATCAGCAATTTCATTCTTTGCCTTCGCCGTATCTATCTCGAGCAGTTTTCCGGCCAGTGTGGACTTTACGATGATCAACGAGAGAGTGTGGCCCAGCACATCGTGCAGGTCGCGGGCGATACGTTCCCGTTCTGCAACCTTGGCAAGGTGCTCGATCTCCTCGTGCGCCATGCGCAACTTTACGTTGGTGCGATTCTTCTCCGCGAAATACGTGTTTGAAAAACCGACACCCACTGACACGATTGTTGCGGGCATCCAGAACGCGGACGGAGCGTGAAAGAAAGCAGCATCAACTCCCAGCGCCGTCACCAACCCCGCAACGCCTACGAATGCCCAGCGCGGCTTTGGGATCGCCCAAGGAATGAACGATGCCGTGTAGATAATAAAGACGCAAGCTCCCGGGTTGATGTGACCGAGGCCGAGTCCCATGCCCGCCATGCCGGCGATTAAGACGTAATTCCAGGGAGGTCCCGTCCAGAAGAGCTTGAAATAGAGAACCAGAAAAACGGCGGTGGCCGCAATCGTGATCTGCCAATCCCTTGCTGTGGTGTGGGGGGCGAATATTGGTGGAACGATGAAGAAGGCCATGAACACGAGCCAAACATATGGCACCCAACCGTGATCGCGATCATTTGGAACAAGGCCCATTTTCATTGCGTGACTACTGATATCTTACCGTGCGCTGGAAGAATTGCTGCGCTTTGCCGCCCAGGCGCCATACCCGACGACGAGGGACAGGGGCACCACGATTGCGAGCAAGTCGAGCCTCCCGAGGATTGCCAGCAAGACAAATGCCGCTGATACGAGCGACCATGTTTGCCAATTGGCTTTCATAAAAGTCTGCATCATCCATTGGCCTTCTGGTCGCGTTGATGTCCGACCCACGCTATGCCTAAACAGACCAGGCTGAATCCAAGCAACGATTCCCAATGCCAGAGAATTGGTCCGCCCTGGCCCGCTCCCACCTGGTGAAATACCAGTTGCGACAGATGGTATGGCGGCAGGAGCGGCAGGAACACCGCTATCTTCTGTACAAACTTCGGAAGAAACATGAACGGCATCCACAACCCGGAGCAGAATGACATCGGCAGATAGAAAATATTAATGACTGCCGGCGCCGAAGTCGGTCCCGCAAAGTATCCGATTGCCAGCCCCATCGTGCAGAAGGGAAGCGAGCCTGAAACAAGAGTCAGTACCAGCTTGGCTGCAACTAATGTCGGAATGTGCACTCCACCGAAGGCGACCCCCAAAGTCAGAAGCGCCAGAACGTCCACGGTGCTGAATATCACGCTCGTAACCACTTTGGCGAGGAAGTACGCGTAGATCGGCATCGGACTGGCTCTCTTCACTTGCAGCCATCCCAAGCCACGGTCTCCAGCGAGCGTTGCGGCGGTTCCGAACAACGATGCGCCCATCACGCCGAAGGTCCCATAAGCGGGAATCAAATAGACGCTTGTGCTGATGCTCCCAATCGTCTGCCTGCCCATGACCAGCCCGAAGAGCACGTAGAACATGATGGGAAAAAGCATGGTTGAAACCGAATACATGGGAAGACGAAGGCATTTGAGAAATTCGTACTTCGCTTCCTTGAAGCAAATTCGGAGCGGATTGGGGCGCGCAAACGTCGCAGCGGGCATTGTGGTCGAAACGCTGGCCATTGTTATTTCTCCTCTCGCGTCAGGGCGAGGAATGCATCTTCTAGTCCCGCGCTGGTTACCTCGATCCCAGAAATCTCAAGGTCCAGGCTCAGCAGTCCACGCAGGACACTCTCCGGGTGGTTAGATTGGATCACCACTGCTTCGCGGTCAGCTTGTACGTCAATGACGCCTTTTATGTCTCTGATTACAGCCGCGGAAAGCTGGGTGACACAGCGAATCTTTTTGCCTGCGGTGCGGGACTTGATCTGGGCGGGAGTCCCTTCGGCGATGATGGAACCCTTGTTGATTACAGCCACACGATCTGCGAGAGCGTCGGCCTCTTCCAGATAGTGCGTGGTTAGCACGACCGTCTTGCCGCGGCCGAGCAGGTTGCGGATTTCCTGCCAGAGCAGATGGCGTGCTTCTACATCCAAGCCAACTGTAGGTTCGTCGAGAAACAAGAGATCAGGGTTCCCGCAGATCGCGAGAGCAAACAGTACGCGTTGTTTTTGGCCACCCGAAAGGTCTCCGAATTTGCGGTCACGTAACTCCTCGAGTCCCGCGATGGCCAAAGTTTCAGAAATCGGCAAAGGGTTGGGGTAGTAGGAGGAAAACAGATCAATGTGTTCCGCTGCGCGTAGCGACTCTGGCACACGGCCGACTTGCAGCATGGCGCCAACGCGGGTACGGGTGGTCGCTTCCGCGGGGTCGGCGCCAAAGACTGAAACCCGCCCAGAGGTCGGGCATGCCAGTCCCAAGAGAAGCTTAATTGCAGTGGTTTTTCCAGCGCCGTTTGGACCGAGCAACGCAGTCAACTCTCCAGCCCGCACCTGAAAGTTAAAGTCCACGAGTGCGCGAACGGAGCCGAAGTTCTTGCTTGCACCCTGTATCTCCGCGACGGTTCCATGTGCTCGACTGCGTTGAATCGGCACAACCTGTGCTATTGCCATGTCTCCATCCCCGAATTCTTCGACGCTCAGCACATCATCGACCAGCGCTTGCAGCCGCAACAGTGCGAATCATCACCAGAGCTGCCTGACAAATGTCACGCGGCAGGCAGTCGTGCAAGTCGCGTATAATTCGAGCTTTTCGGAGCAACCGCGCCTAATGCGAATCCGTCCGGGGATTGAGATTGCCGGCCTCACCGACGTAGGCTGCCAACGAGAGAATAACGAAGACAGCCTCGGCTATTGGGAATCGGCGGATGACGCCGTTTTTGCGCGGCTTGGCCGATTGGCAGTTGTCGCCGATGGAATGGGCGGTCATGAAGGCGGGCAGATAGCCAGCCATATCGCCGTGGAAGCGATTCAACAGACCTATTCCAATGCTGCCGACGCTGATCCACAAAAGGTGCTCATTGCAGCGCTGCAGGAAGCACACCACCGCATTCAGCGGCGAGCGAACGAAGATCCAGAGCTGCAGGGAATGGGCACTACATGCACGGCATGCGCCATTGTAGGCAGCAGAGTTTATTACGCACACGTCGGGGACAGCCGTCTTTACCTTTTGCGAAATGGAACGCTGCGTGTTCTGTCGCGCGATCACTCCCTAGTTGCGCGTCTGATTGAGACCGGCGTCATCCGACAGGAAGATGCTGAAAGTCATCCACAAAGGCACGTGCTGACCGCTGCGCTCGGAGTTGCCGACGACGTCGAGCCTGATTTCCCCGCTGAACCACTGTCTCTTGAAAAATCTGACGTTCTTTTGATCTGCACCGATGGACTATGGGGGCAACTGACGGAAGCTGAAATGAAGAATGTGCTCAGTTCGCAACCTCCAGCCGATGCCTGTCAAGCGTTGGTCGGGCTGGCCAAGGAACACGGCGGTCCCGACAATGTCACGCTGCAGATTGCGCGTATCGTTTGATTGCAACTCGCCAATAATCAGAACTCGCAACCCCATTGAAAGTCGAAAACATTCTCTAGCCGCCAGCCGCGAAAATGCCACATCATTTTCCTTCCTGCTCTGCAAACTCCTGCACTGAAATGGAATCTAAAAGTATGCTCGGAAGTCTAAGTACCTCATAAATAAGCAACTATTCGGCATTGCGGTTGTGGCAATATAGCTGCATGTCATCTATGTCTATTTAGTTGATCTAGATTATGGTACAGTGAATTCATGAAGATTTCCCAAAAAGGACTGTATGCCTTGCAGGCGATGATGATGTTGGCCCGCCACCACAATCAGGGCGCAATCCGAATTCGAGACATCGCTTATGAAGAAGAGCTGCCGGAAAAATTTCTGGAACTGATTCTGCTGGAACTGAAGAACGCGCGCATCGTGGAAAGCGTTCGCGGAGCAAAGGGTGGATACCAGTTGCGGCGGCCTCCTTCAGAAATCTATCTTGCCGAAATCATTCGTCTGATTGACGGGGCACTCGCGCCCTTTGGCGACGCTGATCAACTTCGCGTTCTGATTGACCGCGATGCCGAACATCGCGCTTTGTATCAAGTGTTTCTCGACGTCCGTGATGCAGCCGCGAAAATTCTGGAAAACACTTCTCTGGCAGACATTGTGAGTAAGGAGCGGGTCTCGAAGCCTGGGAAGAGGCAGCACAAGAAGGGAGCAACCGAGCCAGCCGTGCTGCCGATGATTGTGCCAAGCAAGAATTAATGTGCGAGGAAAGATAAATGAAGAAAGTATTAATCGCGATTGCATTCATAGTTGCTCTTACCATCCAGGGCGTCGCGCAGAGCAGTCCGGTTACGCTCCTTAATGTTTCTTACGATCCCACGCGTGAGCTCTACCAAGACTACAACGCAGCGTTTGCCAAGTACTGGAAAGCAAAAACCGGGCAACAGGTCAACGTGCAGCAGTCGCATGGAGGATCGAGCAAGCAAGCCCGCGCGGTGATTGATGGACTCGAAGCTGATGTCGTCACGCTAGCATTGGCCTACGACATTGACGCAATCGCGCAAAATGCGAAGCTGCTGCCTGCAAACTGGCAATCGCGGTTGCCGAACAATAGCTCGCCTTATACTTCGACAATTATTTTTCTGGTGAGAAAGGGCAATCCCAAAGGTATTAAGGATTGGGATGATCTCGTTCGGCCGGGCGTTGCTGTCATCACACCCAATCCGAAGACCTCCGGCGGGGCGCGCTGGAACTATCTTGCCGCCTGGGGATACGCGCTGAAAAGGTCTGGCGGCGATGAATCCAAAGCCAAAGATTTCATTGCCAAGCTCTACAAGAATGTGCCCGTGCTCGACTCGGGCGCGCGCGGCGCTACCACCACGTTTGTGGAACGCGGTATGGGCGACGTGCTGATCGCATGGGAGAACGAGGTGCTGCTTGGCGCAAAGGACTTGGGGCAAGACAAATTCGAAATTGTGGTGCCCTCGCTTAGCATTCTTTGTGAGCCGACGGTGAGCGTCGTTGACAAAGTTGTGGACAAGAAGGGAACTCGCGCCATCGCCGAGGAATATCTCAAGCATCTCTACAGTCCGGAGGGCCAGGAAATTGCGGCGAAACGATATTACCGGCCCCGTTCAGAAGCGGCGGCCAAGAAATACGCCAGCCAGTTTCCCAAGGTAAAGCTGTTCACGCTCGCGGAGATTATTGGCGACTGGCAGAAGACCCAAAAAATTCACTTCGCCGACGGCGGTGTGTTCGATCAGGTGTATCAGCCAAATCAGTAGATATCGCATTCAAGGTGAACGGAAAGAAGAACATGGCGGTCAGATTCAAACAACGCAGCGTGTTGCCGGGATATGGACTCTCGCTGGGATTCACGGTCTTGTATCTCAGCTTGATCGTGCTGATTCCGCTCTCTGCGACCTTTCTAAAAGCCTCATCGCTTACCTGGCCGCGATTCTGGCACGTAGTCACGGCGCCGCGCGCGATCGCTTCGTATGAGCTCAGTTTTGGAGCGTCTGCGATAGCCGCGGGTATCAATCTCGTGTTCGGATTGATCGTCGCGTGGGTGCTGGTGCGCTACACGTTTCCCGGCAAGAGGGTCTTTGATTCGCTCGTGGACTTGTCGCCGGAATCGCCCTAACCGCAATCTACTCGGCAAACGGATGGATCGGTCACTACTTGCAACCGTTCGGCATCAAGGCGGCCTACTCGCGGCTCGGCGTTGTAATCGCGCTCACGTTTACGGGACTGCCGTTCGTGGTGCGCACGGTACAGCCAGTGCTCGAAGACCTAGACAAGGAAATGGAAGAAGCCGCGGCAAGCTTGGGCGCTGACCGCTGGCAAACCATCACGCGCGTGTTATTACCGGCAATTTTGCCCGCGGCCCTGACCGGCGTGACTATGGCGTTTGCGCGCGCCGTCGGCGAATACGGGTCCGTGGTGTTCATCTCAGGGAACATGCCGATGCGGACCGAAATTACTCCGCTGTTGATCATCACCAAGCTTGAGCAATATGACTATGCCGGAGCCACTGCCATCGCGGTGGTCATGCTGGTGGTTTCGTTTGTGATGTTGCTGGCGATCAACTTGGTGCAGGCGTGGAGCGGCAGGCGCATAAAGTCTTCCGGGGCTAGTGATCGCGCGCTGGGCGAGGCTTAAGTTATGGCAACAATATTCCCATTAAGAAGTTTCGGGCTCGCGTCGGACAGAGCAGCGCAGGCCACTACCGAAGGCGCTTGGGTGCGCTGGTCACTGATCGCGGTTGCTGTGGTCTTCCTCGGCGTATTCCTGTTCATGCCGCTAGCTGTGGTCTTTGCTTCCGCCCTTGCCAAGGGTGTTTCTGTTTATTTCGCCGCCTTGCGAGAGCCCGATGCACTCGCGGCTATCCGCTTAACGCTGATTGCTGCGGGAATTGCCGTACCCATGAACCTGATTTTTGGCGTGGCCGCGGCTTGGGCCATCGGCAAATTTGAATTCTTCGGGAAAAGTTTCCTGGTCACACTCATTGATCTGCCGTTTGCTGTCTCTCCCGTTGTCTCCGGTCTGATCTATGTTCTGATTTTTGGCCTGCAAGGCCTGATGGGCCCCTGGCTCGCTTCCCATGACGTCAAGATTATTTTCGCCGTGCCGGGAATTGTGCTTGCGACAGTCTTCGTAACCTTCCCGTTTGTGGCTCGCGAACTGATTCCGCTGGTGCAGGCACAGGGCAACGAAGAAGAAGAGGCTGCCCTGACCCTGGGCGCCAGTGGATGGCAGACATTCTTCCGAGTCACGCTGCCCAACATCAAGTGGGGCCTGCTCTACGGCGTGATCCTATGCAATGCGCGAGCTATGGGGGAGTTCGGCGCGGTCTCGGTCGTTTCAGGACACATCCGGAGTCGCACCAACACCATGCCGCTACACATCGAGATCCTCTACAACGAGTACCAGTTTGCTCCGGCGTTTGCGGTTGCATCGTTGCTGGCGCTACTGGCGTTGGTAACGTTGCTTGCAAAGAGCATCGTGGAGTGGAAATCGCGGCAACAGACCAAGCAACAGGAACTTTTCGCTACGAGACAAACCGCAACACCGACGTCAATTTCGAGCGCGGGAGCGAATGCCGCATGAGCATTGAAGCCAATAACATCAGCAAACGATTTGGCCAATTTGTTGCGCTAGACAATGTGGACCTGGAAATCCCAAGCGGCGAACTCGTCGCTCTATTGGGTCCATCCGGCTCGGGAAAGACTACGCTGCTACGTGTGATCGCGGGACTCGAATTTGCCGACGCCGGAACTGTGCGGTTCGACGGCCGGGACATTAGTGATCGTACGGCGCGTGAGCGGCGCGTCGGGTTTGTTTTCCAGCATTACGCTCTGTTTCGGCACATGACGGTATTCGAGAACATCGCTTTCGGACTCAGAGTCCGGCCGCGAGAGGCCAGACCGTCCAAGAAGCAGATCCAGGCAAAAGTTCACGAGTTGCTCAAGCTGATTCAGCTTGAAACTCTGGCGCAGAGATATCCATCGCAACTGTCCGGGGGGCAACGGCAGCGTGTAGCACTGGCCCGTGCGTTGGCTGTAGAGCCAAGCGTCTTGTTGCTCGACGAGCCATTTGGTGCGCTTGATGCGAAAGTCCGGCTGGAGTTGCGCCGCTGGCTGCGACAGCTGCATGACGAAATCCACGTCACCAGCGTGTTCGTCACACACGATCAGGAAGAGGCCCTCGAAGTGGCCGACCGCGTGGTGGTAATGAATCATGGACGCATTGAACAAATTGGTTCGCCCGAAGAGGTGTATAACCAGCCGGCGACTCCGTTTGTGTACAACTTCCTCGGCAATGTGAACCTGTTTCATGGCCGGATTGACGGCGGCACCACTTATATCCACGAGCGGGAAACAGGGCATGTTGTCTATGTTCGCCCCCATCTCCTCGAGATTGATCGCCAGCCTAACGGCGGAAGCCACTTCCGCGCACGCATCAAACACATCAATGCCGCCGGCCCGCTCGTGAAAGTGGAAGCGGTTGCCGAGTGGGGCGATCCCGTTCACATTGAGATGTCGCAAGAAAGGTTCCGCGATCTGCAGTTGATCAAGGACGAGGCAGTATTCGTAATCCCGAAGGACGTAAAAGTATTTGCCAATCACGAGGCTTGATAGTCCAGATGTCTGCTGTTGATTGGCGCAACGGAAAGACAACCTCCAGGGTCTTCGCAGACTTGCAACCGTCGCCACAAGATTGAAACATGCAGGCCCGCTTTTCGGGCTGCCTAGCAATGTGTTTTCAGGAAAGGCTAGTTTGTAGGTAGAGATACTTCCAATAATAAAAAGGAGAACCACGGCAATGAATCTCAAGCTTCGGTGGTGGGGGGTTGTGGTTGTTGGGCTGGCGCTAAACGCATTCTCGCTCGCGCAGACTGCCGCCGCGCCGGCAAAAAAGAGGCATGCCAGACCGGCTGCCGCTCCGGCTGCGACGCAAGAAGATGTACAGGCGCTACGCGATCTGGTGCAATCGCAGCAGAAGCAGATTGAGGCGCAGCGCCAGCAGATGCAGCAACTGCAGGACCAGCTGCACCAGGTGCTCGACGCTGTCCAGCAGGCCAACACAAACTCGCAAAAGGGCCAAAGTGGAGCGGAGCAAGCTCAGGCAACTGCGACGCAGGCACAGCAATCCGCCGCCGCCGCCCAGCATGCGGCGGCAGCGGCCTCAACGGCAGCGGCTTCCGCTGCATCGGCGAACGCTCTTCTTGAAAAGGAGAGCAAGAAAGAACAGACCCAATTGAAGGGGCTGGCCGACCTGACCGGACGATTCCGGTTTTCCGGTGATGTGCGGCTGCGTTTTGAAAACTACACTCAAAATGAAACCCAGGACCGAAATCGTGCCCGTGTTCGTGTGCGCCTGGGACTTGAAGGCAAACTGAACGAAGACTTTCTCGGTGGAGTAGCATTGGCCACCGGCTCTCAGGGCGATCCGACCACAACTAACGAGACGCTGACTAACGCTTTCGACCGTAAGACGATCGCGCTCGACAAGGGATTCATTACTTACAATCCAGTTGCGCATAGTTGGCTTTCGCTGACCGGCGGCAAGTTTCCGTATCTTTGGCAGCGCACATCGGTAACCGGCGATCCCGACCTTAATCCTGAAGGATTCGATCAAAAGCTTTCATTCGACACTCACGGTTTCGTCAAGAACTTCACCGTTCAGGCGTTCGAATTGCTGTATGGTGAGAGCTCGTCCAGCCAGGACTCCTACACGCTTGGCGGACAGGCATCGGCGAAATTCGAGGCGGGTCCATGGTCGGCGACCGCATCATTCCTAACTGAACATTGGAACCGGCCAGATGCATTGCTCCAGGAGAGTGCCTTCGCGGTTGGCGCAACCACTACGGGCTCGACTACCGCAGGTTCGTTTCCGGTACCCGGCGAGGGTCCAGGCTGCTCCAGCAACGGAACGCTATCTAAATTCCCGCCTTGCGCCTTTGCCCCGAACGGAATGACCAATGCCGTGAGTTTCGATGCTGCCGGCAAGCCTCATTTTTATTCCGGATTCGACTACGCCGATTTCATTTTGAACAACGTATTCAAGACTGCTTCGACTCGTTTCCCTGTGAACTTGCTGCTTGAATTCGAAGACAACCTTGACGCAGCATCGCATCCGCTATCTGCGGCCACTGGCAATCCGGTCCTAACCAATGTCGGCAGCCAGAACAAAGAGTACGGCGGCGATCTAAGCGTTGGTCAGACGAAAAACAAAAATGATTTTCAGATCGGCTATTCCTGGTATCGGCAAGAGCAGGACTCCGTGCTGGCGTCGATTGCAGAGAGTGACCAGCGCGCGCCGACCAACATCCTGCAGAACAAGTTTTACGCAGGATGGAAGCTGCGCCCCAACACGGTGGCAAATTTCACCTGGTGGTACGGACGAGTTCTGAACACCAACTTGGAGAACAATGCCGCCCTGTTCAATAACTGGGGCGGTGCGCCTTCAACCATCGCAACCGCAGGACAGCAGGAGCCTTGGCTGAATCGCCTGCAGTTCGATCTGATTTACACCTACTGATGTTGCATGGGCGGGTGCGTCAGCCCGCCCTTTTCTCCACCCGCTCAATCCTTCAATTATGATGAACGCGAATTTCAAGGAGGAAACTTGGCCGTTCTGGTGGTTGGGGGAGCTGGCTACATTGGCAGTCACGCTGCGCTCACACTGCAGCGCAGGGGCTACGAAGTCATCATTTACGACAACCTTTGCACCGGGCATAAAGAGCTGGCGGCAGGATTCGAACTCATCGTCGGCGATATCGCGGATTCCGCAAAGCTGACCAAAGCACTGAATCGCTGTGATGCCGTCATGCATTTTGCGGCGCACGCCTACGTCGGCGAGTCGGTACAAAATCCAAGAAAATATTTTCAGAACAATGTCACGGCTGCAATCGCGCTGTTGAATTCGGTCATGGATTCGCGCGTACGCAAGTTCATCTTTTCTTCGACGGCGGCAGTTTATGGCAATCCAGCAAGAAGCCCGATTACTGAAGATAGCCCGCGTCAGCCGGTCAATCCCTATGGCGCAACCAAGCTGGCATTCGAGAACGCATTGGAAGCCTACAGCCGAGCGTACGGCTTGCGGTTCGTCACTTTCCGCTATTTCAATGCTGCTGGAGCCGACGAGGGAGGAACCATCGGTGAAAATCACCATCCTGAAACCCATCTAATTCCCATCATCCTTCAGGCCATTCAGGGCAAACGTGCAGCATTAGAAATCTTTGGCGCCGATTACCCGACCGCCGACGGCACCTGCATCCGCGATTACATTCACGTAAATGACCTCGCCGACGCGCATGTTCTCGGACTCGAGTACCTTGGCAAGGCCGAGTCGGCCGCGATGAATTTGGGCACGGGACAGGGGTACTCCGTTCACGAGGTGGTCTCAGCCGTGGAGCATGTCACAGGTCACAAAGTTCCTACACATATCGGCCAGCGACGTGCCGGCGATCCCGCTGAGCTGGTTGCCGATCCAACGCTTGCGGAAAAGCTGCTGCAGTGGAAAGCCAAGCGATCGCTGGAACAGATCATTACGAGCGCGTGGAACTGGACACAAAAGACCGGCACTTAGATATTGCAGGTCGTGATCGCGCTTTTTGTGAAAGATGCATCCCAAGTCGCCTTGTCGTCCGTGGGTAGCCGGTTCAGAAACAACGTGAAAACTCACGGCATTTGCATGATAATCATCTCCGGCGTTTTCTCGACCAATCGTGGAAATCTCTCAATCAGATTTTGATCTACTGGTACAGCAGATTCGCGAACTGACAGCCCGAGTTCACCGGCTGGAAAGTGCGTTGGGAACGTCGCAGGCTGCAGCGAAAGCTCCGCGACAAGAGACCGTGACGCGCGTCGTCGAACCGCCACCACCTGTTCCTCCCACGCGGCCCGCTCCACCGCCACCAGCTTTTGTAGTGCCGTCGACTGCTACCCAGCATTCGGATCTCGAGACTCGCATTGGATCACATTGGCTGAACCGCATTGGGATTGCAGCAGTGTTGATCGGCGTCTCTTATTTCCTGAAGTACGCATTCGACAGTGGCTGGATCGGCCCCACCGGCCGCGTGGCGATAGGTCTGATCGCCGGCATCGCTGTCATGCTTTGGAGCGAGCGGTTCCGGAGTCGTGGATATCGTGTTTTTTCGTATTCCCTGAAAGCCGTCGGTATCGGAGTTCTTTATCTTTCTTTCTGGGCCGCGTTTCAGGTCTATCACTTAATCCAGTCCGGCCCAGCATTCGCTTGCATGCTGCTGATCACCGCTTCCACATGTGCGTTGGCGCTTTCGCAAGACGCAGAGATCCTGGCAGTTTTCGCAATCAGCGGAGGATTTTCGACTCCGGTTTTAGTGTCAACGGGAGTTAACCACGAGGTTGCGCTCTTTTCGTACGTTGCGTTGCTTGATCTCGGCATTCTCACGCTGGTTGCGTTCAAGCCGTGGCGCAGGTTGTTATGGCTCGGTTTCACGGGAACACTGATTCTTTATGTCGCATGGAGCTCGGAGTACTACATCCGCAGCGAACTCCAGCCCACCCTGATCTTCGCAACCTTGTTCTTCATCATTTTTGCGATTGCGCCTTTATTTATGCTCCGCCAAGAGCATGGCACGGGCATGATGCCGCTGGCCCTGGCATTCGTAAATGCGGCCACATATTTTGCCCAGGCCTACCTGATGATCACTGAGATCAGCAACACGGCCATGGCCTGGTTTGCGCTGGCGCTCGCGGCGGTATATCTGGCTCTGAACCGAATGCGGCCACGCAATGCAGATGAAGCTGCGGAAAGCAATCTCCGCCTGATGCATCTTGCGCTGGCCGTGGGACTGATAACAGTTGCCATTCCCATCCGGCTCGAGGCTCATTGGATCACGATCGGCTGGTTTGTCGAGGCAGCGGTGCTGCTGTGGCTCGGTGATCGCATCAAGTCCGACTTGCTGAACGTATTCGCACTCACTGCGCTCATGTTGGGAGTTGCCCGGCTGCTTTTGTATGACAATTTTGTAAATCCGCCGCTGATCTTCAATATGCGTATGCTGGTTTATGCGGTTGCTATTTGTGTTCTGGGGCTTGTCGCGTATCACGCACTCAGGCGCAACGATGATCTTACAAAGAATGTCGGGGCGGTTGCCGCGGTGGCGCTCAATATCCTTGCCCTGACGGCATTGAGCCTGGAGATTCGAGATTATTACTCGCAGCAAATGACTACCTTCAGGCCCGGCAGTTCGGTAATCGCAAACTGGACGGATCTCCGCATTGCCCGCGACTTCAGCTACTCCGCTCTGTGGATGGGCTATGGGGCAATGCTGATGGCGATCGGGTTCTGGCGCAAGTCTGCCTTCATACGCTGGCAAGCCTTGATTCTGATTGCCCTCACAACCGTCAAGGTGTTTGCCTACGACACTTCAGAACTCGAACGCATCTATCGCATCTTAAGTTTTATCGTGCTCGGCGCATTGCTACTCGCCATCTCGTTTGCGTATCAGCGGAATTGGCTCAAGCTTCCTTCCCGCAAGCCTTCTTCCTCCGCGGGAGATGTGGCCTAGCCCATGAAAATGGTCCTGAGTGCGTTTGTAGTGGCGCTTTCAATTGCTGCATTAGGCTACGAAGCCGGAATTCCTTACTTCGCTCGCTTGCGGAATCTTACGGTCTCAGCGCCGGACCGTCAGAACTACGTCGTCGTTGATCCGGACATCTGGAAGTTTTCCCGCAATGACCTCGCCGATCTTCGAATCTATGACCGCCAGTCGCAGGTTCCGTACGCCCTGATCAAGCAGAGCGGCGGCAGTTCAAACCAGGAAACGACCGCCAAGATTCTGAACCTGGGCAGTGTCGGCGGGCACACTGAATTCGACCTTGATGTTGGCGGGTTACAGGAATACGAACGCGTGCGGCTGGAAATCGACGCAAAGAATTTCATCAATGGCACACAGGTCCAAGGGCGCCGGAATTCCAATGATCGCTCCGGTAGCAATTTGGGCAGCAGCACGCTTTACGACTTCACTGTGGAAGGCTTGGGATCAAACTTTGTTTTGAAGTTTCCGACCTCGAGTTTTCCATACCTGCACGTCCGTTTGTCGCCCGGTATCTTGCCGAGTCAGATCAAGCATGCCTTCGTTTCCAGTTTTTCTGAAACCAAGGCGGCATGGTCGGCGGCAGGAGAATGCAAACCAAGCACTGGCGGCCCGAAAGAAACTCTCTTCGAGTGCTCGCGGTTCGACGGCGTGCCGCTGGAACGTCTTGCATTCGATGTGCCGGCCAACACCATCAACTTCAATCGTACAGTTGTCATTTCCGAGAAGCAAGGAAATGAGATGGGGCGGGGCTCGATCCGCCGGGTGCAGCTAAACCGCGCGGGCCAATCCGTTGTGTCCGAAGATCTCACCCTCGAATTGTACGGACGACCGGGAAACTCGGTGAAGGTCGCGATTCAGAATGGCGACGACAAGCCGTTGCCGATTGAGCACGTGCGGGCGCTCAGCTTTGAACGCCGCATTTATTTGGACCCCGACGGCAAAACCAGTCTGCAGTTGTACTACGGAGACGCTGAGCTTGGATCCCCCGCCTATGACTACGCCAAATTCTTTCAGCCGAGCCCCAACGCGGGAGTGGCACAATTCGGATTGCCTGAAGCGAACCCGCAATTCACCGGACGCCCTGACGAGCGTCCATGGTCAGAACGCCATCAAGGCGTACTCTGGGCAGCGATGGTAGCAGCTGTGGCCTTACTGGGCGCTCTAGCTGTGCGCGGCATGAAGGGCAGCTCGGCCTCCAAATAACCACTATCACTTCTGCCGCGCGTCGTTTTGCTCAAGAAACTTGGTAGGTCCCTGGAGACTAAGCTGCAGTCCGGTGGCAAAACTGGAAGACGGAATAGCAAACCGAATTGCCCTAAATCGTTACCGCGATGCGGTCGCACTCGGCGCAGAAATTGCTGAACCACTTTTCGAGCATGCCCTTGACGACAATTCGCGAGTCGTGGCCTTGGGGGCACAATTCCGCGCCGGTAAGTTCAATCCAAGTTGTGATTCTTGTCCCGCCCCCGGCGAACGGGTCGAAAAGGACCCATTGTTCCATTGTGTATCCGCGAACGTGATTGATCCACGCGACGCATCGGGGCGGCGTGCACACGGTGATTACGCGGTCTAGCCTGGCGCGCACGGGATACACGATGTCGAACTGCATTCGGCTACCGGGCGTCCAGGGAGAACCCTTCCATTCGACCGGCGAACCGTACACATTGGAGAAAGACTGCCAGCGTTTCCAATCGGAGAAGATCTTCCATGCTAAATCACACGGGGCTTTGGTATAGACGATGTAGTCAATGCGTGCTATCTCTGATCTCGAGTTGGTAGCACACAAATCCGGCATGAGGCCACGATTGGGCCTGGGCGAAAAACTCATACTCTGTGTAACACCTTTCTAGAAAGAATCGGATGGACAAGCGCTGCGGGAACTCCCGGCGCAGTCCGGCATGGGGACCCAAAGCAAGCCGCACACTTAATAAGTTGTGGACTTCCCAGAGGATTGCTCTGGAAAATCCACAGGGGAGGGCTTACAATCAATACATTAACAGTGTAATGTTAACGATGTCAACATAATTAAATCGTTTTTATAGCTTCTTGCGAGGTTCGACCTATGCCGCGTCATATTGATCCAGACCTAGAAGGACGCATCCTGGAAGCAGCCCGCAAGCTGTGGCGCAAGGGCGGAGAGAAGTCCTTAAGTATGAGGACGATAGCGAAATTGGCCGGCACCAATACGCCAGCGTTGTACCGCCGGTTCCGCAATCGGGACGATATCCTTCGAGCGATGGTTCAATCCTATCAGCAGGAAGTCGCCAAGCAGCTTCGGCCGTGCGGTTCTCTACAAGAGATGGCGAAAAGGTACGTCAACTACGCGTTGAGGTATCCGCACGAGCATCAGCTGATGATGTCCGGACTGCTCGCTCGCACAACCAAGCTTCGGCCAAATTTCGAATTCGCCCTGAGCCGAACGGCCGAATGGCTAGGCGGGGATGGCAATGAACATCGCAGCCTCATACTCGCTATCATCGCGCTCATCGACGGAGTCGTTCTTTTGAAGCACACCGGCTGGGTTCGAGAAGAGGATTCCTCAGCACTAAGCGCAGGCTTTGTCAAAGCGCTGGACGTGCTCGTCCAAAATGAATTGCAATTTCGAACTGCGGGGAGCACAGAACTGCTGACGGACGGTAACCGACACTGATATTTGGACCCTAGCGCATCGATTCTTCTACTTCAGTAATCCAATCGGGACGCTTCAACACTTCGCGGGGCTTGGGGCCGTCTGCTGCGCCCACAATTCCGTCGCGTTCCATTAAATCAATCAAGTGCGCGGCACGTCCGTAGCCGACTCGCAAGCGCCGCTGCAGCAGGGAAGTGGAGGCCTTTCCAAACTCGATCACCAGGCGTACGGCATCGTTGTACATCGGATCGTTGTCATCAGCATCTGGATCGCCGTCGCCGCCACCAGCAACGCCTTCCCGCTCTTCTTTGGGAACTTCGAGAAATTTCTGCTCGTATTCGGCTGTGCCTTGAGAGCGCCAGAACTCGACGACCGCTGCAATTTCCTTCTCGGTGACAAATGGCGCGTGCAGCCGGTGGACTCGGGCAGAACCTGAAGGAAGGTAAAGCATGTCGCCCCGACCGAGCAGGGCTTCGGCTCCGTTAGCGTCAAGGATGGTTCGCGAATCAACTTTAGTTGCGACACGGAAAGAGATGCGCGCAGGGAAGTTGGCTTTGATGAGCCCGGTGATTACGTCCACCGAGGGCCGCTGCGTCGCGAGTACAAGATGGATCCCAACCGCGCGCGCCATCTGCGCGAGGCGGGTGATCGATTCCTCAACGTTACCGGCGTCGAGCATCATCAGGTCGGCTAGCTCGTCAATGATGATGACAATGTAAGGAATCGGCCGCTCATCACTTCCCTCGGCGAAGAGGCTCGGGGTTTCGGCATCGTCAAAAAGGCGGTTGTACTGATCTATGTTTCTGACGCCCTTTTCCGCGAGCAGCTTCAGACGACGTTCCATCTCACGGACGGCATTGCGCAAGGCGTTCGCAGCCAGCTTCGGCTCCGTGATGATCGGAGTGTACAGATGCGGCACGCCTTCGTAGTTGCCGAGTTCGAGGCGCTTAGGATCTACCAGAACGAGCCGTACTTGATCGGGAGTCGCCTTGTAGAGGATCGACATGATCATGGCATTGATTGCCACGCTCTTGCCTGTTCCGGTTGATCCCGCAATCAGCAGGTGCGGCATTCCGGATAATTCTGCCGTGACGATACGTCCATTGATGTCTTTGCCGAGGGCCAGCGTAAGTTTCGACTTCGTCCCAATAAATTCGGAGGACTCAATGTTCTCCCGCAGCCATATGATTTCGCGATCACGGTTCGGCACCTGAATTCCGACGGTGCTCTTGCCGGCCATGCGCTCGATCAGGATGCTTTCGGCTTTCATGGCCAGGCAAAGATCGTCGGTGAGGTTGGTCAGTCGACTGTACTTGATACCAGCTTCCGGTTTGAATTCGAAAGTCGTGACTACTGGGCCGGGATTGATCTGCGTGACCTGGCCGTGGACATCGAACTCTGCATATTTTGCGGTGAGGACTTGAGCCAGCAATTTGAGCTCGTCGGCATCAATAATCTGCTGCTCATCGGCGCGGTGGAGGAGGCTGCTCGGCGGAAGTTTGTAACCGCCTGCAAGACGTGGCATGGTAGTTTTTGCTTTGGTTATACTGTCGGCGCGCTCAGTGACTTCCACATTTTGTTCGGCTAAGGTGGGGCGGGCGCCCACGCCCGCCAAACCGCCCGCTTTACCTGGGGCTTGTTCTTCCTCCTCGGCAAATCTCTCGATTCCGGTCCGTCGCGGCTCAGGTGAAGGTGCCGGTATGGGAGCCCCAGCCCGCGCCGGAACCACCTGTGCCTGAATCGAAGGCTTGGCGGCGCGGCGCTTGTCCAACTCTTTTTGCATCTTCTTGCGCAGCCGGGCTTCTTGCCAGTCGCGGTAGCGATCACGCAGTGCAATGACGAAAGAGAACCGAGTTGCTGCCCACACTCGCGCTTGCGAGAACGAAAATGCGGTACAGAAATAGAGCGCCACCGCAAGCATGGTGGTGGAAACTATCCAAGCTCCGGCAAGATTGAAGTAGTGGATGAGCATGTCGCCGAAGACGCGGCCAAGCAATCCTTCGAGCGGGACTGCTCCCAACCACCGCAGATGTCCGGGTAGAAGATCCAGTAGCGCCGGCACGAACATCAGCAGCCAGATTCCGCCAAGTGTTTTGGCAGTCGGCGAAACAACTTTCAGCGAGCGGAACCAGCGAACGCCCATCGCGACCGAGAAAATCGGCAGCAGAAACGCTCCGATGCCGAAAAACTGCAAGAGCAGGTCGGCGCCGAGCGCTCCGACAATGCCAACCCAGTTTCGCGCCACGCGCGAACCGGTGAGAACCGAGGCGCTGTTCAGCGAGGGATCGAGCGGAGAATACGATGCCAGCGCAAGGAAGAGGAGGAGCGCGGAGACGCACAAAAGAAACCCGAGCAACTCGTTGAGCCGCCGGTTGTTGGTCGGATTAAAAATGCGACCGATGAACTTCATAATGGCATGGGAGGTGTGGCAATCACCATGTGGCGCGGGCGCCCTCGCCCGCGATTCCTGTTATCGACACCCCACCCAACGCCAGAGCCAGATAATTATTACAAGAGGAATGCCGAAGGGCAATGACCAGTTTGGGACAGGATCGGTTAGTTTTCTTGTCGGGTTGCAAAACATCTAGCGCGGACTCCAGAGCGCTAGGCGCAACGGTCCAAGGTCGATCTCCTCGGGTCGCGTTGTTGCCAAGGTATCGACCAATACACCTTTCCGGATTAAGCCAACTAACGCTACATGAACCTCTTCTTCCGGAGCATCGGATCCGAAGTTCAAGATTGCTCTCTCAATGATGGGGAACCAGAGATACGCATACCATCCTATGTTATCGATAGTCACGAGTATCTTTGCCTCGAGCTCTGAGAAATGAAACCTCTGGTTTTCTTCCATCATCGCCATTCGTCGTCTTATGCCCGTCAGGTTCGTGTGCGTTGTTCCTGAACAGGCATGCGATCACGGTCGCACCGTCACCATCACCAGCCCATGGCTCTCCACCGCCGCGGAATACTTTTCCGCAAACTTCCCCAAATTTTTATGTGCCCACAAATCCCGCACCGTTGCGCCCAGGTGTGCCGGATAGCCGATCTGCTCCCAGGTCATAGTAATGTCATGCGATGAAGCGCCGCGGTTGAGCAGAATCACGGCGCGGCTACCGTCTTGCAATTGCTTGCTCCAGATCTCTAGATCGCCATCTTTCCACACTCGGCGGCCCTGACGACCGAGGGGGTCTTGATCGATGGCGATGACTTCTTTGTTGGTGAGGATGTCGTGAATTTCCGGAGTCATGCTCCGCAGATCATTTCCCGCTATGAGCGGCGCCGCCATCAGCGCCCACAGACTGAAGTGGGAGCGATATTCGGTCGTGGTCATGCCGCCATTGCCGACTTCGAGCATGTCTGGATCGTTCCAGTGTCCCGGGCCCGCATGGGAATACAATTCGGCGTTTGCGTCAACGATGTCGAGCATGCCATTACTGCAGCAGTTGCCTGGACTCCATTCCTTCTTGCCGGCCCAGCGGTCCTGAATGTCGTCCGTGGTGCGCCAGAGATTTCCCCCGACTTCTTTGCCCCAGAGCCACGGCTGCGCCTTTCCCCACTCACAGATACTCAGCACGATGGGGCGACCGCTGGCATCCAGGGCCTGACGAATATTTGCGTAGGAGGAGCGCGCATCTTGTCCAGGCAAAGTGTTGCACCAGTCGTATTTCAAATAATCGACGCCCCATGAGGCGTAGGTGCGAGCGTCCTGATACTCGTGACCAAGACCGGCGGGCCGTTTCTGGCAGGTCATGGTCCCGGCATCGGAATAAATGCCGAATTTCAACCCGACGGAGTGTACGTAGTCTGCGACGGCCTTCATTCCATTCGGGAACCGCTGCGGATCAACGACGATGGTTCCGTTCGCGTCTCGCGAGACCTGCCAACAATCGTCAATCACGACGTATTGATACCCGGCATCCTTCATGCCCGACTTGACCATGGCGTCTGCCATGCCGCGCACCAGTTCATCGCTCACATTGCAGGCGAACTTATTCCAGGTGTTCCATCCCATGGGCGGCGTGAGTGCCAGGCCTTTGGAGACGGGGTTTTGCTGCGCGAAGAGTGTCCCGACCACTTGTGATGTGACGAAAAATATCAACGTAAACAATTTTCTGCGCATGATTACTTGGCCTCGAATAATCGCAGATATTTCTACCAGAACTCAGAGTTGGGTGGAAGGCCGCCGTTTGACAATCTCAGCCAGGGCCTCTAACTTGTCTGCCTGCGGAGAGTACTGATGAGCGAATCGTCGTTGCCGATTGAAAATCCCCGCCCAAGCAGGGCTTGGATGGGACACCCTCGATTTTTTGTAGTGCTGGCATGGTGCCTTCTTGTGGCGGCGCTCGCGGGTGCGCAAGAACCGGTTGGGAGTTTCGAGAACCATTCAGATGTCGGGACGGTGCTGCATGCGGGCACCGCGACTTACGATCCTGCCAAGAAAACTTACATGCTCACCGGCAGTGGCGAGAACATGTGGGCTGTGAAGGACGCGTTTCAGTTTGCGTGGAAGAAGATTTCTGGTGACGTTGAATTGGCCGCCGACATTAACTTCGCCAACTCCTCCGGCAATCCGCATAAGAAAGCAGTGCTGGTTTTTCGGCAGTCCCTCGATGCGGATTCGGTTTATGTAGATGTCGCATTGCACAGCAGCGGGCTGATTGCATTGCAATATCGGGATGAGAAGGGAGCAATGACGGGCGAGGTTCAATCCTCTACTACATGGGCTGGCACGGCGGGAGACGTAGCCTCTAGTCCCCATCGCCTACGCCTCATACGGCGAGGTGCCTACATCTACCTGTCCATTGGTGCTCGATCTCACTATGACGGCGAATCCATTCGGATTCCACTCCAGGGCGATTTTTACGCGGGGATCGGTGTCTGTTCCCACGATAAGGATGCGGTCGAGCAGGCGACTTTCGCCAACGTTGAATTGAAACCAATCGCCCCATCTCCGGACCAGCGCGTGCTTTACAGTACGCTTGAGACTGTGCCGGTCTCATCCGGTGACCGCCAGGTCGTTTACTTTGCCGAGGGACGCTTCGAAGCGCCGAACTGGTCGCGCGATGGGAAGCATCTCCTCTTCAATCGCAACGGGCACCTGGAGAAGCTTCCGTGTTCAGGAGGGAAGCCCGAACTCCTCGACACCGGTTTCGCCAATCGCCTCAACAACGACCACGGCATTTCTCCCGACGGCACCATGCTCGCTTTCAGCGACAACTCACAGGAAACAAAATCAGCTGACGGGAAGGCCGGTCACGATTCGCTCGTGTATGTGATGCCGATTTCAGGCGGCACGCCGAAGCGGCTTACTCCAACAGGCCCATCGTATTGGCATGGCTGGTCGCCGGATGGCAAGACGCTCGCATTCGTCGGACAACGAAACGGCGACTTCGATATCTATACGATCCCGGTGAGCGGCGGCGACGAAACTCGCCTCACCACCGCGAAGGGCCTTGACGATGGGCCCGAGTATTCGCCCGATGGGAAGTACATCTACTTCAACTCCGAGCGCACCGGTCACATGCAGATTTGGCGGATGAAGGCAGATGGCGGTGAGCAGGAACAGGTCTTCTCCGATGAGTACAACAACTGGTTTCCGCACATTTCGCCGGATGGAAAGTGGATGGTGTTTCTAACTTACGAAAAGGACGTGACCGGACATCCAGAAAACAAAGATGTGATGCTGCGGTTAATGAACTTGGATGACAAGAAGGTCACCGTGCTCGCGAAATTGTTTGGCGGGCAGGGAACTATTAACGTTCCCTCCTGGTCACCAGATAGCAAGTTCGTGGCATTTGTTAGCTATCAGTTCATTGCGGCAGAGGATGCGCAAGGATCCCAGCCAATCAGCACTGAACACGTAGGGCGGAGCCTGTCCTGAGCGGAGCCGAAGGATGCCCTCACCCGCCCACCCCGGACGAGGGTGTCCGGGGCTCGTATTCCCCTTATTCCCCCAGCTTTTCATCGAAGAACTCCGCCATCATTTCCAGCGCCTCCCGCGTTTCCGGAAACTCAAAGTGATACCAGAACGCGTGCGGCATCGCCTCGAACACCAACAATTGCGCATCCACTCCTGCATGCAGCAACGCCCGATGAAAAATCGAGGTGCTGCTCAATAACGCGTCCCGGGTGCCGGTCACAAGCAGACTTGGCGGAAAGCCATGCAAATCGGCGAACAGCGGCGAGAGCACCGGATCGCGCATATCGGTCCTGCCGACGTACTCCTCGTCATGTGCTCGATTTGGATCTTGCGGAGCAATGCCGCCGGAGAATCCGTTTAGTGCAAACAACTGTTGCGAATCGGAAGTCCGGCTGAAATCAGCGAGCATGGTGAACAGGCCGAGGGCACCCGGCAAGGGCAGGCCAAGTTGCTTTAGCTTGACTGTAACTTCGGCAGTCAAAATTCCCCCTGCCGACGTCCCAAAAATGCCGATATTACGGGGCTGGTATGCCTTCAGCAGTTCTTTGTACACGGCGACCACGTCATCCACTGCTGCCGGAAAAGGATTCTCAGGTGCAAGCCGGTAATAAACCGAAACGACTTTGATCTTCGCGAGATTACAGATGGGGATACCTTCGATCAGCGACCCTGAATCGGAATTGAATCCGCCGCCGTGCAGGTTGATCAGCACTCGTTTCAAATTCTCCGCAGGCGTAATGAGCGGGCTGATGATGTCCGTGCGCACGCCCGCAATCGTCTGCGGCTCTACATTTACGGGAAAAATCCGCTTTGCCTCCGTTGACTGCGAATGCTGCCATCGGTCGGTGCGTGCGCGCCGTTCGGCGAGGATTGCGTCATGCGGAGAGTCGCCCTCAATTTCTTTGAGCCACTTCTGAGCTTCCGCGCTCACAGTTGCGGGCATGGGAACCACACGCGTGATGTGCGCGGTGCCATCGGGATCGAATGTTTCGGAATCGGGGTTGGGGCCTGAGTTTTGCGCGATGGTTGTTGTTGACAGCAATAACGCCATACAAAAAGAAATGCCGAAGGTGAAGCTTCGCATTGTGCTCCTCGGTGAAATCTTAAAATCAAACAAAAGCATTTAACCGCAAAGATCGCAAAGTTCGCGAAGAAAAGCTTGCGGCGTGTTCGCCTGGTTGAGGATCTTCATTAATGTCTCCATTAATTTCTCCGGCATGGATTGAGTATGAAGCTTCGTGTATGCGCGCATCCTCACAAATTCGTTTTCTGGCCGAGAATGTGCCGCCGATGGAATGTATTACTGCCAAGGCCGGTTCGTCCACCGAAATTTCGGCTGCGTTGAGAGTCGTTGACGATTCGAGCGATTCCAGCTCAGTTTGCAGTTGCCGCAAAGGCGTGTTTGTTTGATTTGGCTGGATTGCCGCGTTGCCCTTCCTGATCGCTGTCCGAGGGCAATGCACGGTGATGTTGGAAGTCGTCATCGGAGCGTAATTGAAAATTCGCGACCATTTTCTGCAAGTCCACAGCGAGCTCTGAAAGGCCCTGGCAGGCCTGCGCGGAATTTCGCGCTTCGGTTGCGGTCTGATTTACCAGGACCGCTATTTGCTGCATTCTCTCCTTGACGTGCTCCGATGTCGCCGATTGTTGCGTGCCCGCCGTGGCAATGTGGGTGACCATTTCGCCGACTTGTTCTGCAGTGTGAATGATTTCACGCAATGAATCCCCAGCTTGCACCGTGGACTGCACGCCGTCCTGCACTTGCACAGTACCTTCTTCCATAGCGCGCACGGTACTCTTCATATCCGCCTGGATAGTGCGGATCATTGTGCTATTTCCTTGGTCGCTGTGGTGGTACGCTCCGAGAGTTTGCGGACTTCGTCTGCCACGACGGCAAAACCACGGCCTTGTTCTCCAGCCCGGGCGGCCTCAATGGCCGCATTGAGAGCGAAAAGTTTGGTTTGGTCCGCAATATCGTCAATGACAGCGACTATGCGGCCGATCTGGTCGGAGCTTTTGCCCAATTGCTCCATCTTCTTTGCGCTGGCAGTGACTGCGCCAGCGATAAGCCGCATCTTTGCCAATGTTTCATCCACGATTTTCCCGCCGTGACGCGCAGTCTCCGAAGCTTTGCGGGCAGCTTCGGCCGCGCGATTGGAATTCTCCGATACTTCAATCACCGTGGCAGACATTTGCTGCATGGCAGTCGCGACTTGCGATGCTTGGTCATTGACTTTCCGCCCCCTGGGCCTGCCCCTTGGCCGAGGCGGAAATTTCCTCGGTGACTTCAGCCACCTGTTCGGCTGAACTCCTGATTTGCGTGAGAATTTCATGCAGCTTGTGCACGAATGTGTTGAGGCAAAGTCCTAGTGCTCCAATTTCGTCGTTTCGCTCCTGGTCCAACTCTAACCTGAGATCGTTTGACTCGGTCATGGCCTTGAATCGTGACGAGAGGGAATCAAGAGGCTCGGTAATGCTGCGAATGATGCGGGTGGCAATGAATAACAAGAGTGGGAATGAAGGGCCGCACATCACGAGCATGGCGCGAGTTGCTTCGTTTGCCCTGCCTAGCGCCTCGGATTGGGCGGCTTTGGCGCCCTTTTCCAGGAGGTCACTGGTTTCTTCGATGTTCTGCTGGAGCTGCTTATAGGCCTGCAAATATGGAGTGAGTTGAGCGATCGCCTCAGAAGGCCGTTGCGCAATGGCGCGGGCCAATGATTCTACCGCGCCCACGTATTGATCCACCATGTGGGACTCTTCTGTGAGACGGGCCCTCAGGATGCTGTCGGAGAGGAGCTGCTGTGTTTTTGCGATCCGATCTTTCAGAAGTCGGGAATGTTGCGCCAAATCATCGAGTTTGTTCTGCCGCGCGTCTCGCTTAGCATTGAACACCGCCGAAATATCAGACCGGGTCATGTCGTATAGACTCCGGCCTCAACATGATTGCGGATGGCCGATCCGGTGGCCGCAACTTCGGCGCCGTGGTCTCCTCGACCGTCGTGATGCCCCAGTAGCCGGTCGCGCTGATCGCGAGGACGAAGGCCAAACCTGTGATTGTCAGACCGAGCAGCTTCCGTTGGATAGTCATGGTTTGTATCTGTGTTCCCGTTCCTCGCTCGAGCGGGTGCGGGCTGGTTTGAGCCGGACTTTCGTTCCGGCAGACAACTGCGGCGACGTTCCCACTGAAGAAAATCACCGCCCTGACCAGCACATGGCGGATTTCGCCTTAGGTGGCCGTCTCCAGCTCATTACTTCGGCAATTGCACTCGTGACTTTAGAAAAGGAACAGGACAGATCCGTCAAGAAGGAAGCGTACGCTTCACTGCGCGAGGAACAACTGAATCAGGTGAGATGTCCTTAATCTAAGGCTTACTCCCGAGGATAGCTTCCGCGATCAACTATTGCTTGGGCAATTTCTTGGCGCAATCCGATGGTGTTATAGGGATTGTGTTTGGCCAAACGGCGCAAGATCGCTAGTTGTGTGAGCAGCGTGTCGCCCTCCCCGACGGCGGTGATGGTCCTGCGCGCAGCTGACTCGATCTTTTCCATCGCTTGCGCGCAATACAGCCGGGTCATCGCAAGGGACAGCTGACCAGCCGCTTCTCCTCGAGAGGCGACGCTTTTCATAGTCCGCAGCAAGGCCGACTCCATTGCATAGACCTCGATCACCATGTCGGCGATCGCGCCCATGATCTCCTGTTGCTGCTCGATTTGCTGCATGTATTTTTGCGTAGCGGCGCCTGCCGCGAACAATCCAATTTTCTTGGCGGCTGCCACTAATTTTCGTTCCTCAGCCAAAGGACCTTCCATGTCATCATCGGGAGAAGGTCCGGCAAGAACTTCGTCCATAAGCTGTTTGATCGCTGCCATTAGCGAAAGCTGTCCAGTCATCGCGCGCTTGAGCAGAAAACCCGTGATGATCAGCCGGTTAATTTCGTTCGTTCCTTCGAAGATGCGATTGATGCGCGCATCCCGATAGGCCCGCTCCGCCGGATACTCCTCGACAAATCCGTATCCACCGTAGATCTGCACGGTTTCGTCCACAACATAGTCCACCATTTCCGAGGCCCACACTTTGATGATGGAACATTCGACTGCATATTCTTCGATGGCCTTCAGCGTCAGCCTGGCGGAGTCGTCAGCCGATTTATCCACCAACCCAAGGGCCATATCCATCATGCCCACAGTGCGGAAGACCAGTGCCTCGCCCACGTAGATCAATGCCGCCATGTTCGCCAGCTTCTCGCGCACAAGCCCAAAGTCAGCGATCACTTTGCCGAAGGCCTTGCGTTGTTTGGCGTATCCAACGGCGTTGTCGAGGGAGGACCGGGCGCCGCCAACGCACATTGCTCCCAACTTGAAGCGCCCAACATTCAAAATGTTGAAGGCGATCAAATGACCTTTGCCGATATCGCCGAGCAGATTCTCGGCGGGTACCAGACAATCATTCAGGATGATGGGGCAGGTAGAAGAGCCACGAATACCCATCTTGTGTTCTTCGGTACCGACTGAAAATCCTGGAAAAGTCCGCTCGACCAAAAATGCAGTGAACTTCTCGCCGTCCACCTTCGCAAAGACCGTGAACAGATCGGCAAATCCGGCATTTGTGATCCACATCTTTTCGCCGTTTAGGATGTAGCTTTTCCCGTCCGGTCCGAGCACAGCGCGCGCCCGACAATTGAGTGCGTCCGAACCGGAGGTCGCCTCCGACAATGCATAGGCACCGACCATCTCACCCGCCGCCAGCCGCGGCAAATATTTTTTCTTTTGTTCTTCAGTGCCGAAATAAACGATAGGCAGGGTTCCAATACCGGTATGTCCACCCCAAGTAGTTGCGAAACCTGCGTATTTGGCAATGTGGTCGGCGATTACGGCGGCAGTGACCTTGTCCATTTCCAAGCCGCCGTAGGCTTCTGGAATCTCGACGCCGCTCAGTCCCAGCTCGCCGGCTTTTTTCAGCAGCTGGCGCACTACCGTGAAATCCTTGTGCTCCATCTTTTCGATATTTGGGATGATTTCGTTCTGAGCGAACTCCTCGGCGGTCTGAGCGATCAGACGATGCTGTTCGCTGAAATCTTCTGGCGTGAATACTTCTTGTGCCTGGCGTGTTTCAAGCAGGAAACTCCCACCCGCGACTTTGGGCGTAGCCGAGTTGGTGACTGTGGCCATAGAAATGAGCAAGGCGCGGCCCGTCTGCTCAGATCCCGTCTAGGTGGAGTTCCAAGCAGTTGGTTCACGCGAGCACGACTGAGAGTTTATAGGCACACGGGAGCATTTGCCAGTGACCGACGCATCTATACGGAACTTATCGGTGAATCAAACTGTACGTGAGGCCCACAATGGAGATCAGAATCATGCAGACGAAGAGAGCATCAAGCCATCGTCTTTTATCACGGCGCTGATGTGTAGTCTTTGATTCCACAGCTTGGGTTCTGATGAGGATCGGGAACGGGTGGCGTGCAGGTAACGGTGACGTTAATCCTCTCGTGCTGTGGATTTCAATCCCCACTATAGTAACCAGGGGTAATCACGACCGCGTTACTGCCCTGTAAAAAGGTGGTGAATAAGGGATGGAGCATCCGGCACCGGAGAGACTCGATCTTAAAGGCTTACCGGGGTCTGACTGCGTGTCAAATCCAGAGCATTAGTGAGGGATCTCTCAGAGATGGTGCGCCCGGAGAGATTCGAACTCCCGACCTACAGCTCCGGAGGCTGCCGCTCTATCCAGCTGAGCTACGGGCGCGTGATCTCAGTGTACATCGGCGGTTTCGGGCCATCAATTTTCTAGTGAGTCATTGGACGGCGAAACAGCGGCCGAAAGTTCAGCGGACTAGCGGCGCCCGCGCTCGCTTCGTCCGCCGCCGGGGCGTTCTGCCTTCGGACGAGCTTCGTTAACGTTGATTGTGCGTCCGCCGAATTGTGAACCGTTTAAGCCAGTAATGGCCTTCTCGCCTTCTTCCGGGTTTGTCATTTCTACAAAACCAAATCCACGCGAGCGACCAGTTTCGCGATCAGTGAGAATGCTCACGCGCTCTACCTGGCCGTAAGCTTCGAAAATCTGGCGCAGCTCATCTTCGGACGTGTTGAAGCTGAGATTCCCAACGAAAATGTTTTTCAAAGTGCCCTCTTTTCTGTCTTTGCGAACCAGGGCGAACACTCCAGCAAACAGAAGGCGGTTTTACCGGGGCCCGCAAACGCGCCGAGAGTATAGCAAATCTTGGGAGTTGGCAAGTCAGAATCAGGTATTCGAGGATTTAGCGGCGGTCGGACATTTGCCTAGATGAAAGCGGGACAAGATGAGGCTCTTGACGCTCGCTGCCAATTCGGCGTAAAAACTGTCTGCAATCAGTGGTTTGTGTCAGTGTCTTCGATCCAGCCGGTTGTCCCTATTTTACTGAACAATTTGGCGAGTTGGAGTGCACGAATGAACAGGTCTATAAGCCGGAGCTCGGAAGATCGAAAGCGGAAGTCAGGCAGGCTGGTGTGGTTTGCCGCAGTGATCATTTTGGTCGCATCAGCGGCGTTTGGCCAAGTCTTGAATCAGCACGAGGAGCCGAAAGCGGCGGACTTTTCGCAAACGGGTTCCACCAAGCAGGAAATTCGTGGAGCAGTTAAAGTGACGGTCCAGGCGGACAAGCCTCGAGGCTTTCTGCCTCCTCGCGGGCTGGGGGTGTTCTCATCGGTGGGTGACAACCAGCTGATGGATCCCATAATGCCGCAGATTCTTCAATCATCACGTGTAACGACTCTGCGGTATCCCGGCGGTGCCTATGCAGATAACTACCATTGGTCCACCTACAAACCTACCAAATGGCAGGGTACTGATCAGTTGGGTTACTACGCATCCCAAAATGACTTCGGCAATTTCGTTCACCTTGTAGATCAAATCGGTACAGCGGTAATCACAGTGAATTACGGATCGAGTCTTGACGGCACGGGCGGGGGAACTCTGCAAGAGGCTGCCGCATGGGTAGCGTATGCGATGGGTGATCCCGCAAACACAAAGCCGATCGGCAAAGATTCGACCGGGCACGACTGGCAGACGATCGGTTACTGGGCAGGATTGCGTGCATCGCAGCCATTGGCAAGCGATGATGGCCTGAACTTCCTGCGAATCGGACTTCCCAATCCTGTGCTCATTAAATATTGGGAAGTTGGAAATGAAGCTTATAAGAATGGCTATTACGGAGGACAGGGCACCGAAGAAGATCTGCATGCGGCTTATCCCAAAGATCCAAAGGACAATGAAAAGCAACGACGCAAGAACGCGAATCTTTCGCCGGACGCATATGGAAATAACTTGCTCCAATACATCAAGACCATGAAGGCGGTGGATGGGAGGATCAAAGTTGGCGCGTCGCTCGACATTCCCCTTGCCGGTGACTGGAATACCTCGGGAGACTGGGTGCAGGATCCAATTACGACGAAGTGGGTAGAGGCAAAGGGAACTGGCCTGGGTGGACCCCAAAAGAACTTTGATGGGTCTCGACTGGGACCGGAACGTTCTCAAGATTGCGGGCAAGGAGATAGATTTCGTTTCTCTCCACTGGTACACGGCCGCAACAACCGAGGCCTCAGGCTGGAAGGACATCGACAACAAGGAACCCTACTCAAGACGCAAGATGAGCTTCCCAAGATTATGGCCGGTCTTCTCGATCTCTTTCAAAAATACTGTGGCCAAAACATGCAGAACATGCAGTTACTGGTGACCGAGTTCGGCATTACTCCCTGGATTAAGGTCAACGACGAAATCGTTTCGGCTCTATTGGCGGCCGACGCGTACGCCACTCTTGTCGAGGACGGCGCTGCTAACATTGATTGGGCGGAATTGCACAAGAACGGTTTCTTGAACGATGAGAACAAGCCAGGGCCCGCCTACTTTGCCCCTCAACTGATCCGGCAAATGGCGAACTTGAACGATAAGATCGTGACGGCAGCGTCAAGCAATGCTTTGCTGGCTGTTCATGCGTCGCTACGGAACGACGGCAGTGTCGGCGTCATGTTCATCAATAAGGACCCAAAGAACAATGCGACGGTGAAGGTCACGGTCACCGGCGCAAGCCTCGCAGCCAAGGGAACTCGTTTCGATTTCGGGAAAAGCAATCCGGCAAGTCAATACGCCGTCGCTGGCGTACCCGCAGATGGACTGGGCAACAGTTTTACGGTGATCGTTCCAAGCTACACAATTACCGATTTGGTGATTCCCAAAGCCCAGTGATGGTCGCGTGGGACAGGCGGCCCACCTGTCCTAACCGAGAGCAGCCGGTTCTTGGGATAATGACGCTTGCCGCACCGTGGACACGTTAGATAGCGGCTCTAGGCCGCCTCGGCGATAGTAGTCTGCTGTGACGGCGAAACTGAGGCCACAACTGCAAGGGACTAGGTACATCCGCAACGGCTTCGACTCTGCGCCCTTGCGCGGGCGTTGTTTCGGCTGCGCGCTGGCGTTCTCCATCAGACCACCAAGATAAAATGAGACTAGAAATCGTTAGAGGAGTAAACGACCCGGCCCCCCACTATGGTGAGCAATACCTTAGTTTTGCCAATCTCTAGTGGTGCGACTTTGAAGATGTTCTGCGATAGCACGATTAGATCGGCAACCTTGCCAGCCTCAAGCGAACCTTCAGTCTTCTCTCGATGCCCTGCGAACGCTGCGTTCAAGGTGTATCCCTTGATCGCATCGGCAAGGCTGATCCGCTCCGACGGAATCCATCCACCTTTGGGCTCGCCCTCTGTGGTCTGGCGGGTCACCGCATTCTGAAGTCCTTCCCACGGACTTAGTGTGACCACCGGCCAGTCGCTTCCAAACGCCAGCACACCGCCCGCAGCCTGAATGCTGTGCCACGCCCAAGCCCGCTGAGCGCGCTCCGGGCCAACGTTCGGGGCCCATGCCTTGAGCGTGTCATCATCTGGATAAGCGTGTAGAGGCTGCATGCTGGCAATCACACCGAGTTTCCCGAATCGCGGAATATCGTCGGCAGAGACATCTTCAATATGCTCAATCCGATGACGCACGTCCTTTGTTCCGTTGACCTGGGCAGCATTCTCATACGCATCCAGTGCTGTGCGGATCGCACGGTCGCCAATTGCATGCGTGAAGACCTGAATTCCGCGACGGTCGAGCTCGGCAACGCCCTTTTGGTATTTTTCAACGTCCCAAAACAGCTGTCCTGAGAGCGAGGGATCATCAGAGTAGGGAGCGAGCATCGCCGCAGTATGGGTTTCGATCACTCCGTCCATGAAGAACTTGACCGCTCCGGCGGCAATCCAATCGTCGTGATAACGATCACGCAATTCAACGATCTCGCGCAGCTGTTGCGCGCTGACTTCTGGCGGATCGACTCTATATCCGAGATAGAAGCGAAGCGTAAGCTTACCTTCCCGCTGCAATTCTTGGATTAGATCGACATTGTGCAGATCATCGCGAAGAGCATCGATTTCGGTCAACCCATGCACGCGGGTTATCCCAAACTGATTCGCCAGCTCTATCCCCGCCATCAATGTCTTTATCTTTTGCTCATGGCTTGGCTCGGGAATTGCGCGGCGAATGATCGCATCGGCGGCATCCTCTTTTATGGCCCCTGTCGGCTCGCCGGTCTTGGGGTCACGCACTAACGATCCACCAGGTGGATCAGGGGTGTCCTTGCTTATATGCGCGATCTCAAGCGCCTTGCTGTTTGCCCACCAGGTGTGTCCGTCAAATCCATCGAGGTACACCGGACGATCACGAACGATTTCGTCGAGGTACTTCTTATCTGGCATGCCGGTGGGAGCAAACACCGGATAGTTCCATCCGCGCCCCAGGAGCCACGGCTCGTTCGGATGCGCCCCAGCATAGGCCTTCACCCGGCTCTGGATCTCAGGGATGCTCTTGACTCCATTCAGAAATATCTGCTGAAGCAACAGCGAACCTTCCATGAAGTGAGTGTGACAATCCGTAAAGCCTGGGAGCACCAGGCGGCCCTTTGCATCGATGACTTGCGTAGAAGTGCCACGAAGGCGGCCGATCTCGCGATCACTGCCCACAGCCAGTATCTTTCCATCGCGGATTGCCAAGGCCTCCGCCCAGGGGTGGTTGGTATCCAAAGTGTAAATTCGGCCATGAAGCAGGACGGAATCTGCGGCGCTTTGGGGAGATTGCGCTTCGAGTGAAGGGATGAAAAAAGCGAAAAGGAGTAACCAAGCCAGCTTGGAAAACCATTTGGTCTTGATCAACTTTGTCTCCCTATTAGAAAGTCGGCGGCGTGTTTACCCAAAGAATGCAGGTTTCAGAGCGCCCGGGATTGCTCCACTGGTGCGGCACGGCGCTCTCAAAGTAAAAGCTGTCGCCCGACCTGAGACTGTATTTCTCGCCGCGTAAATGGATTTGCAGCTCGCCCTTCAGTACGAAAAGAAATTCCTCGCCCACGTGGGTGTACGATTCGCCGCTGCCTGCCCCGGGAGCAATGCGGAACAAATGCGGTTCCATAACCGTGTTTCCCCAAGCCAGCAGTTCCATGCGGACTCCCGGTCCTGCTTCGAGAACTTTTCGTCCCTGGGGGCGCACCAAATGTTTGTTGGGCTCGTTGGTGTCGTAAAAATCGAGTATGTTGGTTTTGTAGTAGCGGGCAAGCCTGCGCAGCGTACTGACCGAAGCGGTCATTTGCGAGCGTTCGATGGCGCTGAGAAACCCGACTGAAACGCCGACCGCGTCGGCGACGATTGCCAGAGAAGATCCCTTTTTTAATCGAAGTTGACGTAATCGCCCGCCGACCGCGCTTGCTGCCCCATCGCGAGCAGGCTGCACCAAGCCTTCCCGCTTCAGGGTTTGCACAATCGCGGGAGCGTTCATGCCGCGCACCTTGCGGAGAAAGCTGGCCCGCTTGAGCAGCCGGACGTCGTCTCGACTGTAGAGTCTGTATTTACTGGCGCTGCGCCGCGGCCGGGCAAGTCCGAGGCTCTCCCACATGCGAATGCTGGTTGGAGATGTGCCGACCAGCCTTGCCACGTCTCCAATCTTTAGATAATCGTTGTGATTGCTCGACGGCATGAACTGCAAGGCAGACCCTCTGCGCTGCTACATGGGAAGCCCGGTTTTTCGCTTGACAGTATTGTTAACTGCCGACTAACCTTACCGGATTATAGCAAGGTTTGTTTTTCTCGCAATCTTGAAAACGAACCGCATTCAGTAAACCGAAAATTCGGCTCGGAGGCGTTGCATGTCTTCCCCCACATTGCGTCGCACAGCTTTCTGTTTGGTTCTAGTCGCATCATTCAGTCTTGCGCTGTTGCCGGTCAGCGCCCAGAGCACCGGCGGCCGCATCCTTGGGCGAGTCTCCGATTCAACCGGCGCCGTGGTTACCGGTGTCCAGGTAACGCTAATCAATGATGCGACCGGCGTCAGCCGCGATACCAAAACGGACCAGAGTGGCGACTACACGTTCGTGGAGGTTGTTCCCAGCAAGTACCGGGTCGAATACACGCTGCAGGGATTTAAGAAAAACGTCCGCGCGAACGTGATGTTGGAGATCAATCAGGTCCTCACTCTCAACGCCACTTTGCAGCCGGGTGCAACGCAAGAGACGGTCGAGGTTTCGTCGGAAGCACCGCTGGTGGACACCACCAGCACCCAATTGGGCGCTGTCGTAAATGATCGCGCAATCAGCCAGCTCCCGCTCAATGCCCGAGATACCTATCAATTCCTCCAGTTGCAACCCGGCGTAATGTCCACGACCGGAACGGGGAACCAGATTGTTTACGGAAGCGATAAGTCAGGATCGGTCTCAGTTAACGGCGGCCGCGGGCGGGCCAACAACTTCAGTGTGAACGGCGGGGATGCGAACGATTTGTTTGTGAACTTGCCCACCGTGCAGCCATCGCCGGACAGCATCGAGGAATTCCGCGTTCTTACGAATACGTTTGATGCTGAGTACGGGCGAAATTCGGGATCTGTAGTCAACGTGATCACGAAATCCGGCACCAATAATTTCCGCGGGAATATTTATGAATTTTTCCGGAATACGAAGCTGAACGCGAATCCTTACTGCTTCACCGAGAGTGAAGGCGTTGCTTGCGACAAGCCGCAATTTAATCAGAATCAGTTCGGTGGCACGTTTGGGGGGCCCCTCAAGAAGGATCGAACATTCTTTTTTGCGTCTTATGAAGGTCGTCGCATTCGTCAGGGCATTCCGTCCCAGTTGGTGTTTGTGCCGACGTTAGCTGAACGCCCCAGCGCGACTCAGCCCTTCGCGGATTTCTCGGCTGAGTCGATTTTCCCAGGCACCCTAAGTACAGCTTTTCCCTTACTGCAGCGCCCCAATTGCGCCGCAGCCATCAATGCCCAGACACAGGGGCAAGCCACATTGCAGGATGGGGCTGCTTATGGAGCAACATACAATCCGGTCACGGGAAACCGGACAAGCACCGGGATCTTCACAGATGTTGTAAATAATCGAGACAATATTATCCCGCTGACTTGCCTTGATCCCACGGCTGTGGACTTACTGCAGTACATCCCCACTCCGCTTTCCACCAGCGGCGCGCTGGTGACTACGCCGGTGCAACCTACGCGTGGCGATCAGTTCACGGTGAGGTTCGATCACCGATTGAATTCGAAGCAGAACCTGAGCGTCTATTACTACTTTGACGACGATCACACGATTTCGCCTTTCGCGGTGTTCGAAGCAGCAGGGGCGAGTGTGCCCGGTTTCGGATCTATCATTAATGACCGCTATCAGCAGTGGAACTTCACCCACACCTGGACGCTGAGTAATGCCACTGTCAATGAATTTCGGTTCAACTACAACCGCGAGGGGCAGGGAACGTTCCAACACCCGATCTTCACAACGACCGTACAGAATTCCTGCCCAACGCCGCCTTCGTGGTTGCTGGCTGCTTTTCCCGCAGGGAGCACTCCTTTCTGCTTCGACGATCTGCAGCCCGGCAACCCTACTGGCATCCACCCTAATATCGGTCCGGAACACGAGGGACTTCCGTTTATTCAGGTAAGTGGCGGTTTTAACATCGGCAACAATGGCGAAGGCGAGTTGCCCCAGGTTGGAAACTCGTTTCAGTGGAGTGACAGCATCAGCAAAGTTATGGGAACTCACTCGCTGAAGTTTGGCGGCGACGTGCGCCGACAAAGGTTCGATCAGCTTTTGTACTTCGATGTCAATGGCGAATTTTTTGTGGACCAGACCTCGGTTAACACCACTGACGGTGATTCCGCGCTTTCTGATTATCTGTTGGGACTTCCAGGTGGATACGGTCAGGGATCAGCCCAGCATGAAAACGTGCGCAGCACGGGACTTTATCTTTTCGCGCAGGATAGCTGGAAGATGAAGCCGAATCTTACGCTGAACTACGGCCTTCGCTGGGAGCTGAATACTCCTATTGCTGACATCGGCAAGCGGGTGCAAACCTTCCGACCGGGGGAAGTGAGCAAGGTGTATCCGTGCATGGATACCGTAAATACAGACTGCTCGTCCATGACGCCGGTGGGGCTGGTAGTCCCTGGAGATCCTGGCGTGTCGAATGCGTTGACACAGACGTACTACAAGGCTTTCGCTCCACGCATTGGATTAGCTTGGAGCCCGGGAACCTCGGGCAAAACCAGCATCCGTACAGGATGGGGATTGTTTTACAACCCGGTCGAGCAGCTCGTTCTTGAGCAATTCAGCGCTGAGCCGCCGTTCGGCGGTAGTACGTTCCCGTTCAATACTCTCTTCAACCAGCCCTTTGTTGACCAAGGCGGTCCGGCGATCACCTATCCGAATCCATTCGGTTTGGCGTCACTTTCCGGCGTAAATGGCATTCTGGATCCGCCGCGCAACCAGCCGGTTGACTGGGGAATGTTCCGTCCTATCACGTTGTTCGGACAGTTCCAGCCGCATATGCGCTCGCAATATTCGGCGCAGTACAACTTGACCATCCAGCGGCAGTTGACGAACGATCTGAAGCTTGAGCTTGGCTATGTGGGATCGCAAGGTCATCGCTTGCTGGCCACGCACGACATCAATTACGGGAACCCGCAGACCTGCCTGGATATTATTGACATTCTCGGGCCCGATTCTTGCGGCCCATACTTCGCCGACATTGCGTTCTCTATCCCGGCTGGGTCAGTGACTGGGCCGAATGGTCTGCATCTCCCTTATGGACCGAACGGGCCAACAACGATCGCGCCGAACACGACGCTTGCCAATGACATCACTCTAGTCGGCTTGCGGCGATATTCGTCACTCCAGTGCGATCCTATGACAGGGAATGGTTGTCCCGCAGATGGCATTCCGGTTTTCAGCAGCATTTTTGCCCAGGATACGATTGCCAACTCGGCGTACAACTCTTTGCAAGCGTCGCTAGACAAGAGATTTGCCCATGGGCTGCAGTTCACTTTCGCTTACACATTCAGCAAGTCGTTTGACGAGGCCTCGAGTTTTGAAGGCATTCTCAACCCCATTGATCCGCGTCGCAGTCGTTCCCTTTCAGCCTTCGATGCACGTCACCGCCTGGTTCTCAGCTACTATTGGGAGCTGCCTACTCGGAAATTCAGCGGGGCAACCGGCAAAGTACTCAACGGGTGGGCGGCCTCGGGAATCACGACATTTCAGACAGGGTTTCCGATTCGAATTTCCACCCTGGACGATCAGGAGTTAATGTACAGCTTCGATTTTGAGTTGCCCGGTGAGCCCGACCTGGTCGCACCTTTCAAAACAATGAGGCCGCAGAGCAATGGCCTCTATTACTTCGATCCAAGCTCATTCAGCGAAGACAACACTTTTGGTCTTATCGGAAACTCGCCCCGCACAATCTGCTGCGGTCCCCACATAAGCCAAACGGACTTCGCAATTCTGAAAACCTTTCCTATTTCAGAAAGCAAGCAAGTTGACTTCCGAGCTGAGTTCTTCAACATCTTCAATCACACGCAGTTTTTCAATCCCGACGGTAATTTCTCGGATGGTCCGCAGTTCGGACAAGTCAATCAGGTGCGTGATCCGCGACTGGTGCAGTTTGCTCTAAAATTTAAGTTCTAGCTCGATCCGGGCGGGCCCTTGCCGCCCGGTAACAAATCTAATGGCCGCACAATCTGCGGCTTGAGACTCTTCGGAGACCATGATGTACCCCGATCTACAGAAAGAACTTGACACTTTTGTGCGGCGCACGCCCAAATCGGCGGAGGCACACAAGAAAAACCTAAAGCGCATCCCGCTTGGCGTTGCCAGCAATTACCGCGCCTACGATCCCTATCCGATTTTTGTGAAGGAAGGTTCAGGTTCGCACTTTCGCGATTTGGATGGCAACGACTTTCTCGACCACAATCTCTGCTTTGGCGCGCTGATGGCGGGGCATTGTCATCCAGCGGTGATGAAAGCCGTTGGCGCTCGCCTGACTACCGGCACGATGTTCGGCATGCCGCATGACATGGAATGGGAGCTGGCTGAAGAAATCTGCGATCGTTTTCCCGTAGAAATGGTGCGCTTCGGCAACAGCGGAACTGAAGCCACTATGCACGGCATTCGTCTGGCTCGCGCCGCAACTGGTCGCGACAAGATCGTGAAATTCGAAGGCGCTTACCATGGCCTGCACGATTCCGCGCTGGTCAGCGTGAAGCCGCATGCGCCGGACTTCGGCGACATCCACGCGCCAACTTCGGTGCCGGGCGGCCTCGGTGTGCCCAAGGGCAGTCTCGACAATGTAGCCATTGCGACATTCAACGACCTTGCGACGGTTGAACGCCGGTTCCGAGAGAATCCGGGGCAAATCGCTGCGATCATTCTTGAGCCGATCCTAATGAACGTTGGGCTGTGCATGCCGCAACCTGGGTTCCTCGAAGGTCTGCGTGAGATTGCGACCAACAACTGTGCGCTCCTGATCTTTGATGAAGTAAAGACCGGCGCAAAGCTAGGCTGGGGAGGCGCATCAGAATACTTCGGCGTCATTCCGGACATGATCTGCCTTGCGAAATCCATCGGAGGCGGCTTGCCCCTTGCCGCATTTGGCACGCACAAGTCAGTGATGGACCTGATCTCACAGCACAAAGTCTTTCACGGTGGGACATACAACACGAATCCGGTTTCGATGGCTGCAGGGCTTGCGACATTCCGCGAAGTGCTGACGCGCGAAAACTATACTCACGTCGAAAACCTCAGCAAAAAACTCACAGACGGCTATCGCGACATCGTGGCGAAATCCGGCCTGCAGGCTTATGTGATCAGCGCTGGCGCAAACGGGGCGTTGATGTTGTATCCGCATGAAATTCGCAACTACCGTGACTGGATTACGGTTGATACTGACCTGTGGCGCCACTACTGGTTCGCGATGGTCAATCGCGGTGTCATGCCGCAACCGTACTGGTGGGACGAACAGTGGACGATTTCCGTGCAACACACCGCAGCGGACATTGACAAGCATATTGCGGCATTTGCCGATGTCGCGCCTGCATTGGCGAAAGCTCAACAGGAACACTCATCGGCGGTCGTTGCGCACTAAGCGTTTGTGTGGGTTGTGTGGGGCGGGCGCCCTCGCCCGCCTTCGATTTGAGGAGTCACCTTGTCTGGCGCGAGCGATTCCGCCAATCAGCCGCATCTCAAGCGTGTCCTGGGACGCTGGGACTTGGTGCTGCTTTTCGTCGTCGCGGTCTTTAATCTGAACGTGGTGCCGTCGATCGCGGCAAACGGCGGCGTCACGATCTGGCTGTGGATCATTTCGATCCTGTTGTTTTTCTGGCCGCAAGGCATTGCCGTTATCGAGCTCTCGCATCGCTATCCGGGTGAAGGCGGCGTTTATCTTTGGGCGAAGAAGGAGTTCGGAGACTTCAACGGATTTCTTTCCGGCTGGTGTTACTGGACGAACCAGATGCTGTACGTTCCGACGGTGATGCTGTACTTCGTCGGTGTGTCTGTTTATGTGCTCGGCAGCGGGCACGAGTGGCTGGCGGAAAACAAACTCTTTGCCCTGACGGTGTCGCTGGCGTTGCTTGCGTTGATTACGGCGCTGAATATTGCGGGGCTTGGGGTAGGGAAGTGGATCAATAATGCGGGCGCAATTGGGACCGGAATTGCTGGACTCGTTCTGATCGGTCTGGGCGTGATGATCTGGCTGCGCTTTGGCGCTCATTTGAGCGCTGCTGATTTCAGGATGCCGGCGGACTATCGCTCTGCGCTGAATTCATTTGGCGTGATTTGCTTCGGGCTGGTCGGGCTTGAACTGGCTTCGGTAATGGGAGACGAAATCCACGATCCCGTCCGAACTATGCCAGGGGCCGTCGCCTGGGGCGGCGTTATTTCTGGAGTGCTGTACATTGCGACCACGCTGACTCTGTTGGTAGCGGTTGGAAAGAATGACATCAGCATTTTGCAGGGCATCGTGCAAGCGGTCGGTCACATGGCGGAACGGGTCGGGATTGCAGGGATCACGATCCCGTTTGCGTTGATGCTGTGTTTCGCGATAGCCGGAATCGGTTCGGCATGGACCGGAGGCGCAGCGCGCATACCATTTGTCGCGGGCCTCGATTCGTATATGCCGAGTTGGATGGGAAAGATCCATCCCAAATACGCGACACCGCACGCGGCGCTGATCGTGCAGTTTGTAGTTTCAGCAGTGCTGGTAGTGATCAATTTTGCTGGCGGCATTCACGTGCAGGAAACTTTTCAGCGATTGCTGTCGCTCGCAGTGGTGCTGCAACTTGTGCCGTTCCTCTACATGTTTGCGGCGCTGGTAAAGTTCGGCTGGCTGGGCGATACCTCGGGCCGATACCGAAGAGGAATATTGTTCGCCGCGGGCCTGTTCGGATTTGTGACGACGTTTCTGGGCATGGCGCTGGTGTTTTTCCCGGCACAGCAGGTCACGTCCCTGCTTTCGTACGAAGTGTGGATGTTTGGCGGTACCGCGTTCTTCATAGCACTAGCAGCGTTTTTCTTTTTTGTGTATGGAAGACATAAAGTTCTGATCACGAATCACGTAGGGGCTGGTGCCCTCACCCGCCCGGTCGAGCGTGGCTCGACGAATTAGCAGGAGGTCATCATGCCAGCTGGAGTTTCAGCGGAAGTTAAAACTTATAAACTTTACGTGAACGGCGATTGGCTCGAAGGCGACTCGCGGAAGACCTTTCCGGTTTACGACCCCTCGACCGAAGATGTTATCGCACAGGTCCCAGACAGTAATTCCAAAGACGTGGATCGCGCGGTAGCTGCGGCGAAAGCTGCTTTCGAAGACGGACCCTGGGCAATAACAACTCCGCAGGAACGCGGCCGCACACTCTTTCGTCTTGCCGAGAAAATTCGGCAGAACGTGCCCATGCTTGCGGAGTTGGAATGCCGCAACACTGGCAAACCGATTGTCGAAGCGGAATTCGATATCAATGATGTGGCCACCTGTTTTGAGTACTACGGTGGCTTAGCGACGAAGATTCTTGGCTACGTGAACCCTGTCCCGGATAATGCGGTGAGCCTCACGTTGAAAGAACCCGTCGGTGTTGCGGGACAGATTATTCCTTGGAACTATCCGTTGCTGATGGCAGCGTGGAAGCTGGCGCCGGCGCTGGCTGCAGGATGCACCTGCGTACTGAAACCCGCCGAGCAAACTCCGCTCACCGCCTTGGAGATGGCGAACTGGTTCTCCGAAATCGGACTGCCAGCGGGAGTGGTCAACATCGTTACCGGATTTGGCGAGACCTGCGGCGCACCGCTGGTTAAGCATCCCGACGTGAACAAGATCGCCTTCACCGGCAGCGCTCAAGTTGGAAAGATTATCGTCAAACAGGCGGCGGAGAGCGTAAAGCGCGTGACGCTCGAGCTCGGCGGGAAGTCTCCCAACATTTTTTTCGCCGATGCCGACTTCGAAGCCGCAATTGATGGTGCGTTGTTCGGGGTCTTTATTAATCAGGGCGAAGTTTGCTCGGCGGGCAGCAGAATTCTGGTGCAGAAGCCGATCTACAAGAAATTCGTGGACGCCATGACCGAGAAGGCGCGCAACATCAAACTTGGCCCGCCGCTCGAGCGCGAAACTAAAATGGGCCCACTGGTGAGCAAAGACCAGTACGAACGAGTGCGTTCCTATCAGGATTTAGGCAAGAAAGAAGGCAAGGTCGCAATCGGCGGAGGTCGCGCGGAGAAATTTGCCAAAGGCTATTATGTCGAGCCGACCATCTTCTATGATGTCGAAAATAGCGCCCGCATTGCCCGCGAAGAGATTTTCGGCCCGGTTGCTTCCGTCATTCCATTCGATGACGAAAAGGACGCGCTGAAGATCGCGAACGATTCTCCGTATGGGCTTGCGGCAGCAGTGTGGACCCGTGACATCTTCAAGGCCTTTCGCGTAGTGAAGGCGCTGCGAGCCGGGATCGTGTGGGTGAATCATATGCAGCCGACGTACGTCGAAGCGCCATGGGGCGGGTACAAGCAATCAGGATTCGGGCGCGAGCTCGGCCCTTGGGGAATTGAAGAGTACCTCGAGACCAAGCAAGTGCACATCAATTTGAACGAGCAGCCGATTGGGTGGTACTGAGCAACTGATGGGCGTCATTCAGCTCAAAACCGATATTCCCGGCCCGAAATCTCGTGCACTCGCCGACCGCCGAGATGCTGCCGTGCCTCGCGGGCTCTCGCATGCGACGCCGCTGTACGTCGCGCGCGCGCAGGAAGCCTGGATTGAAGATGTGGACGGCAACCGCTTTCTCGATTTCGCCGGCGGCATTGGCTGCATCAATACCGGCCATCGTAATGAGACGATACTGTTGGCGATCGAAGCGCAGCTGCAGAACTTTCTCCACACATGCTCGCAGGTCACGCCGTACGAGAACTATGTCAGCCTCGCGGAGCGGCTGAATCAGATCACTCCCGGCAAGTTTCCGAAGAAGACCATTCTGCTGAACACCGGCGCAGAAGCCGTCGAAAACGCGATCAAGATTGCCCGCGCGCATACTGGCCGCTCCGGAGTGATTGCATTCGAAGATGCATTTCACGGGCGCACCATGATGGCACTTGCACTGACCAGCAAGACGCATCCTTACAAGGCGGGATTCGCTCCGTTCCCTTCCGAGGTTTACCGCATTCCTTATGCATATTGTTATCGTTGTTCCTATTCGCTGAAATATCCGTCATGTGATGTCTACTGCGCGCGCCATCTCGAAGACACATTCAAGCGCATCGTTGCTTCCGAAGATGTTGCCGCAGTGATTGCCGAGCCTGTGTTAGGCGAGGGCGGTTTCATCGCGCCTCCGGCCGAATTCTTTCGCATTGTGATTGACATCTGCCGAAAGCACGGCGTGCTGTTCATTGCCGATGAAGTACAGAGCGGTTTCGGGCGCACGGGCAAGATGTTCGCATCTGAGCACTACGGGATCGAGCCGGATATGGTGGTCACGGCGAAATCGCTTGGCGGCGGCTTACCTTTGGCAGCTGTAACGGGGCGTGCCGAAATCATGGATGCACCAGGTCCAGGAGGTCTGGGCGGGACATTCGCCGGCAATCCGCTCGCGTGCGCAGCCGCCAATGCGGTGCTCGACGTGCTTGAGCGCGGAGATCTTCTGGCGCGCGCGAAGTCTATCGGGGAGCACTTTGATCGTCGCGCGAAAGATTGGGCGGGCCGATTTGATCTTATCGGCGATATTCGTGGACTCGGCGCAATGCGAGCAATTGAACTCGTCAAATCGCGTAAAACCCGCGAGCCCGCTGCAGAAGAGACCAGGGAGATCACCCAATATTGCTACGAGCACGGACTGATCACGATTACTGCCGGAAGTTATGGCAATGTGATCCGCATGTTGGTTCCACTCGTGGTTGCAGATGAACAGATGGATGAAGCACTTGACGTGTTAGAGAACGCGATTGCATCTGTCGCCCCTCAGCCGGCTGTTGCTGAGGCGGCAAGAAAATAGGACTCTGGACGGTATAGAAGATGACTGTTGCAGCACCGCCGCTTACAAAAATCCCGAACTACATAGATGGCCGATGGCAAGACTCCACCGCCAGCGAATGGCAGGACGTCGTCAATCCGGCCACGGGAGATGCGTTGGGGAGAGTTCCGCTCTCTGATGCCCAGGAAGTCGCGAAGGCCATTCAGGCAGCATCCGCCGCCTACCCGGCGTGGAGGCGCACTCCGCCGCAAGATCGCATTCAGCCACTTTTCAAACTGAAACAGCTTCTCGAAGATCATCTTCACGAACTGGCCCGCATCATCACCCAGGAAAACGGCAAAACGCTGGCCGAAGCGAAAGCCGAACTGCGGCGCGCGATCGAGAACGTCGAAGTTGCGTGCGGCATTCCAATGATGATGCAGGGCTACAACCTGGAAGACGTCGCGCGCGGCATTGATGAAACCATGATTCGTCAGCCGCTGGGTGTGGTTGCCGCGATTACGCCATTCAATTTTCCGGGCATGATCCCGTTCTGGTTTCTGCCTTATGCGATTGCTTGCGGGAACACTTTCATTCTCAAGCCTTCCGAACGTGTGCCTCTTACCATGCGCCGTGCCATTGAGTTGCTTGCGGAGACTGGCTTGCCTAAAGGCGTGGTCAATCTAGTAAATGGCGGCAAGGCGGCAGTGGACACGCTTCTCGATCATCCGAAAGTCAGAGCAATTAGCTTTGTTGGCTCGACCGCCGTGGCGAAGTACATCTATTCCCGCGCGGGAGCGAACGGGAAGCGCGCACAATGCCAGGGTGGAGCCAAGAACCACGTGATAGTTCTTCCCGACGCCGACATGAAAATGGCGACGCAGATCATCAGCGATAGCGCGTTTGGATGTGCGGGGCAGCGGTGTCTGGCAGTTTCAGTTGCGGTAACTGTCGGAGAGGCACAAAAGATTTTTCGAGATTCTATTACGGAGGCCGCTGCGTCTTTGCGTGTGGGCAACGGACTCGACGAAGGCGTGCAGATGGGCCCGGTGATTACTGCGCAGAGCAAAGCGCGAATTGAGTCGCTCATCGAACGCGGCACGCACGATGGGGCAAAGCTGCTCCTCGACGGGAGGCAAGCGAAGGTCTCAAGTGCCGACAACGGCAATTTCGTCAAGCCCACCGTCCTCGACGGAGTTTCCGCCGAAGGCGATCTTACGGATACAGAAATCTTCGGCCCTGTCCTTAGCTTGGTGCACGCTCCTGACCTCGACGACGCGCTGGCATTTCTCGAGCGTAGCGCCTATGGAAACCAAGCTTCATTGTTTACCTCCAGTGGTTCGGCGGCGCGCAGATTCAGGTACGAAGCACCTGCCGGAAATATAGGCATCAACATTGGGGTCGCCGCACCTATGGCCTATTTCCCGTTCAGCGGCTGGAAAGATAGCTTCTTCGGCGTGCAGCACGCACAAGGACGCGACGCTGTCGAGTTCTATACCGAAAAGAAAGTTATCGTGGAACGCTGGGCCGCAGAACATTCGCGAAAATTTTAGGAGATTTGGTAATTGAGCAACGGGTAACTTGGTAATTTGATGCCATGTGACCGTATTGACTCGGGTCCCTCGCGATTGGTTTTCAAGTTACAAAATTACTCAATTACGAAATTACAAAATTATGTCTAACACTATCCAAAAATACAAAGACTACGTGATGACCGGCTTCATGAAGTCGGTTGCGCCCATTGCCATTGAACGTGCTTCCGGGTGCTCGGTCTGGGACGAAGCGGGTCGCGAGTATCTTGACTGCTTCTCCGGAATTTCGGTGGTCAATGCCGGCCATAATAACCCTCGGGTGATCGCAGCCGCGAAGGCGCAGATGGAGAAGCTCGTACACTGTGCATCGTACCTGTACCACGCGAAGCCGGTCGCAGATCTCGCCGAAAAGATCGCGCAGATTGCGCCATCCGGCCTAACGAAGACATTCTTCGGTAATGGCGGCGCGGAGGCCATAGAAGGCGCATTGAAGTTGGCCCGGCTCTATAGCGGCAAGCACGAGTTCATTTCCCTTCACGCCAGTTTTCATGGGAGGAGTTGGGGTACCCTCAGCATCACCGGCAATCAAGCTCGTAAAAAACGCGGCGGACCCTACGCTCCAGGGATTGCCTTTGCGCCTACGCCTTACGTTTATCGCTCGTTGTGGCCGGACGATCCCGATCGTTGCGCGGCTCATTGCGCGAAGTGTCTCGATGATGTGATTCGTTTCGAGACCTCAGGCGACGTTGCAGCCTTTATCGCCGAACCGGTGCTTGGGGAGGGCGGCATCATCGTTCCTCCGGCGAATTATTTCGGCGAGATCAAGAAAGTTCTCGACCGACACGGGATCCTCTTCATCGCCGACGAGGTCCAAAGCGGTTTCGGGCGCACCGGGAAAATGTTCGCTATCGAACATTATGGCGTCACTCCAGACATTCTGGTCACCGCCAAAGGCATCGCCGACGGATTTCCCCTCAGCGCCTTCACCACGCGCCCGGAAATAGCTGCCGCATACAAGCCTGGCGACCATCTTTCCACGTTTGGCGGCAATCCGGTCTCATGCGCCGCTGCGCTCGCCAACATTCAATTCATGCAGAACGAAGATCTGCCCACGCGAGCAGCGAAAATGGGCGAATATGCAATCCAAAAATTGCAGGACCTCCAGAAGCAAAATTCAATCATCGGAGAAGTTCGTGGGCTTGGTCTGATGATTGGTGTCGAATTGGTTCGCGATGAAAAGCTGACGCCGGCAAACTCTGAGGCCGAAGCTATCCGCGATTCACTGCTCCGCCAAGGTGTGTTGATCGGAGTAGGCGGCGTTTACGGCAACGTAGTTCGCTTCCAACCGCCACTCATCATCACGAAAGAGCAGATTAATCATGCGATGAGCGCCTTCGCCTCCGCACTAGCCGAAGTAGCGCAGCCGGCCACGGTCTAGATTTCGTCTCCCGCTTCTTGCTGGCCCAAGTCTTTTGCGGGACTCAGCGCATGTCCGTCGCTCGCGTGGTGAACTTCAATTGTCCCGTTCACGTTGCGAAGCTTGATGTGCGCGCCGCCACCTCCGAGTTCACCTCGTAAATCATGCCCGACAAACCGGTGATTGTTGGTGTGCAGGCCAAAGTTGTTATCAATTCCGCCATGTACGGTGGTCGCTTCGATGGTAGCTTTTGCGTCCGATGGCAACGTCAGATGCAGTGGCCCGTTTATCGACGATAGCTCGACGGAAGTTGCGAGGCGCTCAAGTTCGGCGTCAAGTGGCCCATTGATGGTAGCGAGCTTGAGTTCTCCGGCAAGTCCGCGGGCCTCGATCTTGCCATTGATGCACGAGGCGTGTACCTCGCCCCCGACGCCGGTGAGGTCCAAACCTCCATTGATGAGCTTGATCTCGTCCAGACGGGCCGACTTTGGCACGGTCAGTGTGTATTCGACTTCCGCCGCACGATGATGAGAATTGCGCCAGCCAGTCTCGCGTTGGTGGTATTTAGTCTCAATTGATATTGAATCGGTATGTGCGTCCACAATAATTTCTTCGTCCTTGAGGTCTTGTTGGTCTTCTGCCCGCTTGATCGCGTCCACCTTCACTTCATTACGCTCCCATGCCGTGATGTGGACGGCGCCGTTAATGTTCTGAAGTTCAATGCGGCCGTTGGCATTCAGCGGATACGTCTGGTGGAACTCTTCCATGACGACAGCATCGTCGTCAGACGCACGGGCAACTGCGACATTGAGCAGCAACGCGGCGCATGCGCCGAGGATTAACCCAAACCCGGGGGAAAATAGGCGGCTTTGCTTCATGACTCCTCCAATCTGACTCGGCTTAGACGTGCAGTGTGAGAAATCGTTAGGTGATGCGAGAGACAAACTTTCGAGACCGGATCCCATCTGCCTCTGAGATCACATACACGATCAGGATCCCCAGCTCAGGCTCAATGGGGTGGCGATAGCGTGGATGGGGGAAGACGAAGTAATAAATCGTCGGGTAGGTGACGATCAGCCAGAAGAACAGCCAGGCGCCAGGCCGCCGTTTGCGCAAGGCACGGCCGAGCCCCCAGAAAGCCAGCACCGACGAGGCCAGGAACACAGAGTTCTTGAATGGAGCTAGAGCCGGTATTTCCGAGGATCGTGGCAAACCTCCCCAGTAATAGATGAAGCGTTTCACGCTGAGCCATGCGAATCGAGGGTAGCTTGCGCGGATGAAATCCATCGCCTCGCGTTTCCGGGTGGCGACGTATTCGAGTTCTCCGAGTTGCTGGTAGCGCCGCAGCTCAGCGACATTTTGCGAAGGATGCAGCCATTGCATCCACATGCCGTCCGCAGAGGGGCCGTTGCCTAAACGAAGCTCAGCGCCGAAGTTCGATCGAATGAAGATAAACTTCCCGAAAGTCTCGTAGTTTCGCACCAGCCACGGCGAGATTGTTGCCGCGAAGAACAATGACGCTAGCACCACGCCGGCCAGCGACGGCACTTGTCTTTTTCGTCGCGGATACCATGCCCAGAGCCCAGACGTCGGGAGGAATGCCAGGAGGGAAGTGTTGGTCAACGCGGCGATGCCCCACAACATGCCATAGACGATCCACGGCATTGCGCCTTGCGATTCCTCCAGCTGTAGAGTGAGCCAGAAAAGAACAGCAAGGATGAGCGCTGCCAGACTCGTTTCCCACACCCAGCGCGTGCACCAGTACATTACGGAGGGCAAGAGTGCCCACAGCCACGCTGTCCACACTGCCACTTTTTCCGCGAAACACTTTCTTGCGATTAAGAAAATGGGAATGCAGGTTAGCGCCGAAAAAACACTATTCAGGCCGAGCAGAATCAGCGCGGAGGCACGCGTATAGACGCCCGTGAGCTTGAAGACGCCCGCAATGAAATATGGATAGAGCGGTGGCTCCCAGGCGGTCGGGCCAGTATGCCCTTCGAAGGGATCGGCAAATCCTTGGCCCGTTACGATGGCGCGGCCAATTCGGCCCATCTCGAAGCCAAAGCTGAAGTTTCCATCGAGCGGTTTGAACTTGTAGGTGTGGTCGACCAGAATGTAGCCGAAGCGTAGTGAAAAGGCGATCACAACCATCCAGAGAAAAGACGTGCGGAGGTGAGCCCATGTCATCCGGGGGAAGTTATCTGTTTGTGGATCCTTGGCGAACGAAGGCGCAGATTTAACCATCTGCGAACTAGCTTCTCACAAAATGGAGCCCGCGCCAGTTCAAGAGTCGGGGGAGGGGCGAAACCAGCACGAGATATTGGGCCCTCCCCGGCACTAACTTGCAGCGCCGAGGGGGCAGCTACGCTTGCCTGTAGCGAATTCAAAATAACTCCGTCGAAGGCTTGAGTGAAAGCGCCAAGAAGCGCAACGCTCAACACGACTACTCAGCGCATGTACTTTTTGCAACCTGTTCGTTGCTGCGTGAAATTGACATGCAGGTTTGATGAACGTAGACTTCCGCCACGAGCGCCTGCACGCATGAGCTACGTGAAACTGACCACGGAATCCGACCTTCCCGCCGAAGGGGAGGCCAAAGAATTCGAAATCGAAGGCAAGACTATCTGCGTCGCCAACGTCGGCGGCACCATCACTGCCATGGACAATGTCTGCCTGCACATGGGCGGGCCGCTCGGTCAGGGCTACATCGAAGGCAACAAACTGGTCTGCCCATGGCATGGCTGGGAGTACGATCCCAAGACCGGGCAGCTCGAAGACGACCCGAAGACGAAACTGGCTGTGTACCCGATCAAAATCGAGAATGGGGACGTGATGGTAGAAGTGTGATCGTTGAAAGTAACACATTTTCTGACAGGATGGGTTTTCGCAAACTGTACGCCATTGGACAAGCGGGGGCGGACGCTTGTAACGCTCGCATCGGTTGCACCGGATCTCGACGGCTTGGGTATCATTCCTGAGCTCCTCACGCGCAATTCATCTCACCCTCTGTTCTGGTTTTCCGATTATCATCACTCCCTGCATACACTCGCGTTTGCGCTAGTCGTGACGCCATATCGTTTATCTTCGCCACCCGAAAATGGACCACCGGCTTTCTTGCTCTGTTGAGCTTTCACCTACACCTGCTTGAGGATCTGTTGGGCTCGCGTGGGCCCGATTGCGATCAATGGCCCATTCCATACCTGAAGCCGTTCTCTTCAATGCTGCAACTCACGTGGCGGGGACAATGGGCGCTGAATGCCTGGCCAAATATTTTAATCACAGTAGTGTTGCTGTTCTGTGTATTTTGGCTGGCCTGGCGACGAGGATTCTCACCGCTTGAGATGATTTCTTCTAAGGCTGATCGGGCGTTTGTCGAGACCCTGCGTCGCCACTTTCCGTCCAAGATTGATGCCTGATGCCAGCTAGGTAAGATACGACCTTCCGTTTGAAACCTTATGCTGCAGCGTTGCCGCCAGGTGATCTATATCGGGCGCGGCCAGGTAACCCGCCGAGCTTTCCAGGAACGCCGCGCGATTGCTGCCAACTGCGTCTCGTCGCAATTGAACCAGCAGAGCTTGAACGGCGGCGGGGTCGAACTTCTGCGGAGTAATTCGCACAATTTCGGTCAGGGTTGAGCCCAGCGAGATCTGATCGCGATAGGGGCGTGGGCTGGTCATAGCATCGAAAGTGTCGGCAAGTCCGATGATGCGGACCTGCATGGGCACGTCTTCGTTGAGCAAGCCGTCCGGATATCCGGAGCCATCGGCACGTTCGTGGTGCCAGCGCACAATCTCGGGAACGCGAGGCCAGGGAAACTGCACTCCGGTGACGATCTGATGCCCAACCGTCGTGTGATCTGCCATTTCTCGAAACTCTTCCGGATCCAGCATGCTGGGTTTACCGAAGAGTCGTTTGTCCACGGCGACCTTGCCGATGTCGTGGAGATATCCTGCCGAGCGCAGGGCTGCGACTTCGTTCGACTCCATGCCCATGGCGTCGCCAATCGCGGCTGCATATCGGCCAACTCGCAAAGAGTGTCCGTGAATGTTGACGTGCTTTACGTCAATCGCAGCGGCGAAAGCCTCAAGAGCATTGTCGTAGAAGCCGTGGAGAGATGCCATCAGGCGCAGGTTTTCGGCCACGCGCTGCGCCAGAGTCTGCGTGAGCGCGTGGTTTTGCACGGCCAGCGCTACGTAGTGGCACAGCAAGTCCAGCGATTGCAGTTCCTCCTCGTCGTAAACGGACTCGCCATCTCGACGTCCGAGGGCGACTGCTCCTACCAACTTTCCGCTTACTCGCAGTGGAGCCACACAGCGAAATAATTCCGGAGCTACATTTCCATTCGCGCTCAGAAATGTGTCGTATGACGATTTCGCGAGCAGCACTGCTCCTTGCGTGGAACTGAGGGCGTGCACGTGCCGAGGCAAGAGAGGAATGACCGAGGGCTCGGGAATCAACGCAAAACCTTGCGCCGCGACCGAACTCAGCATTGCCGGCTTCTCGATCAGCACAAATAAAACTGCTTCTCGCGCGCCGGCAGCGTGCATCAGCGCGGAGAGCATGGTCTGCGCGGTTTGCGCGAACTCCCGCTCCGCCGTTATCTCGGGACCGAGATCGGAGAGGGTTTCAACCGTTCGCAGGAGCCGACGGAAATTTTCTTTTGCTGCCACCTTTGCGGAGGCAACTACGACCAGAGCAATTTGAGAGTAGCACGCGCCAATGTGATTGCAGCCAAGGGAGTTGTTGGTTAGTTTGGTGCTGCGAAGACAACTGGTAACATCTCGTTGATGCGAGATTTGACGGCCGTTCTCGTCCTGTTAACGCTCTCCGTCCCGCGATCATTTGCCTAGGGACCAGAAGGCCACAGGATCATCGCTGACATCGCGCGCTCGCACCTGAATCCTGCTGCCAAGCGGGAGATCAGGAACCTGCTGGGTGACGACGATCTGGCGGCAGTTGCGAATTGGGCTGACGAAATCAAATCCGAACGTCCTGAAACCGCAGGTTGGCATTTCGTGGATATTCCGCGGGACGCCAGCAGTTTCTCGGAAGAGCGAGACTGCTATCGCCCTGCACCGCGACACTTCTTGAGCGATCAAGACCATCACAATTGCGTGGTTGACAGGATTGATTTATTTCAGCGCGTTCTCGCCGACACGAGCGCCTCACGGGGGAAACGAATCGAGGCATTGAAATTTCTGGTGCATTTTGTCGGCGACATCCATCAGCCATTGCATGCCATCGGGGAGGCCCGCGGTGGAAACGAGATTCACGTGATTGAGTTCGGATCAACTGAGTGCGCAGGTAGGCCGTGTAATCTACACTTCGTTTGGGATATCGGGCTGATCGAGCACTCCGCCCGCCGAGAAACAACGTATGCTGCTTCACTTGAAAAAATCATTGCGAGTGAGAACTTGTCGCGCCAAGCGGGTGGAACTCCCGAAATCTGGGCTAACGAATCAGTTCAGCTGGCAAAAAAGGTTTGGTTGAACAACGGCGGCGCCGTGGATGACACGTACTATCGCACTAACATCAATATCGTCAGTCACCGGCTCGCCTTAGCCGGCCTACGCCTGGCGAAACTGCTCAATGAAACGGTGGGCCGCTAACGGAAGGGATACCCTACAAAGCCGCCGAGCGGAAGAGAGCACCCCAGGCCATGAGCCTTCGAAGACCTAAAACGAGCGAGCCCCAAAGGGGCGAAATATGTTAGCCCAGGACGTAAGAGTCTGTGTCAGAACTCCAACTCCGAACCAGAAGTGGCCAGCTAATCGTAATTCCCAGCCGCGAAGCGGCGCCGGAATACAGCCCAGGGCGGACGCCCTGGGTGCAATGGGAAATGACTCAGCCCCAAAGGGGCGTAAGAAGCGTTCTCACACAGACACGTGAGTCCTGGGGATGAGCAAGAATGGAGGGAGTCCCGGAGGGACGACACAATTATGAAACTACAAACCACCGATACAGCATGAAATAAATCACTACTCCCGTCACCGAGACGTAGAGCCACAAAGGATATGTCCAGCGCGCGATTGCGCGGTGCCGGTCGAATCGTTCTCGCAGAGCTCGACTCAACGTGATGATGACCAGCGGCACGATTGCCGCTGCCAGGATCGTGTGGGAGATCAAAATCGAGAAATAAGCCGGTCGTGACCAGCCTTGTCCCTGGAAGCGCACCGACCCAACGTGCCAATGATAGTAGAGATACGACGCGAGAAACAGCGAAGACGTGCAAATCGCTGTTAGCATCAGCATCCGGTGTGCCGCCATGCGTCCGCGCTTGATCATACTGTGAGCGGTGAGCAGCAAGACCGCACTGGTGCCGTTCAGAGACGCGTTGATGACCGGATATATCGCGTATTGAGCGGGAACCTGAGTCATGCGGCGGGCTTGGTTGTGCGACGATTGGCCATTAGAAACGCCAGTCCGAACATGAATAGCGAAAACAGCACGAGCGTCGCCATGGACTCAAACAGCGTTCCTCCCGTAGCCGGGTAGAGCAACTGGCGCAGTGCCTCCACTCCGTAAGTTAACGGGTTAATCTGCATTACCAATCGCAACCATGGCGAAGCGCCCGACAGCGGAAACAACGCACCCGACAAAAGCCAGAGCGGGATCAGGAACAAGTTGATAATCGCGTGGAACGCCGATGTCGAGTCCATCGGCCAGGCGATTGCAAAGCCAAGCGCGGTGAGGGCAAACGACACCAGAAAGACTGTGATCGCCACCAGCGCATAGCTTCCGAACCCAATGTGAACGCCAACCAGTGGCGCGAAGACCAGGAAGATGAGCCCCTGAATCGTGGACAGTGTAGTTCCACCTAACACTTTGCCCAACACAATCGCTGAGCGGGATACTGGCGCTACCAGCACCGAGAGAAGGAAGCCTTCTTTGCGGTCTTCGATCACCGACATCATTGTGAAAATCGAAGTAAACAGCACAATCATGATCAGCGCGCCAGGATAAAAATAATCGAGGTAGTGCTGGTCACCGGCTCCGGACCGAAAAGAGCTTCCGAAGCCCGAGCCTATTACCAGCCAGAAAAGCACCGGAGAAGCGATGACACCGACAACTCGGGTGCGCTGCCGATAGAAACGAACAATCTCGCGCCACCAAAGCGTCAAGGCGGGGAGCAAAAGTTCGTCTTTGTGATTCGTTATGCGCGGAACGACGATCGAGCTCATAATAGAAGTCAATTTCATCCAACCACCGTCATTCCGAATCCCTTTAGGGATGAGGAACCTGCTTTAGGATTGGATAAGCAGATTCCTCACCGCTGAAGCGGTTCGGAATGACAGCTAGTGTTTTTCCTGCCTCCGTGTCTCCGTGGTGAGACCGTGCTGTTCCTGTTCGCTCCAGAATCGGTGTCCGGTCCGCCTGATGAACACATCTTCCAGGCTCGGTTTTGCGATGGAGACCGCATCAATCTCGCCAGGAAACGCCTCGAACAGGTCCGACACGAATCGGTGCCCATGATCTCGCTCCAGGCGAATCTGCCCGCCGACGACACGCACGTCCATATCAAATTTGGTTTGAATTCGTGATGAAAGTGACTCCGGCTCTTTGACGTCGAGCACGATTACGTCGCCGCCGATCTCCCGCTTGAGTTCCGTCGGCGTTCCCAGCGCCACCAATTTGCCTTCATTCAGAATCGCCAGTCGGTCGCAGCGTTCCGCCTCTTCCATCAAGTGGGTAGTGACCAGCACTGTGACTTGGTCTTGGTCACGGAGAAGCCGAAGATATTGCCAAACATCGCGACGTGCCCCGGGGTCAAGACCAGTCGTCGGCTCATCCAGCAGCAGGACGCGGGGGCCATGCAACAGGCCCTTGGCCAATTCCAATCTGCGCTGCATGCCGCCGGAAAAATTTTCGGCTTTCTCTTTTGCGCGATCTGCAAGCCCAACGCGCTCCAGTACCGATTCAATCCTGGCGGATAGGTCTTTTCCTCGCAGGCCATACAAATGTCCTTGATGGCGCAGGTTCTCGGTAGCGGTGAGCTTCACGTCAATGCTCTGGGATTGAAATACGATGCCAATTTCTCGCCGCAACTGACTCGGGTCGCGGGCGGCATCGTGTCCCAGGATGAACGCGCGTCCACCGACCGGCACCATGAGCGTGGAAAGAATTCGGAACATCGTGGTCTTGCCGCTGCCGTTCGGCCCCAGCAGTCCAAAAAGTTCGGCTGGCCGCACGTCGAACGTTACCCCGTTCAATGCGGTGCGATTGTCGTAGCGGTGCACTAGCTCGCGGACCGCTATCGCCGCTGGACTGGCGAGGTGCTGCTGAGGAACGGACCCAACTGCGGCGAGGGCAGACATGTCGGAGGTCAAATATCATTTTACGACGAGCGGGCGCTTTTACCCCGTCCGTTTCTATGCTCTAATCTCGCGTGAGAAATGAGGCGGACTTTGCCCTCCTAAACAGCTACTCTCCCTAAAGATTCTTATGCTGTCGCTGGTTTGCCTTCGACGGCGACGGATTCTTGCTTCTGTGCCGCTGGAACGTGCCGCCAGACTTGAAGAGTGAGTACGGCAGTCGTCGCTAGTAGGAGAGCACCAACGGCAACGTGCGCCACGGTGGAGAGCACCATGGGCGTTTCAGGCTGGGGTGCATCCGCTCCCCAGATCACGCGAGTAAGGAACGCGGCAAATCCCAGGCAGAGCTGGATGACCAGCAGGAACAACAGCCCCACCGCAGGCTTACGGATCGCGTCGGCTCGTGGAAATCGCAGAATCGCGCGGATTCCAGTCCAAGTGAGGATCAGTGCGACCACGATCGCGTTCAGCACATGCGGCCACCAGGGCATGCCATGATGTCGGAACATCGCTCCCAATATCAGCTGGGCATACTCAATCAAGATCGAAAGCCAGCACAGAGTCAGCAGGGAAGGGCGCCGGTCATCGGCAAGGATTTTGGGAACTTCCTCCACCCATTGCTGACCGGTAAAAACCGCAATCGCCACCGCTATGCAGAAGAACGTCTGCGCCACCGCCGCATGGGCAGTTGAGATTGCGGGCGGAAGAAAATGGCGTACCGTCATCCCTCCCAACACAGCTTGCGCAACGATGGTGCCGAGTGCTCCGAGCGCCAACGTTTTCATCCAGCGGCGACGGTCGGCGAGCCAAGTCCACAACGCGATCGCCACAGTCAACAAGATCGTGAAGCCCGCAATCATCCGATGGCTATGCTCGTACCTGATGCCGCCAATCCACGGCGGAAGGCGGAGAACGTGGCCATAGGAGGTGGGCCAATCCGGAACAGACAGACCCGCGTCGTTACTTGTAACCAGCGCGCCGGCGATGATCAGAATGAAAGTGGCGCATGCGGTGAATACTGCAAAGCGGTGAAATCCCGAGTTGAAAGGCGTCGAGACCGACTTCAAACATCCTCCTTTAGACGTTGCTCGAAACCTGGCGAAGAGTTACCGCACTACACCTTCCAGAGGGGAACTCGCCGTGGCATAAAGCTTCTTTTCCATGCGTCCTGCCAGATACGCCTGCCTTCCTGCGATGACGGCATGCTTCATTGCGTCCGCCATGAGCACTGGATCTTGCGCATTGGCGATGCCAGTGTTCATCAGCACAGCGTCAGCGCCAAGTTCCATTGCAATGGCAGCATCGGATGCCGTACCGACTCCCGCATCTACGATGAGTGGCACGCCCGTGATTACTTCGCGGAGAATCTGAATGTTCGCGCGGTTCTGGATGCCCAACCCGCTTCCGATCGGCGCGCCCAGCGGCATGATAGTCGCCGCGCCCGCGTCGAGCAGTCGTTTTGCAAAAACAATGTCATCAGAGGTATAGGGAAGAACTGTAAAGCCTTCCTTGACTAGCATTCGGGTCGCCTCAAGCGTTGCCTGAATGTCAGGATAGAGCGTCGCCTGGTCCCCGATAACTTCTAGTTTCACCCAGTCAGAGATGCCGACCTCGCGTCCCAGCCTGGCCGCACGAATTGCCTCATCGGCGGTGTAGCAACCGGCGGTATTAGGCAGCAGGAAATATTTCGCCGGATCGATGTAATCGAGAAGAGATTCCTTGCTTCGGTCAAGATTCACTCTCCGCACCGCAACCGTAACGATTTCTGCTCCACTGGCTTCGAGAGCCCGTGCGGTCTCCTGGAAGGATTTGTATTTACCGGTGCCAACGATCAGCCGTGACCGAAACTCACGGCCGGCAATGACGAGTGGATCGGACATAGGCTAATTGTAATGGAAGATATTTTGATCTGTTTTTTCTTTGTGCTCTTTGCGATCTTTGCGGTTAAAGTCTTTTTTCAGAAACTATCGAGCCACTTTCGTCTCTTCGTACATGCTCTCGATCTGATCGCGATAGAGTTCCTCAATCACCCGCCGTCGCAGTTTTAGACTGGCAGTCAACGTCCCATTCGCGCAAGAGAGTTCGTCCGCAACGACACAAAACTTCTTCAGCTTTTCGAACTGCGCCAAGTTTTTGTTGAGGGCTGAGACGATTTCGGCATAACAAGCTTTGATCTCGGCGACCCTCACCAACTCCTCGCGAGATGAGAATTGGAGTTCTTGTTGCTTGCAGTATGTTTCGAGTGCGGCAAAATTTGGAAAGATCAGAACCGAAGGGAACTTGCGCTTGTCTCCCACAACCACCGCCTCCGCAACGAATGGATGATGTTTGAGCGATCCTTCAATGGGTTGAGGCGCTATGAATTTTCCGCCCGAGGTCTTCAGCAAGTCCTTTTTACGGTCGGTTACATATAGGAAACCGTCCTCGTCCAGGCGCCCGATATCGCCAGTTTTGAACCAGCGATCCACAAATGCGTTTCGTGTCTCTTCCGGTTTGTTCCAGTAGCTCTCAAAGACCGAAGGGCCTCGTACCAGAATCTCTCCGTCCTCAGCAATGCGGACCCCGACATTGCCGAGCGGTTTTCCCACGCTTCCGATTTTATAGGCTCCCGGTGTATTGACCGCAATTACTGGAGAAGTTTCCGTTAATCCATAACCCTCGCAGATGCGCAACCCGACATCCGCATACCACTCAGCAAGATTGCGCCCCAGTGGAGCGCCGCCGGAAATAAAGATGCGGACCCGCCCACCGAGACCGGCACGAATCTTCGAATAGACCAAAGCGTCAGCCAGTTTCCATCCGAGTGATGCGGGAGTCCTGCCTGCAAGAATGTCGCTCCTGTGCGCCCGCCCCGTGCGCATTGCCCACTGGTAGATTTGCTTCTGCGGAGACTTTGCAGCCTTCATCTCGACTTGTGTATGGACCTTCTCGTAAACGCGCGGAACACTTAGCAGGATGTGCGGACGCAGCTCGAGCAACGTCTGCGGCAGTTGATCAATCTGCGGTAAGTGCGCCAGCGTCACTGCTTGCGAAAGCAGCCCCAGATCAACGCACCGGGCGGTAACATGCGACAGAGGCAGAAACGAAATAGAGATGAGTCCGGCGTGAAATCCAAAATCGCGGCAAAAGTAGTTGATGTTGGCCGCCATGTTGCCATGCGTCAGCATCACGCCTTTTGGAGTCCCAGTTGTGCCTGAGGTGTAAATTATGGTCGCGAGGTCGTCCGCGGTAATGGCTCGGCCGCTAGCTTCCAGGTGCAGATCCGCAGGCAGCCGCATCAGATCTGTCATTCTGGCGGCATGAGGGTCGAATACATCATCCATGATCGAGATTTTCTCAACGACAGTTGCTTCGCGAATCGAGAGGATTTTCTCGAGATGCTTGTTAGAAGAAACGAAGATCGCGCGGGCCCCGGAATCGCGCAGAAGTTCGGAGGTTTGCTCGGGCGTGAGCGTGGTGTAAATAGGGACCACCACGGCCCCGAGCAACATGCAGGCAAAGTCCGCAACCACCCACTGGTGGCGGTTTTCGCTGAGAATTGCGACTCGATCTCCGCGAGATATACCCCACGAGCGAAGCGCGCTCAGTACTCCACCGACCTTGGTTGCGAACTCTTTGGAGGAAATCGGCTCCCAGCCGGTCTGGGTCTTGCGGAGCAAGAAATGTGGCTGGTCCCTGCCGGCAATGTCAAAGAAGATGTCGTTGAGGGTTTGGAGGCTCATCCGCGCAACTGCTGAACTGTAATGCTTTAGGAGTCAGTATGCAATGCGGCAGACGTTGACGTTCTTTTCGCCGGGAGCTAGACTCGCTCAACCGGGAGTCCACAATGAAACGATTTGTCGTTCCTATGGTTCTGGTGTGCGCGGCATTTTTGCAGCCGCTTGCGACAGCCCAAAACAAGGAGGCTGGACAAATGCCCAAAGTCGGCGATCTCGCCCCTGATTTCAAGATGTCATACTTTGACGGCCACGACTTGAAGGAAGTGAACCTCAGCCAGTATCGCGGCCAAAAACAAGTGGTATTGGCCTTTTATGTTTTCGCGTTCACCGGTGGTTGAACGCAGCAAATGAAAAACTTCCAGCAGAACTTGAAAAAGCTGGAAGCTACCGACACCCAGGTCCTGGGTGTGAGCATGGATAGCCCCTTCGCCAATAAAGCTTTTGCTGATTCAATCGGCGTAACCTTCCCATTACTCAGTGATTGGGGCGGCGAAACCACTCACAAGTACGGCCTTTACGTGGACAAGTACAAAGCGGCGCGCCGTGTGAATTTTCTCGTCGGCAAAGACGGACGGATTCTCGAAGAACAGATTGATAGCGCCGCAATCGATCCCACGAAAATTGTGGACGCGTGCGAACGGCCGAAGCTTAAGCAGTAATGTGACGAAATCTGAGATACGGGCGCTGCCATGAGCGAAGCGGAAGGTCCTGCTCCGTACGATCATCTCCTCGCGAGTTTGACCGTGTGAGGCGCGGTTGCTATCATCAAATCGCGGGGTGGAGCAGTCTGGTAGCTCGTTGGGCTCATAACCCAAAGGTCGGTGGTTCAAATCCACCCCCCGCAACCAACCCTAAGCTCCACGAAATCAACATTTCCACAGACGTCCTCTTTCAACTGAATGAAAACTGAATAAAAGAAAATGCTAGACTCCAGTCTAAACCGGAGGGGCTGAAGGTCGATCACCGTTTGCCTTAGTCGGCACCCTGGCTGATCATGGGGCCTCCTTCAACGAATTTTTTTGGAGTGCTCTTTGATGTCTTCGGCCGCGCTTCCAGCAGAAGAATTACAGCTTCAGTCGCTTCCTGCTTCCATCAGCACACGAAACGTAACGGTCTATACGCGGCACAAACCATCCTGTCCGAAGAATGGCGAACCGTACTGGAAGCGCTGTCACTGCATGAAGTACCTGTACTTGTACAAAGACGGTGAATCGAGGCAGGTCAGCGCCAAAACACGGAGCTGGGAAAAGGCCGAGGAAAGAGCGCAGGAGATCCGGGATTCCTGGAATCCGCTCCGTCAACTCGAACGCGCGCTGCAGGCGAAGGTGCGGCAGAGCGAGTCGAAGCAGATCGCCCTAGCGGACGCGGTAAGCACATTCCTGAACGAGGTGGAGCGGCTTAACCGCGAAGAGTCCACGCGAGCGAAATACCGGCTGACGCTAGAAGAGCGTTTGCTTGGCTGGTGCGCGACTCAAAAGCCGCCGATTGTTTTGTTGTCCGAGCTGGACGTCGAAACCGTTCGCCGCTGGATTCATTCCTGGCCCGGCGCTCCAACCACACGACACAACCAGCACCAGCGGGTCATCACGTTCCTTTTCTTCTGCGTGGAACAAGGGTGGATCAAAGAAAACCCTGCCAGGAAAATCAAGAAGGTTTCCCCGGAGCAAGACGAAACGCAGCCCTTCACGCGCGAGCAATATGATGCGCTGATCGAGGCGACATACTCTTATGACACTCGCAACACAAGAAAGGCTGGCGATACGGTGAATTCGCGCCGCGCCCGAGCGTACTTGAAGGTCTTGCGCTGGAGCGGGCTGCGTGCGGGTGACGCCGCCTGCCTATCCAGGGACAAGCTGCGGGACGACGATTCTCTCTTCCTGTACCAAAGAAAGGTGAAGGGCAAAGCAAGCTCGCCGGTGTATGGTCTGATGCCGAATGATGTGGCCGAGGAGTTGCGCAACGTGCCAGCGAGTGCCTACACGCACCCCAATTATTTTTTATGGAGCGGGCGAAGCAAACGCAAGAGCGAGGTTTCGAATTGGATCAAGATCTTCGGGAAGATTCTGGCCAAGGCCACCGAGAAGCATCCGAAACTCTTCCAGGAAAGCGATGGCCAGTCCAAGCCAGGGCATCTCCACATGCTGCGGGACACATTTGCCGTCGAGTACCTTCTCGCGGGCATGCCGCTCGAAGAAGTGTCCCGCCTGCTCGGCCACTCAAGCGTCCTGATCACGCAGAAACACTACGCGCCTTGGGTGCTCGAGCGGCAGCGGCGATTGGCGACAAGTGTGCGGACTGCGTGGTCGACCATGGGGATAAATACTGACGTACCAGCAGCCAGCGGTGCAAATCGCCGACCAGTTGCCTTTGCGAGATCCGCGACCAGCTCGTGACGTGTTGGTCCATCCCCAAGGGTTCGTCTGTGCGTGTCTGGGCTCGCCTGTTTTCTTTCCTGCCCCCCATTTGATTTCTCTGACTTGCACAAACTGAGTTGAAGCCCGCAATTCTAGTCGGTATGTGTAATCGTGCGCCGAGAAGGTCCCGACGCGTCCGTTTGACGGATTTTCAATCCTGTTCTACATAGAGCAGACGATGGTGTGTAATGGAATCGCAAGCATCCGCCCAGCCCAGCCTTGTCCGTTCAAGTGGCTCGTCGACGCCAGCCAGTGTCGCTTTCGAGAGACATTATTGCGTGAGTGAAGTAGCGGAATTGTGGGGTCTCAGCGAACGAACGATCCGCCGCATTTTTGGCAACGAGCCAGGCGTATTCAAGTGGGAAAGCACTGAAACCAGGTTTAAAAGGGGATACACGACACTGCGAATTCCAGAAAGTGTCGTGCAGCGAGTGCATCGAAAGCTGAGAAAAGCCGGATAGGGAGTCGTTTATGGAACAGGAACCTGGTGCCGATCGGCAAGAAGAGGCCGGATCTGTCGAGTCTGTCTCGGCCAGCGTTGAATTCGTGCTCCGTGCCGCGCTGCGTGACTGTGTTGACGAAGACTTTGTCCACCCTATTGCCGGAAGGATTATTACCGAAACGCAGTACGCAGGGGAGAAACAGGCGGGGCGTATCGAAGCATGCCTCGTGCAATTCGACACAGCACTGGACCATGGCATTGACACAGCAAGGTTAGGCGATGGCATCTC
>QHZR01000108.1 GCA_003224755.1 Acidobacteriota bacterium
CAGATAGAAAATCTCGCGTGCCGGATCCCGCATCTCCTGCAAAATCTCTTCGCTCGGAATGCCGCGATCCATCACCCACATGCGTTTTGCTTTCCCGTAGGTCTTCTCGATCTGCTCTAGAAAACCGCGAAGCGTGGTGCGATCACTGGTATTGCCGTCCATAACTTCGTAGGCCAACGGAAAACCATCAGGCGTGATCACCAGCGCTATCACCACCTGCAAACAATCCGTTCGTTTATCCCGACTGTGACCGTACTTGGCTTTGGGGTTCTCTTCCATCGCGCCTTCAAAGTACGTGCTGGTCAAGTCATAGAGCAGGATTTCGAAGTCTGCTTGGAACAGATCGGCCCACTTCTGGCGCAGCCACAGAAACAGTT
>QHZR01000256.1 GCA_003224755.1 Acidobacteriota bacterium
TACTGCAACCAAGCCCTTCTCAGAGTTGGTTCAGCAATCGGCAGGCCTGTGCTGTGGGAGATTTTGCTGAGAGCTGATGGCTGACGGCTGAAAGCACCTTGAGGGCGGTTAGCTCAGTTGGTTAGAGCGCCTGCCTTACAAGCAGGAGGTCGCAGGTTCGAGTCCTGCACTGCCCACCAACCTTAAAAATCCCTGTAAAACGCAATTCTTCACGGTCTGTGAACATTTCCGTGAACAAATTCTTGGGTTTTCCTTTTGGTGCGTATTACCCACTGGAGACCCAGTATGATCCGTACCGTAAGCCTGTGGATTCGCATAAACGGAAAGTTCAGCCAGCCCCTCTACAAAGACGACAAGCAAACGCGCCTGAAGCCACAAGACGGGGAATACTACTTGCGCTGTGCGGGAAAATGGTACCCCGTGGGCAATGATCCTCTACTCGCTTTGGATGCCAAAGCGGCCAAGGAAAAACTGCTGCGGGCAGTGGAGCGCGGAACCGTGGCAGAATCCGAAGCCCTGCCCCATTTGAATCCACCAACAGAAGAAACCCGGCTCACAGTGGAGTCGGCGATAAACACCTACATGACCACCGGGAAGGCGGCTCAAAAAGATTGGCGCAAACACACCCGGCAGTGCTACACGCTGGCATTGAAACTGTTCACTGAATCGTGCCAGAAAACATACGTGGATGAAATCGACGGAGACGATCTGCGGGTGTTCAAAGTTTTCTTGCGCAAGCAGAAAACTTCCATCGGCAAGTACATCGATCCTCGTACCGTCTACAATCATTTCCTGAACACGGTGAGTTTTCTCAACACTTATAAACTAAGAGATTTGATCTCGCAGAACGAATGGCCAACGTATGAAGAGAAAAAAGTGGTCGCCTACGATCCCGAAGTGCTGGCACATCTGCTGCAATTTGCCGACGTAGATGAAACCGATGTCCTTGAATTCTTCCTTGGAGTCAATTTTCGGAACGGGGAAGGGGCGCATGTGGAGTGGCCGGACATCAACCTGCGAACCAAAGAAGTGAAAGTTTACAGCAAACGGGAACGATATGATTGGCAAGTTAAGGATAGCGAACAGCGCAACATCGGCATCAATGACAAACTGGCCGAACGACTGGCGGCTCGGCATCTGCGGCATCCGGGAAACGGATTGGTATTCCCCAACAGTCATGGAAATCCCGATACCCATTTGTTGAGAATTATTAAGAACGTAGCGTTGCGGGCTGGTCTCAATTGCGGGCAATGCGTGGGCACCCACCAGCGCAAGCGTATGTCATGCGCCGAAGCTCCGGTATGCCGGAAATGGATTCTCCACACGATGAGAAAAACTTGGGCTTCGTTTCAGGACCGTATCCATACTGATTTTGCCACCATCCAGACCGAACTGGGTCACAGTAGTCCCGCTACTACCCGTAAATATTTGGCGGCTCAGGATCACAACAGTCCCCGGCGCAGGCAACAGATTAATGCGGCGGCTGCCCTCTTGGATACCCTGAAAGTCGAATGAAACCCAGCATACAGTAGGGGGCGATTGCACTCTAATGAAGGCGTTTGTCAGAGGATACAGTACTCGAATGTGCGCGAGGGCGGCCCCTGCGAATTGGGATTACTCTTGTTTCACGTCGGGACGGCGGATGCTGGGTGGGATTGATGGGCTTTCTGTTGCCAGCGTCGTCAACGCGCCCGACCGTGCCACCTTATTGAAGACGCAGGACCGGCGGACACGCCAGAATTTTGGGTTCTGCTTTCCTATGCTGCCGCCCGCCCTAATCGGGATTACGAGCGGCCCCGCCCGGCATTCTTTACCTCATTTCGTTTTTCCCGCAAGTGCTGTTGAAAGCAAATGCCGCACGGCCATCAATCGCCTGACACCGCAAGTTCCGGGGTGCGTTCGGTCTCCAGTGTCAATCTGGCCTTGAGCCGAGGACAGAAATGTGATTACGATTGAACCGTTTGCAGTTCCGAGCACATCGGAGGTTTTTTGCGTGAAACAACGGCGTGCTGGCACTTTTGACAATGGACGGCAACTCGCAAAAGAAATTTTCAGTGGCTACAGTCCCACTGAGGGATGTCCTCCTTTTGAGAAGCATAGCGTCGGAGATGAGGAATCCAAAACCGTTTGGAGACGGGCGTTTTCGCGTGTTGTAGCCGACAACCGAGACCGGACGGCGGCATGGAATCGGCTTAAGGGGCGGTGCAACACATCGTTGTTAATCGAACTGTTTTATCTTTTCACGTACCGAGGTGAGGTCATTGGGGATCGTACCACCGAGGAATATCGCCTACTTAAACGCAGACTAGACAAAATCATTTCCCTTCACAAAAAGATGGATCGTGACCTTCAGCGAGTTATGCATAACCATTGGCAAGGTATGGCGCACTTCGATACCTATTTGCGAACGCACCTGAAACTGCTCGGACAAGGCCTGCTTTTGGCCCGAGAGAGGGCGACTCTATGGGGCTCACGCAAAACCAATGTCAAGGATTGGTATCTCTATCTCATCAGCGAACACGTCGGGGAAGCGACCGGTTCCTTGAACTTGCCAGATGTCGTGACGCTACTAGAAGCCGCGTCGGTCGCATATGGTGACGAGCGTCCATTGTTTAATGAAGCAATGATAAAGCAGCGCATTCAACGATACAGGAAGCGTTTTACCAAACTTCTGACCCCGCCAAACTTGTCTTCGCCGCCTGCCCAGCCCCGCGATGACGAAGACATTCCGTTCTAGCAAGAAGTCCTACCCGAGAGTTCCGAAACGGATGCGCGGCTGTTTGATGTATCCAAATCGCTTTCAGCCGACCGCAGAGATTCGGGACAGCAAATCGTTCTAAGTGCGCTCTGTTACTGTCCTTTTCCGTTGCCACACTACGCTTTAAGCTTTTGCAAAGCAGAGGAAAAAGGCAACCCGGATTGAGAGGCGTGCTTGAGCGGCAAAAGCAAAATCGAATGGACTGAGCAAACGTGGAACCCGGTCGTGGGCTGCACAAAGTGCAGCAAGGGTTGCGATGACTGCTACGCCATACGGCAGGCGTTTCGGTGCGCTGCAATGGGCATTCCGCAATATCAGGGTCTCACGGTTATTCAGGGAGGAAGGCCCAACTGGACAGGAGAAGTTCGGTTGGTCGAGCACAAGTTGGACGAGCCGCTCCACTGGCGTAAGCCACGGACGGTTTTTGTGAATTCGATGAGCGACCTTTTTCATGAGCACCTTTCAGATGGAGACATCATCAAGGTCGCGGAGGTCATGCACAAGGCAAGCTGGCACACGTTTCAAGTCCTCACAAAACGGCATGAGCGGATGGCAGACCTCCTCAACTCGCAGCTTCAGTTTTGTGCGCGAGACACCCATATCTGGTGGGGCGTCTCCGTCGAGAACTGCAAGGTCGGCCTGCCGCGCATTGATCATCTCCGGTTAGCAGATGCGGCAGTACGGTTCTTGTCCGTTGAGCCGCTTCTAGAAGACATGGGCAACCTCAACCTCGAAGGCATTCATTGGGTGATTGTTGGCGGAGAGAGCGGCCCCCGCGCACGCGACTTTGATCTCGGCTGGGCCCGTTCCATCGTTCGCCAGTGCCGAGAGCAGCGCGTGCCCTGCTTTGTGAAACAGCTAGGTACGCGGCCTGTTGAAGATGCAATTCCGATCAAATTGTCAGATTACAAGGGCGGAAACCCTGCGGAGTGGCCGTCAGACCTTCGCGTGCGCGAGTTCCCGGACGGCAGCGAACCACAAACCCGTAAAGATCGGGCAGTCGCGACGCACAGAAGTGGGAAGCAAATAACGCCAAAACTTAAAAGCATCCGTTCGCAACAAGACCCGACGCTTGCTGCACAGCGCCGCAACGCCGCGTTGAAGGCATGGGCAACTCGCCGCGCTCAAGCTCGCGCCGATGCGGAGAACAAAAATGGCCAGATGAAGAAAGGACAGAAATGAACGGACCACCAGTAGTGATCCTCCCCGATGCCGAAGCTGCGCGACTTCGAGCAACATTGGACGCGCTCGACCTCGTACCGGGCAGCAGCACGGAGTACACGGTGCTCGGGTTGAATGACCCGGCCGTGAAAATACCGGCTACCTTCCTCGGGTGGAGCCACTTTGACGCTGTTTTCCACGCGATGGAGGACAAGATCGACTTTACCGTGCCCTGCACGATGATTCCGGATTACGTAAGGCGGACAGGAGCACGTAAATGAATTTGCCCGGATACGTCAACATCAGGCACGCGGGGCACGAGAGTGTGCTTCGCGAGGCCGGCCTCGATTTCGATGTTTTTTTGTCGAACAAATTATGGAAACACTACATTGCCGACAAAAACAAGGACGAAGAAGGCACTCGAATTTGGGACGTACTGTTTATGCTGCGCACTGGCTCATCAGGTCCGGCTGCCGTTAAAGAATGCCCAAGGCCTTATCGGGTGTGCCTCCCAACCTTGGGCAGCCCCGAGGTAACACTCGTGGCGCACATACCCAAAACCGTTCTCGCGTTCTGCATCTCGCTGCCGAGCGAACTCCCCGAACTGGAATTGGGAAGTCAGAAATGAGCAAGTCACACACACGGGAATCGGCTGTGCGCGGGTTGGATAACCTTTGTCGGCGTTCGTTTGGAGCGATGCGGAACGCCGAGCTTCGCTTAACGATCACACGAATTTGAAAGCAAGCAATTTGCTCCGGGCTGCGGAAGCTGTGCTTGGGACCGACCGCGAGGTTGGCGAAATCCCCCTACTGTCAGATCGATCGAGAAAATGCAAGGAGGAGGGGAATGGCGACGATAGATAGAAGTAGTTCGAGGTCAACAAAACTCAACCGAAAGGCTCACAGCGAGCAAGTTACTGTCGATGTGCAGAGGAATGACGAAGGCTGGAATACTCGTCTGATTGTGACGAGAGCAAAGTGACGAGGGAGAGCAAACCAAAACGGATCGTTGCTGACATCGAACTCTACCCCAACTGGAAGAACGGTATTTATATCGACGAGGACAACCCCAACTGCGAGTGCAACGGCACCGTGCCGCCCGGAGGATTCGACATTGACGCGTTGGGAGGAGAACGACTTGGGCAGAGCGTTCTCGATTTTGGGCCGCTCAAAGATGTGAAGGAGCGCCTCGCTCATGCGGGATACACCCACATCCGCATTGCGGGAAAGCTCTCAAGATTGGTGCAGAAACGTCGAGAACCGAAATGACTGCTATGGCAGCAACGACAATAAGCCCAACAATCAACGCGGCGTCTCTCTCCGCACTGCTAGAGGAACTTGAGACCTTTCTGCGAAGCTACGTGGCGTTTTCAGAGGAGTACTACCCGTTCCCGCTTGCACTCTGGGCCATGTCAACCCATGTTTACGAAATATTCGATGCTTTTCCCTATCTGGTTTTAACCGCTGCGACAAAAAACAGTGGCAAGACTCGTGTGATGGAGTTGATGGCGTTCCTGTCGGCGCGTTCGCACTCCGATGCCGACATTTCCCCGGCTGCTTTATTTGCACTCATAGAAAGGAATATGCCGACTGTTTTTCTTGACGAATCTGAGCGCTTCGCAATTGCAAAGAGCGGATTTCGCGGATTGCTTAACGGCGGTTATCGACGAGGCTCTACCGTTACGCGACGGCAAGGTCATGGTTTTGTGGAATACCGGACGTATTGTCCCAAGTGTTTTGCACTCATCGGCGATGTCTACGACACCCTGCGCGACCGTAGCATCGTTCTGAATCTGCGGCGGGGCCACGCACCGCATCGTTTCTTGTTTGCGAGTGCCAGCGCCGAAGGAAACGCTTTGCGCGACAAAATCGCTTCGACTATTGGTTCGTACAGCCAAGACATTGTAGAAACCTATGCCGCATTGCCTCGATTGGATTTTCTGGCCGACAGGGAGGAGGAAATCTGGACTCCTTTGTTTACCCTTTGCCGCGTCTTCTGCCCTGATCGCTGGCAGGAATTAGAGCGG
>QHZR01000127.1 GCA_003224755.1 Acidobacteriota bacterium
AGCCTCGCCGAGCGGCCGTGCGTGTATTCCTTCTGGCACAACTGCATGATTCCCGCCATGTACTGGTGCCGTAATCTTGACGTGCGGGTGATGAGCAGCGACAGTTTCGATGGCGAGTACACCGGGCGCATCATGCAAAAGTTTGGTTTCGTCAAAGTCCGCGGATCGAGTTCAAAAGGCGCGGTGCGCGCTCTGCTGGCAATGCGGCGGGAGATCGAAAAAGGCTGGACTGCTGCTTTTACAATTGACGGTCCTAAAGGCCCTCGTTATGTCGCGAAACCTGGCCCCGTAGCGCTTTCGAGAAGCACGGCAGCGCCCATGGTCGCTTTTCACATTGCTCTCGACCGCGCATGGGTCCTCAAAACTTGGGATGGGGCAATGATTCCCAAACCGTTTTGCCGTGCACTCATGCGAATCAGTAGCAAGATTCCGGTCCCCTCTGACGGCAGTGATGAGCAACATCTGGGCGAACTCCAGGCAGCCCTGGACCGGGTGCGAATATTTGCCGAGGAAAACATTGGACAGGCTGGAACTGCTGAGTTCCCGTACGGGCGAAATAACCAGGACGAACATTGAGGGACAGCCCACGTATTTCCTACGTTCCGGTTCTAGCCGTTGGCATTCCAAACGCGACATCTTCTGCTGTTGCGGTTATGGCTGTCGCCGGTGCAGGTTTCGCGGCAGCAGGCGGCGAACTCAGGAATTCCTGGATTGCGGCAATAAGACTGTTGGTCTCCGACTTGGATATGACCTTTCTCACACCGGCGCCCTGGGCGACTTCACACAATTGTTCTGTGTAGTGCATGGTGTACATCAGGATGGGAATCTCCGGCAGGCGCTTCCGTAGCACCCTGGTTGCGCTCAACCCATCCATTTCCGGCATTGCGAAATCGAGAATGATGACATTGGGATGGGACGCCTCGGCTTTCGCCACAGCTTCTGCTCCGGTTTCAGCCTCCATGATTTCGTAATCTCCGATGTCGCTGAAAAGCCCACGCAACGCAGCCCTGAGCAGCGCGGAGTCATCGGCAATCAAGATTCTAGGTGGCATTCATACCGTCTCGAAAGGCGTGTTGTGGTCGGGCGCGGAATTGTTTGGCAGTTTACAAACTATCGGAAACAGGGTCAGCAAAGACATACCGTTAAATCTGTATCGCTATATGGGGTTTTTCGCTTGCACTTCAGTATGATAGCGACACTCGACGAGCATCTCAGGGACGTGGCATTGATTGGAAGGTGAACTGTGCCAAGAGCAAGAAAGTGGCGCGAACCTCTTCGTCCCGGCGAGCGAACGAATGCCGCCGGCAAACCGGTTTCTAATTCAATCCTTTTGTCTCTTCCGGATGCGGAATATGGCTATGTGCGGCCGCACTTGCAGTTTGTGAACTTACCCCACCACCGCAGCCTGCACGAGCCAGGTCGAAGCCTGAAGTTCGGATATTTCCTCAATAAAGGGATGATTTCTCTGGTTGTTACAGACGGAAATGGCAAAAGCGTCGAAATCGCCGTAACTGGCAAGGAAGGCTTTACTCCGATCCCCATGGTGATCGGTTTGAACAGCAGTCCGCATCGCGCTGTGGTCCAGGTGGCAGGAGAGGGCTTCAGGGTCAGCGTAGCTGTTTTGGAAAAGCTTTTGCTGTCCAGCCCCCATCTTTACGCAATATTGACCCGCTACGCGGTGATACACGGACTGCAAGTCGCGCAGACGGCTGGCTGCAACCGGCTGCATTCCCTGGTACAGAGACTGGCGCGTTGGTTGCTGTTGACCCAAGACAGGGTTGGCCCTGGACTACTGGAAATTACGCACGACTTTCTCGCAACCATGCTGGGAACGGATCGTCCCAGCGTGAGCCTGGCTGCCAGCGCCCTACAAAGGCAGGGCGTCATTGAATACGCTTACGGTGGCGTCAAGATCATCAATCGCAAGAAATTGGAACAGGCCGCCTGCGAATGCTATGAAGTGATTCACCATTTCGACGGCGAATTGGCAGGTCGGTAAAGGTCGTCGTAGCTTTAACTGAGGTGCACCTCGAAACTCAGGCGTCAGGCGACATTTTGCTTGGTCGTGTCCTCGCCGGGTTCCAGCGATCGGGTTAGAAGCCGGCGCTCCTTGTCGGCAGAGCAGGCGGTTGATTTCAGAGATCAGCTCGAGCAGCTTTTGCGAATCTTCCTCGACGGCTGCCTGTTCGCACAATTTGAGCCAACGTTCTCCGTTTTCGCCCTTCAAGGAACCCGTACCCCCGATTAGGTATATAGCATAACGAGGGGTTGGTTTGTGGACTTTGTGCAGACAGGCGCAGGCCGCAACTAATCGGGGCGCTGCTTTCGGGGTTTTGGGTTCCTGGCTTTTGCTTCGAGAAGGGTCAAGGTACTTGCCTGCGCCTCGAGAGACTTTCTCGCGAGATCCATGTGCTCTGCAAGGGTTGAACGGAGTTCTTTAATGACTCCTTTCGCATCCCTCTCGGTCTTGGCCGCTTTCGCCTCCGTGCAGAGTTGCTCAATTCGAATATCGGTATGGCGAGGCAATGGTCTGTAGGCTATCCAACAATGTCGGGAATCTAAATACAGTTATTGCTGTAAGGGTAGTTAGCTGAAGGATGATGACACCTAGGGCTACCGCCCGATACTCTTCTCAATGCTAAAATTCAGTTCGATTCCCGAGGTCCGATGCCCGCAAACATTCTCGATGGCAACAAGATAGCTGCTGAAATCCGCGCTGAAGCTGCCGCTGACGCTCGCGCCTTGGCCGCTGCGGGGACGCGCCCTGGGCTGGCGGTCGTGCTCGTCGGCAACAATCCAGCGTCAGAAATTTACGTTCGAGGGAAGGTGAAGAGTTGCGAAGCAGTAGGGATTTACAGCGAACAGCACACCCCAGGTGAGAGTTCGTCAACGGAAGAGTTGCTGAAATTGGTTGCCGATCTGAACCGGCGAGACGAAATCGACGGAATCCTGGTGCAACTGCCCTTGCCGCGGCAAGTGGACTCGAAGAAGGTTTTGATCTCAGTTGATCCCGCGAAAGACGTGGACGGCTTTCATCCCATGAACGTCGGTCTCCTTTCGACGCAGAGGCCTGGACTTGCTCCCTGCACCCCCGCGGGAATCATGGAGATGCTTGGGCGTAGCGGAATCAAAATAGCGGGCGCGGAAGCGGTCGTGGTCGGACGAAGTGACATCGTGGGCAAGCCAATGGCGATGCTGCTTTTGAATGCAAACGCAACGGTGACAGTTTGTCATTCGAAAACCCATGATCTGCCGGGCGTTTGCCGCCGGGCCGATATCCTGGTTGCCGCAATCGGGCGCGCGGGGATGATCACGAAGGACTTTGTTCGGGCTGGTGCCACAGTCATTGACGTTGGAATGAACCGCGTCGCCGACCCGGTGGAGTTCTCCCGGCTTTTTGCAGGAAACAGAAAGCGCGAAGAAACTTTTCAGGCGAAGGGATCGGTGCTCGTCGGCGATGTGCATCCGGAAATTGCGGAAGTTGCTGGCGCCATCACGCCGGTGCCCGGCGGAGTCGGCCCGCTTACGATTGCTATGCTGATGGCGAATACCGTGAAAGCGGCGAAGATGCGGCGAGGAACGGGCGCCCGAGAATCTCTTGTTGTATGAAGAAACGGAAAACCACGTTCCTAGTGATATCGATTTTGATTGCTGCCGTGACGTTCGCTGTCGCCAGCCGACTCGCGTACAAGCACAGGCTGGAACGCAACCTTCCTCTCGTTCGTGAACTGCCAGAGGTCGAGGTTATAAGTTTGCTCGGGCATCCACATCGAGTCGCGCACCCTTGCTTGGGTGCGAATCCAGGATGCAGTTTCGACTACGTATACTCAATGCCGTTTACGTCTGTTGGCTATGACGTGATCTCGTTTGACAATTCGGGCCGCGTAATCGGCAAGGAAGAATGGTACTCGCCCTGATCTCCGTGCCTCCGTGTCTCCGTGGTGACATGATTTTCGAGAGGGAACCTCATGCTTAAAGTCGGACTGACGGGCGGCATCGCAACCGGCAAATCCTTGGTCGCGAGCATGTTTGCTGAACTCGGCGCTCACATTATTGACGCCGATAGCATTGGCCACGAACTGATGACCCCGGGCGAGTCGGTTTATGACGAAATTGTCAAACGATTCGGCACCGAAATTCTTAATCCCGACAAGACCGTCAATCGCGCCAAGCTGGCAGAGCTGGCGTTTGATCAGCGGCGGCCTCGCATTTACGAACTCAACAGCCTGTTACATCCGGGAATCATTCTGAGATATGAGAAGCGTATGGAGGAAATCGGCGCACGCGAGGCGAATGCCATTGTCATGCTCGAAGCGGCTTTACTTCTGGAGGCAGGACTGCGCCGGCGCTTCGATCGCATAATCGTAGTGAGCTGCAAGCCACAGCAACGAATTGAACGCTGGGAAAAGAGACTGCATGTTGATGCCGACACAGCCCGCCGCGAAGTTACCCGCAGAATGATGGCGCAAGCGCCTGACGAAGCCAAAATCCAGGCTGCGGATTACGTCATTGACAACAGTGGCTCAATCGAAGAGACGCGAACGCAGGTTGAAAAGGTTTTTGCAACGCTTCGCCAACAGAGCAGTCCCGTGGCATCGAAGGGCCTATGAGCTGTCAGCTCTCAGCTGTCAGCAAAAACCTGCCCAGCGGAGCATCATTCTGCACCTCTATTCCTCAAAATACTGGTTCGAAGACCTCCAGTCCAAATGCGGCCCGATTGCTGGAAGCTGTTGCTCATTGCTGACTGTTACGTTGCGACTCCGGCGCCAGCCGCGTAGCATCTAATTGCCATGCAGGTTGCCACTGCGGTATCCGAACTCAGGCCGAAACTCGCGTTCAGCGAAATCATGAGTTTCGCGGTCGAGACCTTCTGCAGCAACAAAGTACGATTCCTGCTCACCGGGTTAGGCATGGTGATCGGAACTGCGTCGCTAATCCTGGTGGTCACCATCGGCCTTACCGGCAAACAATACGTTCTCAATCAAATTCAGGGAATTGGCGCGAACCTCATTTATGCCGAGTACGAAGGTGGCGCCCAGCGCATAACCAACACCGCTCCCGATCCGCTGACGGTGGATGATATGACCGCGGCGCATGAGCAAGTCTCGGGAATCATTGCTGCATCGCCGGTCGTGCCTCTGGCGGAGAGAATCCCGGTTGGAAACGGCAAAGAGCGGGATATTCAGATCCTCGGCGTTTATCCCGAATACCACGCGGTGCGCAACCTGGTGGTGGCCTCAGGCCGGTTCTTCGATCAGCAGGAAGAGCAATCGCATACCAAAGTCGGGCTGGTCACCGAGCGCATGGCACAAGAGATCTACGGCTCGGCGGAAGCAGCGGTGGGCAAAGTCGTGAAGTTGAGCGGATTGCCGTTCACGATCATCGGAACGTTTCGCGAGCGCGTCGACACTTTCGGCCAGTCGGAAGTCACCACAAATACCTTTCTGATCCCGTACAACGTTGCCCGCTATTTCACCGAAACTCCGACGGTGAAGCTGATCTATTTCTCGGTGGCAGATCCGTCCATGGTCGAGCCGGTCACAGAGCAGGTCAAACGGGTCATCCAATCCAGGCACCGTGCGGAGTCGGTGTACAACATCACGAATTTGACTCAACTGGTGAGTGTGGCCGAGAAAACGGCGAATGCTCTGACTCTCGTGCTACTGGCAGTTGCGGCAGTAGTTTTATTGGTAAGCGGAATCGGAATTATGAATATCATGCTGGCGACAGTGAGCGCCAGAATCCGCGAAATTGGCATCCGGAAAGCCTTGGGCGCCACCAACCGCGAAATCCGATTCCAATTTCTATCGGAAGCCATTCTGATTTCAGTAGGTGGAGGCCTGGTGGGAGTTGTGATTGGACTCGCCCTGCCTTATTCCATTCGGTTTTTGACGGAGTATCGGGTTCCTGTTTCTGGACTGTCCGCAATCATCGCGATCGTGGTTTCGTCGCTGGTGGGAATTCTTTTTGGCACGCTGCCGGCCGCGCGAGCTGCGAAACTGGATCCGGTGGAGAGCTTGAGGTACGAGTAGTGGCTTGCTAGAGACGGAGCTCCGCTACGTCTCTCTTGATCGCGGAGCATATGGGCTGCCCGCTGAGACCTTGCAAGTAAAGTCTCTACGTCCCAAAAACAAGAACGCCGGGCTGGTTGGCCCGGCACCTTCCTTGTCGTTACATCTGTGGGGAGCGACTGGTTACGTCTTTGTCCCCGCGGATCTTTCAAAATCTGTTTAGAAGAAGCCAGAACCAGCGGCCACCGCTACATGACCAACGCCAGGCCTTCAAGCTCCTTTTCCAAAACCGGCAGAGCACAGCCCGCCATTTCCACCCGGCTTACTGCGTCATAAGCCGCCTGTGGAGATACGCCGTAGCCCCTACCCATCAGGAAGACCTGTACCAGCTCCGCCGCTTCGCGAGAGTCGGCCAGTCCACCTTGCAGCAGGTCGTTCCGTAGAGCCGATAATTCAGTGACTGAAAATCTCTCTCTCATCATTCTCACCTCCGACCCTGACTGCTCATACCCATTAGACTCAGCTGCTCTAGGTTTTGTTGCATGCAATTTTTCTGCCGAACTCAGGATCATCTTGTACATTTCACCGCGAAATCCGTACACCCTCCTAAACCCTTAGGCCTCAGTGAAGTTGTTATGGTTATCGGCAAATTGGCTGGACGGATAAGAAGCCTTCTCGTGAGGTTGAAATCTCAAAACTGACACAAAGTGTCAGTTCGGGATGTAGCGTGTACTCGAATTGAGAAAGCCAGACTTTGGGCTGGCGGTTTCAGGCGTCAGAAAAAGCCGCCCCGCATAGAGGATTAAGAGCTCAAGCGGGGTCGGTTGTTGCCTCATCCACCAAAAGGATAGGGATGTTGTCACGAACCGGATACACGCGCTTACACTCTCCACACTTCAGGCTCTCACCATTCTCTTTCTGAACGAGAGGCTTCTTGCAGGCGGGACAAACCAGAATGTCGAGGAGGTCCTGGGGAATCATGGGAAGCATTCTACGCCAACCGGGAGCGCCCCTCGTGCCCCTCGTGGCGATAACGAATTCCGCTCAATTCCAGGGATTCACGATGGTTTTTACGGCCAGTTGGAAATGCGACGAATCGCGCGTGACCAAACTTAAACCATGAGTAACGGCTGTTGCGGCAATTAAGGCATCCATTGCTTCCATGCGACGTCCGTGAGTTTCGGCCACGGCAGCCAACTTGCCACAAGTATCGGCCACAGTCGGGTCAACGTGTAGAACTCTCTTTTCAAATCGCAGTGGTAGTTCTTCCTCAAGCCACCCCGTCAAACGCCTGCGCCTTTCCCCAGAGGACATTCGCTCAATTCCGTAGCGAAGTTCGGCAAGCGTGATTACACTTAGGAAGACGCGGTCCTCGTCCACGTTGGACAACCAGAGAACCACGCCTGGGTTGGGACGCGGTTTGACCCACTCGGACACAACGTTCGTGTCGAGTAGAAAGTTCACAGCTTAGGCTTCCGCGCGCGACCTGCTAATCTGCGAATCTTCGCGCCGGAATTCCGCAGCGGAGAGGCCGCGAAGAATTCCGCCAAGTTGCCGATCCGTCTGGCCTTGCGCTCCCACTCATCGGCAGCAACAATCACCGCAGCAGTCCGCCCGTGCCGGGTGATCGTTTGTGGACCTTGCGATTCGGCCTGATCTATGACCTCACTAAACTTGGCTTTGGCTTCGGCGATGCTCCACTGATGGCTGCTCATGTTCCGCTCTCCGATATGACTATTATGGTCATTATAGTCATAACTGCAGAAGCCAGGTTTAGAGGCAAGTTCAGCGAGAGACCTGATTTCTCCAATGTCTCATCTCGTCCCTGTGCCCCCTGTGGTTGAAAAGGAAAAAGGTTTGACGACGTCGGCATTGAGCGAGTACATTTCTTAAGCTTTCGAAAATAGGTTCGCGCGTCCTCCTCGCTTGAGGAGGACAGGGAAGCGGGTTCAACTCCCGCGCTGCCGCGCAACTGTAAGCGAGGACATAGCCTCGGGCCACTGGATTTTTCCGGGAAGGCCTGAGGCAATCACGGAACTTAAAGGCTTGGCGAGCAAGCTCGCCCGGACAGCCGAGGCGGCTGTCCGCACACAGCCTGAGAAGGTCCTTACTCGCGAGCCAGGAGACCGGCGCGAACTTCAAACACCAACCCCTTTCGCGAGTAAAGGAGGAGTGATGCGTTCCTGCCGATTTCTAGCCATAGTTTTTCTTTCTCTCTCAGCCCTGGGTTCAGAACTCACGGTAAGAGTCGTAGATCCGCAGTCTGCCGCAGTTTTTGGCGCACAAGTCGAACTCTTTGCCGCGCGATCTGATCGCGCCGCGGCCGTTTCAAGCACATCGGCTCAAGGCGAAGCGCAATTTCGCAATGCGCCCTCCGGAAATCTACGCGTGCACGTCCTGGCGTCAGGATTCGCGGAACAATGGCAATCCATAGCAAACGACAGCCAAGTCACGGTAAAGCTGGCGTTGGCAGTCGCCACCGAGACGGTTGTGGTTTCCGCAACGCGTACTCCCGCTCCGGCTGATGAATTCGGCGCCTCAACCGAATCGCTAAGGGGCAGTGAGCTGGAAACAATGGGCCCGGTCGCAGCTAATGACGCGCTGCGATTCCTGCCTGGGGCGATGGTCGCGACGAGCGGCCAGCGCGGAGGATTGGGATCGCTGTTCGTCCGCGGCGGAGATTCACGCTATAACAAAGTGATCGTGGATGGGGTTCCCGTTAACGATCCGGGCGGGACATTCGATTTTGGTACTCTCCCGCTGTTTGAGGAAGACCGACTCGAATTCCTGCGGGGCGCGCAAAGCACCTTGTACGGTTCTGATGCGATGACCAGTGTCCTACACACTTGGAGCCGCACCGGCAACACGCCGGTTCCCGAGCTGCGTTTCGGCGGCGATGCCGGCAATTACGGCACCGAGAACGGATACGCGTCGCTTGCCGGCGCAAACGGCCCCTTTGATTACAACGTTTTTGGAAATCAGTTCAATACCAGCGGATCGGGACCGAACGACGATTATTCGAATTTACTTGAAGGTGCGAATCTCGGCGCGAAGCTGAATGATTGGGCTTCTTTGCGATTGCGAATGCGCCACGACAATAGTGTGACTGGCGTACAGAACGAATGGAACTTTAACGGCACGAATGTCCTCACCATAAATGGAAAAACCTACACAGTTCTTCCCGATCTCGACCAGCGTGCACGGCAAAATAATTTTCTGAACAGCCTGCAACTCGCGATCAATGGGCCATCACGCCTTCAACAACGGGTTTCGGGATTCGAGTACACTTTGCACCGCACGAATATTGATGCTATTCAACAGAACACCCGGCAGTCTCCTTTTGGCGACGAAGACTTTCAATTTCACAATATCAACAACTACAACCGCGCCGGATTTGATTACCAGGCCGATTACGCGGAGCGAAGTTGGGCCTTGATAACTGCAGGCTACGAATTCGAGGACGAAAACGGGGCCACTGGCGACCCGCTATTTCCCAGCCATGGTATTCGGCGAAACCATTCCGTGTTCGGGCAACAGATGCTGTCGTTCAAACGGCTCACCCTTATTGCTGGCGGGCGGTTTGTGCACAACGAAAGCTTCAGCAACAAGTTTGTGCCTCGAGGATCACTGACATTATTGGCCCTTAAAGGCGGTCAGCTGTTTTCGGGTACGCGGCTTCATTTCTCCTACGCAACTGGAATCAAGGAGCCGTCATTCGCGGAATCCTTCGGAAATGGCGGCGGGTTTCCCACCGTCCCGAACCCAGTGCTGAAGCCGGAGGAGGCCCGCGCGTTCGAAGCAGGTTTTGAGCAGCGGTTTCGTGAGCACTATGCGTTTACGGCCGTATATTTCAATAATTTGTTTCGCAACAAGATTGACTTCAATTTTCTCGGCTGCGATCCCGTCACGTTTGTCTGTTCAGGCCAATACGTGAACATCAATGAAGCACTCGCTCATGGCGCCGAAGTCGAATTTCACGCGCGGCCGTATTCGCGGCTCTCTGTGGATGCGAGTTACACCTACACCTCAACACAGATTTTGAAGGAGCCGTTTGCTTTCGATCCGCTCCTTTCAGCAGGCCAGCCGCTGATTCGGCGACCCAAACACGCCGCGACAACGCAAATCACTTACGTTGGGCATCGCTGGGGCTCGATGCTGGCAGCCAATTTCACTGGCCCGCGGGCAGACTCCGATTTTTTCGGCTTTGGAATTAACCATGCGCCCGGATATGTGCTGGTGAATGCTGGAGGATGGTACGCCGTAACGTCACGCGTAACCACTTACTTGAATGTGGAAAATCTGCTGAATCGGTACTACAACGAAGTTACGGGTTATCCAGCGCTGGGAATTAATTTTCGCGCTGGAATGAGGTTCCGCGTCGGTGGGGAATAGCGTGCGAGCGCAGTGGCTTGGAGGAAGCTATCGGCGATTCGTCAGAGGAATCTTCGTCCATTTCCGCATACACCGGCATAGGTGCGGCAGAACTGACCCCCAAATACCGGCTGCGCGCCGCGACCAATTTTTCGAGGTCCTCGCATGCGAGTGGCTTCTGCTGGCCAAGAACATGGGTGACGAGGGCGATCTGCGCGAAGTGCTCGACCGTTTCCATCTTCATGTAGGCGGACTGCAGGTCGGGACCGTAGGTCACCACGCCATGATTGGCCATCAGAATGGCGTCATACTGCGGTATCAAGGGTTCGAGTGTGGCGGCAAGCTCCGGCGTGCCCGGGGTTCCGTAGGGCGCCAGGGGAATCAATCCCAGTCCAATCACCACTTCGCACACCAGGGGCTGGTTCAGCGCCATTCCTGCTGCCGCAAAGCCGGTTGCCGTTCGAGGATGCGCATGAACGATGCCGCGGACATCCGGGCGCATGCGATAGATCAGCAGGTGCATGCCGATCTCGCTGGTTACTTGTCGCTTGCCTTTCAGCTTGCGACCATTCATGTCCACCACTACCAGATCGGAAGGCGTCATCATGCCTTTCGACATGCCGGTTGGGGTCACCAGAATGCGGTTTTCGTCCAGACGGACGGAAAGATTGCCATCGGTGGCAGCGATAAAGCCCAAGCTGTGCAGCATTTCGCCGAATCGCACAATGTCGCGCCGATACTGGTAATCGGTTGGCATGGTTTCTTTTTAGCCCGCGTATAGTACCGCAGCCCGCGCCCAGAAACAATCGGTTTTTGGGCCTAGCCGGATAAAAATTACAGAGCTGTTTCTATAATTCCAGAGTGCTCGTATCCGAATTCGACTATCTGCTGCCTGCGGGGTTGATCGCCCAGGAGCCTTTGCCCGACCGTGCCGCCGCGCGTCTGCTGCGATTGGATCGGCCAACGGGCGCATTGGAGGACAAGTGCTTCCGCGAGTTCCCCGAGCTGCTGCGCGGCGGCGATCTGGTGGTATTCAACAATACCCGTGTGTTTCCCGCCCGGCTGTACGGGCGAAGGAGCGGTTCCAAAGCCCAACCTCTCAGTCCACACAATCCGGCGGCGCGCGAGTTTTTGAAAGGACAGGTCGAGGTACTGCTGACGAAGCAGATTGCACATGACCCCAACGAGTGGGAATGCCTGGTGCGACCGGGTCGAAAGATCGGAGTGGGGGAGAGACTCTTTTTTGGGCAAGGGGATGAGCTAGCTGCAGAGGTCGTCGCCCGAGGAGATTTCGGTGAACGGCGCATTCGCTTTGATCCTGCCCCCGATTTTTTTGAACGAATTGAGCGCCTGGGCCATGTTCCGCTCCCGCCTTACATTTCACGCGAAGACCGACCGGCAGATCGTGAGCGCTACCAGACCGTTTATGCCCGTGAACGGGGATCAGTTGCCGCGCCGACTGCGGGATTGCACTTTACACCAGAAATTCTGGGCCGATTGAAGGAGCGCGGCATTGAGACCGCGGAAATCACACTACACGTTGGCTTGGGGACATTTCAGCCGGTGCGCGTGCAAAACGTGGCGGAGCACAAACTCCACAGTGAGGCTTTCAGTATTTCTGCCGAAGCGGCGGAGCGAATCAACCGCGCGTTGGACGAAAACCGGCGCGTAGTTGCGGTCGGCACGACGACGGTCCGCACGTTGGAATATGCGACGAGTATATCGGGACGAGTGCAGCCGGGCAGTGGCGAAGCCAACCTGTTCATTTATCCGGGATTTCAGTTCCGTGTTGTCGGGGCTATACTCACCAATTTTCATCTGCCGCAATCCACGCTGCTGATGCTGGTTTGCGCGTTCGAAGGCAGGAACCAGGTGCTGGCGGCGTACCGGCACGCAGTGCAAAAGAGATATAGATTTTACTCATACGGCGACTGCATGTTCGTGGAGTAAGGCCCTTACCCATCTCCTCAATCACCACCCCACCACAGAGTAAAATCAATCTCGACTCGTTTTTCTCCGTGTCTCTGTGTCTCCGTGGTAAAAACGATTCGCGGGAGGTAACCCCTTGTCCACGAACACCGTTCCCAGGCTGCTTTCCATACAGAACTTTGTCTCCGAGCTACACAAATTCCCTGAAGCTGGTTTCAGCCACACAGGTGAAATTCTTGCCTTCCTCGAACAGACGACGGTGGCCCCCGACACGCTGGTCCCTTATATATGCTGGGATCGTCAGCATTACACGCGCAATTTGATTGATAAGACGCCGCTGTACGAGCTGATTGCGATTTGTTGGGAGGTTGGGCAGATCAGCTCGGTGCACAATCACCGCGACCAAAACTGCTGGATGTCGGTGCCCATCGGCAGGCTCCAGGTTGAAAACTTCCATCTTGTCTCCCAGGATTTGAACGGCGGCCGATGTCAGCTCACGCCCACAGACACTGTCGAAATGAATCCCACTCGTCCTTGTGCCGTAGATCCCGCCGATCCGGTGCATCGGGTTGTGAATCCGAAACATTTCGCGGAGCGCGCGGTCAGCCTCCATATCTACTCGCGACCTTTCGACACCTGCGTGGTGTATTCGCCCGAGCAGGGAACGTGCGGCGTGATCGATCTTCACTACACGACCGCCTTTGGAAAACCCGTCCACGATTAGTTTGGTCCCCACGTGACCGCACGCGGCTTGTTAAACTTAGAGGGTTGCCTCCGCCAAGCAAATCATCGAGCGCTCAGGTTGAAGCGCCAGCCGCACCACCTTCTGCCAGTCCCTTACTGGTACACAATGACGACCCGAGGCGTCTTTTCCTGATTGACGCCATGTCGTTCATCTTTCGCGCCTATCATGCGATGGCGCGGCAGCGCGGAATGTCCACGCGCAAAGGGCTGCCGACAGCGGCGATTTACGTTTTCGTCAACATGTTGCGCAAACTGCGGGAAGATTTTTCGCCGCAATATTTAGCCGCAGTATTCGACGTGGCGGCTCCCACATTCCGCGACCAGCAATACAAGGAATACAAAGCCAATCGTAGCGAGATGCCTGGGGATCTCGCACAGCAGATCCCGTATATCCGGCGCGCGCTCGAGGCGTATCGCATTCCTATCCTCGAGATGCCCGGCTACGAGGCAGATGATGTAATTGGCACTCTTGCTACAAAGGCCGCTGCTCAGGGCAGGGCCGTGTACGTCGTTTCCAGCGACAAAGACATGCTTCAGCTGGTGAATGATTACGTGCTGGTGCTCAATCCGCCGAAAGACAATCTGATCTGCGATGCTGCGAAGGTCGAGGAGATTCTTGGCGTGCCGCCCGAGCGGGTCGTGGACGTGATGGCGTTGCGTGGCGATTCGATTGACAACATTCCCGGCGCGCCGGGGATCGGCGACAAAGGTTCGGTTGAAATCATTCAGCGCTTCGGCAGCATTGAAGGAGCCCTGGATCATGCGGCCGAGGTTGAGCGCAAGACTTATCGCGAGTCGCTGCAGAACAACCGCGAGCAGATATTGCTAAGCAAAGATCTCGCCACCATCAAGTGTGACGTGGACATCGAGCTTGATGCTGAGAAGATGCATGCCGGCGATCCGGACGTGGAGGCGCTGCGTGCGCTCTTCACCGAGCTGGAATTTACCTCACTTCTGAAGGAACTGCTGCCGGTTGTTGCGGCGCCTGTCGGCAACTATCGCGAGGCGAACTCCGCTGATGACGTGGAATCCGTCTTGCGCGCGCGGCCAGAGAGTGTGCCGCTCGCGATCGCCGTTGAGAAGGTGATAGAGAGTCCCGTCATCGAGGAAGAAGAACTGTCGGATGAGGGGCTCCTGCCGTTAAAGGAGCAGCAATCGCTGCTCGCGGGCGAGGGCCCCATTCGACTTCGCTCAGGGCAGGTCCGCGCCACACCCACAATCGCCATTGCTATTGAATCCGGATCAGCGCTTACAATTTCGTCCCAATCTGGTGGTGCCTGTGCTGCGCTGAAGGCCGCCCTTGCTGACGAAAAGCTTCCGAAGGCGATCCACGACTGGAAGGCTGCGTCTCACGCGCTCGGCGAAGTTCAGCTCGCGGGCGTAAATCACGACACACGGCTGTATTCCTACCTCGTCGATCCTACTTACTCGTCGCAAAATCTACCCGATCTTGCATTACGTCACTTCAATCTCAAACTCGGCGGATCACTTGCCGAAGCGGCTGACATGACGGGGCGGCTTGCAGCCACGTTGCGCAAGGAAGTGGAAGAAGCTGACTTACTCAAGCTATACGAAGAAATTGATCTGCCGCTAGTTCCGGTGCTCACCCGAATGGAACAGGCCGGAGTGGCGATTGATCGGAGCGCACTCGGCAAGATGTCGCAGCGCCTGGAAAAGGAGATCGATGCCAAGACCAAAGAAATCTACGAGTGTTGCGGCAGTGAGTTCAACATCAGTTCTCCTAAGCAGCTCGGCGATGTGCTTTTCAACAAGTTGAACCTTCCCAAGCCGGTGAAATACGGCAAAGGGAAAATGATTTCAACCGCGGTGGATGTCCTCGAAGAACTCGCTGCCAGTCACCGGGCGCCAAAGCTGGTGCTCGAATATCGACAGCTGACGAAGCTGAAATCAACCTACGTGGATGCGCTGCCGGCGTTGCTGAATTCCGGCACCCGGCGCCTGCACACGACCTTCGATCAAACTGGCACCGCCACGGGGCGGCTCTCGTCGGCAAACCCCAATTTGCAGAACATTCCGATCCGGACTGAAGTTGGGCGGGAGATTCGCGCTGCTTTCACGGCGGTGCCTGGTCATTTGCTGTTAGCGGCAGACTATTCGCAGATCGAACTTCGCTTGCTGGCGCATTACTCGAAAGACGCGTTACTGGTTGAGGCGTTTCGACGTGGCGACGACATTCATACGCTCACCGCATCTCAGGTGTTCGGCGTGCCTCCACTGATGGTTACACCGGACCACCGGCGGCAAGCGAAGGTCGTCAACTTTGGAATTGTCTATGGCCTGTCGCCGTTCGGGCTTTCACAAAATTTGGGAATTGAAACTTCAGAGGCCAAGAGATTCATTGACGCTTACTTCGAGAAATATCGCGGCGTACGCGCGTTTATTGATCGCACCCTGGATGAGACTCGCCGCGATGCCCGGGTGAAGACATTGTTTGGCCGCGTGCGCCCGATTCCCGACATCAACAGCAAGAACTTCAACCTGCGCGGATTCGCCGAGCGTACGGCGGTGAACACGCCGTTGCAGGGCACTGCGGCGGACTTGATCAAGCTTGCCATGATTCGGATTGACTCCGCCATTCTTGAACGGGGGCTGAAGTCGCGAATGACCCTGCAGGTTCACGATGAGCTTGTATTCGAAGTTCCGGAAGACGAGATCGATTCCATGCGCAGTATGATTCGGGACAAGATGGAGCAGGTGCATCCGCTCGCCGTCCCGCTGATGGTAGAGATTGGGGTGGGAAGGAACTGGCGGGATTTGGAGTGACGTAAGTGTCAGCCGCCCTTCCGCGACGCATTGTCATCCCGAACTCGCACGCAGCAGGCGGGCTGGAGAGGGACCCCTACGATGCGGGTGGATCACCACGAACCTAATGAGGGTAGGCACTCACGCCAGCATCGCCGCGTTCCCAAACTGTCGTCAGATCCCTCTGCTGCCTCCCTTGGAGGTCAGCCTCGGGATGACAAGAGCTTGTAGAGAATTAGCGAAGGTAGAAAGCTGCGCAAGTCTATACCCCAAGCGCCGCCTTGATCGCCCCTGCAATCCCCTCGGTCAGCGCGTTCATCTTTTCTTGCGATTCCGCTTCCACCATCACCCGGGCCAGCGCCTCTGTACCTGAATAGCGCACGACAACACGGCCATTGCCATCCAGTTCTTTCTGGGCCGCTTCAATCGCATGCTTCACGTTCGGGACTTGATCGAATGGGACTCTCTCGCGCACGCGGATGTTCTGAATCCGCTGCGGGAACACCTTGAGATCGGCAATCAACTCGGCCAGCGAAAGACCGCTGCGCGCCATTATGTCCATCACACGCAGAGCCGTGAGCAGGCCGTCGCCGGTGGTGGCCTCTCCATCACGAAAGATGACGTGCCCCGACTGCTCGCCCCCGAGTGTTGTGCCGGTCTTGATCATCTCTTCCAGAACATATTTATCGCCGACATTGGCGCGCAGCATGCGAATTCCAAAATTCCGCAGCGCGATTTCCAAACCCATGTTCGACATGGTGGTTGCGACCACGGTCGCACCAGGAAGGATTCCGCGAGCGTGCATATCACGAGCGGCCAGCAGCAGGACGGCATCCCCATTCACGACCCGCCCTGACGCGTCGCTGAATAGAGCGCGATCGGCATCGCCGTCGAAGGTAATGCCAAGGTCGAAACCACCCCTAGACTCGGCGATCTTCTTCGCCACCGTTTCCGGATGCAACGCTCCGCACCGTTCGTTGATGTTCTTTCCATCAGGCGAACAGTGAGTACACGTCGCTTGCACGCGGCAAGCGCGAAATAGTTCTGGAGCTTCGGCCGTAGCCGCGCCATTCGCGCAGTCCACCAGAACCCGCAAGCCGCTCAAGTCGGTGGTGACGGTCGTTGCCAGCCAATTGATGTAAGCCGCTCGTAGCGCGTGCTCGCCGGTAAGAGAGGACGCACCGCTGGAATCAGATTCAACGTGCGCCTCAGACTTCTGCAGCAGCGCAAATATTTCCTGTTCAATTGCCAGCTCGCGGGCATCGGGCAGCTTGAATCCGTCGCCGGAAAACACTTTGATTCCGTTATCGGTCCAAGGATTGTGCGAAGCGGAAAGCACGACTCCGGCGTCGAATTTCCGCGAGCGCGCAAGGTACGCGACTCCGGGCGTGGTGATGACGCCGGCGCTGTGAACCTGCACGCCGAGCGAGGCCAGTCCGGATGTAACGCGGTCGGCGATCCAACGGCTGGACTCACGCGTGTCCTGGCCGATCACGACCCGCGGACGTGGATTTGCGCGCAGCAGATCGTGCCCCAACGCGCGGCCGATGAGGAATGTGCTCTCGGTGGTCAGGGGGAACTCGCCCGCGACGCCGCGAATGCCGTCGGTTCCGAATAGTTGGCGCGTTTGCGATGACATGGAAGTGGCTGATGCGACTGCACAATCTATCGGAACTTCGGGTGAATTGGAAGTGACTGCAGTTTAGTGCAGTTTGCCAGTCGCGACCAGGAACCACAGCCCGTAGGCCAGAAGCAATGAAACTATTTTAAGGCCGAGGTTGTGAAGCACGTAACGGCGGAAGTAGTCCCCGATGTTCATCTCTGCGCCCCCGGTTTCGAGTGCTGGTCCGAGGTGCGGATTGGCATCTCCTCCTCGGTCTCATCCAGAATACTGGCTCCGTTGGTCATCGGCGTCGGCAGTACTGTGGGTGGAACATAACGGCGCAGCAACTCGCCCATGCGCTCACGAAGCTGGTCCACCGTAAGGTCGCGTTCGATAGTTCCGGCCACTGCAAGGCTGATGCTGCCGGTTTCCTCGGAGACAATGACCGCGATCGCGTCAGTTTCTTCGGTGATGCCGATTCCGGCCCGGTGCCGCGTACCAAGCTGCGTCGAAAGCACAGGATTCATGGAAAGCGGCAAAAAGCACGCGGCAGCGGCAACGCGATCCCCGTGCACGATCACGGCGCCATCGTGCAACGGAGCGCTGGGGCGGAAGATGGTCGCAAGCAGATCATAGGAAAGCCGGGCTTCAAGGGCGACACCGCTCTCAACGTAGGTCCGCAGCCCAATCTCGCGCTCGATCACCATCAGTGCGCCGGTCTGGTTCTGCGAAAACAAGTTTGCCGCAAGCACGATGTCGTCATAGGCGTCCGATTCCGAGCCCGACGTACGTGCCATGGTCAGCCGCCGGCCCAGACGGGCCAATGCTTCGCGAATCTCAGGCGCGAAAACCACGACCAGCGCGATGAGAGCGTACGGACGAATGCGATTGACCAGCCAGGTGAGGGTAACCAGACCTTCCAGGCGCAAAAAGTAAACCGCTACCGCGATGACCGTGACGCCAACCAGTATGAGCGCGGCGCGCGTGCCTTTGATCAGCGCCAGAAACTCATAAATCACGAAGGCCACAACGAGGATGTCAACGGCCGAGTTTGCCGTGAAGTGTGGCCAGGCTCCGGCAGCGTGAATCAATGCGACCCCTTTCAGATGCGCGCGCGCTCCAGACAGGCTTCAGAAGTAATTGTAATTCAGTGGATAGTAACCAGCGCTTAGTGGCTGGTGATCAGTGGCTAGTCCCAACCTCGCAGGTGGCTTTAAGCATGCGGCGTCCTTCGATCCTGTCATTCGCCACAATCCACGAATCACTAGCTCTCTTT
>QHZR01000274.1 GCA_003224755.1 Acidobacteriota bacterium
CTATCAACTTGGTTATAGCAAACTCGAAGCCTTGGGTCGAGAGGTCTGCGGAGAACGACGGAGTCGAACTTGAGGTGTCCAGCAGGCGTGAGCGAAGCGCCACTCGACCGTTTGATAAGCGGCGTCCAGTACCCACTGGCAACGTCCTCCAAGCGCCGCCTATCTTTAAACAGAGTTGCGCCTGTCCACGATTAGCGCAATTCCACAAAAGTAGCCCGCTTGGAAAGCTGTTCCGAAACGGAATTCCCCGCGATGCCCCGCTCGCTATCGGATTTTCAGGAGTAGCAATCCGCTGTTCCCGCCGCGGAGCGCGACGACATCAGCGGAAGCTAATGAATCTCACGCGGCTTCCCGAGGACTGCTCGCTGGAGGACATCCACTACCATCTTTACGTCCTCATAAAAATAGGAACTGCATTAGCAGAAGCGCAGTGATGGATGAACATCTCCGCCCCGCCTCTCCAAAACCGGGAGCGACAAGGACGGGCCAGCCACTTTGAAATAATCTTCGGTGCGAAAGGTTGCCCGCCAACGTGTCCTTATTCCTTACCGACGGAAACTATTTCGGTGCTTTCTTGCTGATACAGGGATGGATCGGTCTCCCACAGACCTCGATTCACGCTCAGAGCCTGGACAAGTTTCCAAGCTGCAGTTCTTATTTGCTCTTCCTCGTCCGTCAGATGCTTCATCACAGACGGATAGAGCTCCGAGGTTACACTTGCGTTTAAGGCTCCAACGATTTGAAGGACCAGGAGCCGCGCACCGTAGGAGTTATCTTCGAGCACTGTCCTGAATAGTCCTATGACCTCCCTCGGTGGGAGACTCTTCGAAACCAGCAGGGCCGCGTAGCCAAAGTCAAGTCTCTGAGCCTGCCACACGTACATAGGGCTCATGAAGATTGCTTCGTGTGTCATTAGTTCAATGGGATACCGCCGTTGGCCCGGCTCACCAAACCGCTTCGCAATGTCAAAAATGACCTGGAGGCCGCCATTGAGGTATGCCTGCTGCCAATACTCGCTATTGCGCCTACGAGGTAGGGGACAATCAGTGGACTGCCCGATTCCATTTGCACGGCCATGGCGCCTAACTCGGAGATTACCAGCTCTGGATCCGGCAGTTTAATGGTAGACAACGTGGCGGCAGCAGCTTTCCAGTAGTTGTGTTGCTCAAACTCATCTCCTTCGAAGGAACTTGAAAAGAAATAGTGCTCGAAGCGAAGCCGACGAAACATAAATATAAGTGCTCTTGGCCCCAAGTGGAATCCAGGCGGCTTTCTTCTCAGAATCTCAAGCAGCTTACCGACGAAATCAGCGGCTCGAATTCGCAACAAGCCAGCGGCTCTGCAAGCTGCCGTTATCACGTAGTCATTTCGGTCGTTCAGCCCTGCTTCGACAATGGACAACAATTGTGGAGTCGGATCGTCTGACTGGAGAGATGCTAAGCTTACGATAGCATTAGCTCGGACGTGCTTGTCCCGATCTTGGGCGAGTTCGAGTAGCTTGGAAATAAAAAGTTGTTGCGCCCGTTCTTTCCCTAGTTCCCCGGCTGCCGCCGCCGCTTCACGTCGTGTCTGTGCGTTCCGGGACTCTAACCCCCGTAGCAGACATTGTTCAAACATTCCCGTCCCATGCAGAGTCTTAAAGTGCGACAGCATTCTGATAGCGCACGAAGATTTTTCCGGATTCTCAAGGGCTGCGGTGCAAACAGACGCAATCTCCGAGGCCAGATTATTCTGTGATAGTTTCTGAAGGGCGGCGGCCGCAGCCACGCTAACCAACCGTTCCTTGTCTGCAAATAACTGGGCCAGTTGAGCGACAATTTGGTGCCGGACCACGGCTTCACGATCCAGTTCTCCGAGTGCCGCCGCCGCTGCCCGACGCACCTGTGGGTCTTGATGTTTTAATAGCGAAATAGTATTGACTAAAATAACGTCGCTCGGCTTAACCCTAAGAATGGCCGTCAGCGACCGGTTCGCCTCTCTGCGCACATCAGGGTCACTATCGGACAGCAGAGCGAAGAACAACTGAACGAATGCTTCAGATGCTCGAGGATAGATGAACGTGAAAATCCTGGCAATCTCCTCGCGAACCCTCCAGTCCGGACTTGGTTGCGTGCTGAGTTCGTTCAAGAGCGTCACTAGACGTTCGTCGTTTGCCAGCTCTTTGCCAAGGTAGCGACAAAGTCTAAGGCCCAGCAGATCCAAGCTGTATTCATCGCTCAGGATTTTAATAGCCGTTTTCGCAACTATCGACTTATCGAGAATGCCCATGGCGTAAAGTGCTAGGCGGCTAACCTCCGGGTTTTTGTGATGCAACAGTGTAGGAACGATCGTGTCGACGTTCGCCTTCACCGCGGATGGGGGAAGCGACGGCAAGGCCTTTAGGGCTCCCGCAATCAGCTCAATCCGTGGATTCTCCAACATGTGGGCGACCTCGGCCATTAACGCAATCTGCCCAACGGCACTCGCGCCTCTAACGCTGGAAATGATTGCGTTCGGATACCATTCTTCTCCTTTAGACCAGCGAATCAAATAGGTAATCACCTCGGGCTGAAGAACGGCGGCTTTGGTGATAGACCATCGGCTGCGTATTCGAAGCAAATCCTCCGCTACCTGCTGTCGTACTTGTTCTTGTTTAATCTGTACAGCTTCACCTAGGCACCATCCCGACAGCCTTGTGCGCATTCTCGTGAGGTCCAGGACCGGAGACTCATGCAGGCGCCGAATGAACTCACTACTGTCATTCAGCATGCCTGAATAAAGCAGAATAGTTTCGCGCCACCAGTCTGAACAGACCCGCTCCGGTTGTAGCAGGAAATCCCTGTATTCATCTCGATCTCCGCGTGATAAGTACCTAGCCGCAAAGTACTCCTGGAATGTCAGATGGGCAAAGGACAGGACATCACGCCGACGCTCGATAATCAGGCCGCTCCGTTCTATCAATATTTGCAGGAGGTGGCTGGCGCTCGCCGATTGTCCCCCCAGCAGTGGAAGCAGTTCGGAAACTAACTTTTCTACTTCACCCCTGGTTGCCTCACGACCGCCCCCCACCGTGCCAATCTCGCCTGTGTGCATCGCGTAGGCGAGACGCCGCATGATAGCTTCTTTTTGATCAAATTTAAGATCGGTATCATCTACACGCAAGCCGCGGACTATGTCCCACTGCTCCAGCAGAATCTTGCTACAATCCGCGTACAATTTGCTCCGATCCTGAGGCAGGGACGTCCGACTGTGATGGACCAGTGCGATGATTGAAAGGAGCATCGGATTTGTCGCCAATTGCCGAATGCCTGGATTCTCTCCGAGCGCTGTTTTAAGTTGAGCTGCTCGTCCGTGAGCGCGTCGCTCTCGATTCGTGCGATCTGTTTCGCTCTCGTCCTTGATACTCCCCACTACCGAGTTCAGCTCAACGGCCGAGCACCACGTATCGACAAAGAATTCTACCTGGTCATCTGTCAGATCACTGACATAGGTCAGCCTAAAATCGGCCTGTATGCCGGTTCTCCATCCTGCAATACGAGACGTGACGATGAACTGATTCTTGTGATAGGCGACCGCAAGGCTTTCAATGGCGCGAACTACTGCCCGGAATTCCTCGTCGGTCGGTACTTCGTCGAGGCCGTCCAACAAGACGACGCAGCGGCCCTTTTTCAGACGATCGACGAAGAAACTGCGGATGTCGCCCTCTAAATCAGGTGGCAGCGTCTGCGAGACTGCGTCAACTATGGATGGCGGTCTCCCATCGGGCAGAGTTTCCGCCAGTCGCTTGGCGATCGTGCCCAAAGGAACAAATATGGGCAGCCTCCACTTGGTCGCACTCAACCGCCGCTTGTGGCACTTCCGCTCCCGCAGCCTCTTCTCCCCAGCGCACGCCTTTGCATAAGCCAATCCTACGTATTGTAAGAGAGTAGTCTTGCCTGCACCGGGAGCGCCCAATATCGCGATTCGGGGCTGGTCCCGTAACGTTTTGTGCAGCAAGATAGCCGCATATTCGGACGACGCGCCGAAATCACCATGGTCAAGACTGAGGAATCTTTCCAGGAGATGCTCCTCTGAGGTGACCATGTTGGTCGTTCTGCTAAACCAGTGGAACAAATGTAAAAATCTGTTCGTTCCAAACCACGTATAACAGAGCTGCTGATCTTACCTCTTTTTTTTCTTATCTCGTCTGCTACTGCAAGTGCGGCCTCAACAGCAGAGAAGCGGCCTTCTTGCTCCCCGACCCTTAGCGACACAAATACCTGTTCTAATTTCGGCTTTTTGGCGGCGTCCGCGCCAACAATGCCTGCCAGTTTGAGTTCTCGAAGTTCGGTGACAAGCCAGTTGAGGTAGGCTTTCTCTAAATACCGATATCCCAGGCGGCCACCCAGTTTTTTGCCTATCCATCTCAGCAACTGCAGAAATCGCTGGAATAAGTAAGGCAGGAGGTCCCTTAAGAGAACCCCTGAAACGAGTAGAACCAGAGCGGCGGAAACCTTGTTCTGGTCAGCCTTCTCAAGCCACAGCAAGATTTTTTGCAACATTCGACGCTCCTAGCACCCCAAAAACAAGTGCGACAAGAGCCAGGATTCGATCCAACGTGAGCCACCCGAAAACATTCTTGAGCCATTGCGGAACTGCTAAACTCATTGGAACTCCACAGACAGCCCTCGTGTAGGGACGGATATTACTTTCATCTCACCACTTGTCAAGCTGGAAAACATGGTTTGTTCTGTTTTCCGAACAGATTGCTGATGCATCCACCTTAGGAATGCCTAGCCATCGCGGTTTTCGCGTCGGAATGCCGCCCAGTTGCAGTATTTCCTTGACCTCACTTCCCCACCTGCGCGATAACCAATACATAGCTCAAGCGCAATGTTCCCATCTTTTCATAACTCCTTTGTTTCAAAGATTTTACCTGTAACCCTTTTTAATCCAAGATTTTCCAAAAAATTTTTCCCCTATCCTGCTGATTGCAATAGATCACCGGGGGAGGGGTGGAGCACTCATCTTGACCTGTTACTACGAATATCGTGTCCCCCGCTGTCAGCACCTCAAAACCAACGGCACGCAATGCGGTTCCCCGGCGCTGCGCAACGGCGAATATTGCTACTTCCATCGTCGCTGGCGCATGACCACTGTTGACCTCAGCCACTCCGCCCATCACGTCACAACCGAGTTTGTTCTGCCCGTGCTCGAGGACGCCGACTCCATCCAGATCACCCTCGGGCAAATCATGCGCATGATCGTCTGCCGCCAGGTGGACACCAAATCCGCCGGCCTGCTGCTCTACGGCCTGCAGATCGCATCCGCGAACCTGCGCCGCACTCGTTTTGAGCCATATCACAAGGATGTCACTGTAGATCTGTTCCGCGTCCCTGAACGCATCATCGGCGATGAGGCCTGGTCCCCCTCCGACTTCGCCAATGTGGGGAATCTGGGGCGAGCGTCCCCGCTCGCCGTGCC
>QHZR01000275.1:0-6664 GCA_003224755.1 Acidobacteriota bacterium
AGCTTCTCCTGTTTTGCGACCCCTTTACCGACTCGCGGCAGCAACTGCATCAGACCTAACGCGCTCTTGTTAGACACCGCATTGGGATTGAACTCCGATTCCTGCCGGATGAGAGACGCGACCATGTAAGGGTCAAGACCATTCGCGGAAGAAAATTTCTTCAGGTCCAGCCAGTACGGCTTCGGAAACAGCTCCTCCCAATACGAGCGCGGCAGCGCAGAGAGATCTACGGCAAAATAGTTAGGGATCGTGCGCTTCATGGTTTCGACGGCAATGTCGTAGCGCCCGGCATCTTGGTACATGCGTGCAATTTCGGCGGGAGCCCAGCTTCCCTTCTCCTCTTCGGCAGCGGCTTTCAGTTCGCGGACGGCAAAATCCAGCAGCCCGCCATTTTCGAGCAGCCGAGCTTTCTCCACACGGAGATTGTCTTCCGGAGGCGGATCGCTTTTCAGATCTGACACGCCGCTGATTGGCGGAACATGGTCGAGAATTGCGTAGTGGGGCGGGTCGTCGCCAGTCTTGAGCTTGCTGGCGCGTTCCCTTGCAATCGGCCCGTAATAGTAGTTGCGAAAGCGCTCTGCAATTTTCTGATAGAACGCCGCCGCCATTGCAGCATCGCCGTCTTCTTCAGCTAGACGTCCGCGCCAGTAGAGCGCTGCGGGAACTTCGTTTGAACTGGGATAAAGGGCGATTTGCTGCTCAAATCCGTTTTTTGCGTCGGAGGCACGCCCCTGACGCAAGCTAAGCCACGATGCCTTCCAATTCGCATAAGGCGCGCGGGGCCCTTGCGGAAAGCGGGTTTGAATTTCGCGGTAGGAATCAATGGCCTTCTCGTAATCGTGACGTAACAAGTAGATATTTCCTGCATTAAGCAGCGCCTGCTCCAGCCACGAACTGGTTGGAGCTGTCTGGCGAATCTGGTCCACCGTTCGCAGGAATCCATCGTCATCGTTTGTTGCGCGCTGCATTTCGCCTAAGTCAAAGAGCCGTTCGGCTGCGATTTCCGGAGAAGTGATCTGCAGCGAATCCAACAATTGCTTCGCCTCGCGATTTTGTCCGGAATGATGTAGAGACTCTGCCAAGGCTAACTGCATTGCCGCCTTGTCCGCAGAACTTGCATCGCGCATTAGATCGCGATAGGCATCCGCCGCTTCGGAATATCGCTTTGCGCGGGCAAGTACATCCGCCCGGGACCGACGCTCAGCAAATGTAGGCGGCGCAATTCCCGGTGTCGCCGAGAGTCTTTGCAAATCGGACTGCGCAGCGGATGCCTCAAAGCTCAGAGGCAATGTGAAGTAAAGGTGACGCAGCACGCTCACCGCCCTCGCCGGATCTCCAGCAGCGGCGTACGCGCGTCCTAGTGCCAGTTCTAAATCAGCGCGGGTTGGATCACGATCTGGTTCCAGCAAAGCAATTGCATCTTTGGGGCGGTTATCGGCCAGCAAAGCATTCGCATATAAAACATGGGCATCGCGAATAAGCAGCGACTGAGGGAAAGTTTGATCGAACGTATTCAGCGCGGCAACAGCCTCAGGCAAGCGGCCGCTTTGCTGATAAGACGCGGCGAGATAGTAAGCGACGTAGTCGCCAATGTCCCCTGCGTGCGGCTTGGCACGACTCAATGGATCAACGGCCTTGGCAAAGTCGCGATCGAGAAAGTGGGCATAACCGACCGCCAGCCAGGCCAGCGAGCCGGCGTCTTCTGCGCTGTGCTTCCGCGCAAACGACTCAACTCCCGCATACGCTTGAGCAGTACGGTTCTGCAAAAGCTGCTGCGCCATGGGCTTCAAAGTGGCCGACGCGACAAAAGCCTGATGGATTCGCCGGAACCTGGGAGAATTGCGCCTCGACGCTGAGCGTGCGGGCTTCTTCGTGCTTGCATTTGTGCCCGCTGTCTTTTTCTTGGAAGGCGTTTTCGAAGGCTTATGTGCAGGCGGCGTCTTCGTCTGTGCTCCTGCGGCGGAGTCTGGCCCGACGTGGTCGGCCGTGGGCGGCGCAGGAGTTCGAGACGGAGTCGGGTGAGGAGCAGGCGGAGATTCAGAAGATTGCGCAGCGGTCCGGACTACCGGACACGTCAATGCACAAGTCAATGCCGCGAAGAAAGTAAGCCTGCGAAAATGCCCCGCCACGTCTTTTAATTATCGCCGAAAATTGCTGCCCAGGAGAGAAACATCATCTTCGGCGAGACTGCGAATGAGTTCCTGTGAGAAATAGTCTGCCGCGCCGGCAGCAGAATTTCCATAGCGTTTCTGGTACGTTGCCCTGCTCTTTTCGATGTCTTCTCTCAGCCGGTCGTACAAATCCCTATGCTTACGGCCATCGGCAACCTTGGCGTGATTGTAAAGCTTAATCTCGTCGATCAGCAGACGGGCAAAACGCTGGGCCTTGCGGTGGATCTCGCCGTCTTCGCCCGAGGGTATTGAAGTAGGGCCGCCCCAAGCCGCTGCCGCCGACATTGCGACCTCCGGCACGGTTTCGGCGTGGGCCTTGCCGTGGATGGGCGCATGTGCGGCGAATGGGTCGTTCACCGAAGGAGCGGCGTGCATCTCCGGCTCAGGTAAACCATCTTTTTGGGCTTGTTTTCGTTGTGAGATCACTTCTAGCCACGCGCTGGTGGCCCGAACAAGGACATCGAGCGCGGCCACGTCGAGCGTGCCGCCTTCAGTCCCGCTATCGGCATAGACTAGTGCCGAAAGTTTATCCTTGAGCAGAAGTGGAAGTAAGACAACATCCCCTTCAGATGGGACACCGAACTTTGACGTGAAATGCTGATCCACGTCTGAAGGGGTGCCCTTTTCTGAAGCGCGCGATCGCATCACCCTCGAAGCCAATCCCGAACCGATGTCCAGAGGAAAATCCTTGATTGCGTCATTGTTGCCGAACGCAATTCCCTGCCAGCCCGTTGCCGCCCCGTTCTTGACCACGAAAAGCGCTGCGCGCCCGCTATAAAGGACGGTGTTGTCGAGTAGTGCGCGCAAAATTTCCTTTTGGGTGGTTCCAGCCTGGATTGCCGAAATCGCCTTTTGCAGCGCAGCGGAACTGCCGCGGGTAGATGACTCGCCATTGCGGGCAAGCGCCGGCCCTACCTCACGCAAAACTTCCTGCACCACGGTTTCGCGAAGTGAGGCAAGCTGGCGCTCAAGTGCTTGCGTTACCGCAGCACGGATGATCTCTTCGACACGATTTTCAGACATATTTCTGATAGACCAGGCTTTCCCGGATTATAGGGTGAACCGGGGTGCGTCCAGCAGGTCACTTTAGTCACGTGGGGATTAGGGCTTAGCCTTCGCTGTGGAGACTGGAAAATGTTACTGGGTCACTGCCTGAGCTTGCCTTTTAACGATTCGATCTCGGAATCCTGGAACTCCGGGTAGATCGCCTGCGCATCAACCAGGCCATTTTTATATGCCGCCCGAGCTTCTTGCTTTCTGTTCAGTTTCATCAGGACATCGCCGAGCAATTCCTGGCATTCGGCGCAAATATCGGGCGAGAGTGAGACCGCAATTTGCGCCTCTACGAGTGCCTGATTGATTTGTGTATCGGTCGGCTTGTCGTTGCCGTTCAACAAACTCCATGCCGCGCCGGCATGTGACACCGCCGAGGCCAGTGGGATATCAAAATCTCCCCGGAAGACGAAAATGCCGTTGGCGATGGAATCATCGGGACGGCGTTGCGCAAATTGCAAGTAAGGGTTTAACACACCCGGTCCCCATAATTCAGGAGTGAGCTCGGTTGCGCTGATTAGTATCGTTCCGGAAATGTGCGGTGGCGTTGGCACCGGGTTGCCCATCGCGTTCTGCAAAGGCCTACAGGGAATGTGGTAGTAACCCGGATCCGCGATGCTTCGCCCCAAGTACTCAAACCAACAATCCCTAATGCCGTGCGAGTCCAGGTAAGCGTTGGCCTGCTTGAGCTGCTGGCCCCAATCAACGTTCGAATCGGTCAAGATTTTGAACGTGCGCGAGGATCCGCCCCAGACTTCATTCGAATAAGGAATGTAGTTAGGAAACGCCCGGAGCGAAGAAAGTACTGAAAATGCAAGCAGTCCGGAGACCGCATACATCCACGCTTTGCGGGAACCTGCAAGTGACCAAGCGGCAAAGGCCGCAAAAATAATCGCGAATGGATAGATCGGCAGAATATGACGCACCCCGATGTTGAAATTCGATTTCATTGCCGCCGCAAGGTAAACGGTGAGTGGAACCGCCAGGAACAGGAATTCTCGCAACGGCGGGCCACGGCGAACAGCCATGACGATCGGAAAGGCGATAAGCAGCAAGATCAACAATCCCAGCGTGGACTTGATGACGAAAACACCGGGGAAATAGAACCACTGGCCATGACGGTAGAGCTTTCCGAAAATATACGACTGCATCCATCGTGGTGTGATGATCACGTCAGCGAGGCCGTAAATATAAGCTTCAGGCAGAAGGTGACGGCGAGCGATGAAGAACAGTATCTTTTCGGCCCGTGGAAGTTGAAGCTGCGAAACGTACTTTTCGAGTGGGGGGTTAATCAGCTGCCCTGCGGGGCGGGCCGTGTACCTAAAACCATAGGACGACCACAGGACCGCCAGAGAGATCGCCGCAACGCCTAATAGTGCTCCACCAAGTTGAAGGGCACGCCTAAGTCTCTGCGCTTCATTTCCTGAGTCAATCCGGATGAGTTGACACAGCGCCAGGATGGGGAGGGTGAAGAAGATCAGCGGCGCGGAAAACTTGGCTGCCAGCGCCAACCCCGCCGCCAGTCCGGTTAATACCAATCGCACGGCCGACGGCCGCTTCACATAGCGGTAAAAGGCGTAGACAGTCGCGATCAGAAAAGCCGTCATGCCCATGTCGGTCGTTATAAGTGAACCGTGCGCGAGCAGATTCGGTTCGAACACGAACAACAGCAGCGCAATCAAACCCACGGCGGCGCCGAACATCTCGTGAGCGAAGCCAAAGGTCACAACTGCTGCAAGAACCGTAAGGGTAGCAGCTGCCATCCGCCCGCGAAACAAAATGGTGTCGGCACTCACGGTATTGGAATACAGGAAGGGCTTGCCCCCATCAAAACATTCATTTTTGAACTGAACATTTTTGCGCGGCGGAAATTGCAGAGACCTGCCGAGCGGGAACATTGCAAGCAGCTTTACCGCTGGCGGATGTTCAGGATTCACGCCGAAGTCGCCGCGGTTCCAATAGCTGTGACCTGCAAAAGCATGGCAACCCTCGTCGTAGGCGGCCGACTGCCGCCGAGCCGGAACCACCAACTCGACTGCCAGTACCAGAAGCAGCGCAACCACTGCTCCCGGGTATGCTACTTTGCGCAGCATGCGATCATTCGGCAGCGATTTAGTGTTCTCGCTCATACGAGCGTCATTTTGGAGTATTTAGAATGCGCTAGATTTATAGCGTAAGCGAAGCTCCAAGGCAATCATTTCCTGTTAGCAAAAGGCGGACACGAAATCTCTCCTGAGTTTTGGTGGAGGTTTCGTGAAGCAACTCTGCTGCCGCCTCGTTCTGCTCGTTTCTTGTCTCGTGTTCAGCTTGGTTGTTCTCGATGCCCAGCAGATTTCCCCGAACATGTTTCAGGAAATGCGGTGGCGGATGATCGGCCCGTTCCGAGGTGGGCGTACACGCGCGGTTGCCGGCGTACCGAGTCAGCCGAACGTTTTCTACATGGGCGCGGTTGATGGCGGCGTCTGGAAGTCCGACGACTACGGGCGGACGTGGAACCCGATCTTCGATGATCAGCCGACACAATCGATCGGCGCAATTGCTGTCGCGCCATCGAACCCAAATCTCATTTACGTTGCCAGCGGCGAAGGCTTGCAGCGGCCGGATCTCTCAGTTGGAGACGGAATTTACAAATCCAAGGATGCGGGCAAAACCTGGACACACCTCGGTCTGAGAGAAGGGCAGCAGATTCCGGCACTGGCGGTGGACCCGCGCAATCCCGACCGATTATTTGCGGCAGTGCTGGGCCATGCCTATGGTGCGAATTCCGAACGCGGCATATTTCGCTCGAATGACGGCGGCGCTACTTGGGAGAAGGTCCTCTTCAAAGACGAAAATACCGGCGGCTCAGACGTCGAAATTGACCCCTCGAATCCGGATGTCATTTATGCTGGAATGTGGCAATCACGGCTAGGTCCGTGGGAAGACAACAATGCCTTCGCGGGAACGAACGGCGGACTATTTAAATCCACTGACGGTGGAAATAGCTGGCGAAAGCTGACGAAAGGCTTGCCCGATGAGCTGGTGCAAATCAACATTGCCATTGCGCCCAGCCGGACCAGTAGTCTGTATGCGACTCTATCGACGACGAAGCCAGCCGAGTATGCGTCTGATGCGGGGCTCGGATTCTACCGATCTGATGATGCCGGCGAAAGCTGGTATCGCGCTACCACCGATCCCCGGCCCGCGATGAAGATCGGCGGCGGCGATCTGCCGATTGCGCGCGTCGATCCCAAAAATCCCGATGTGATTTACAGCGCAAGCCTGGTAACCGTCCGATCCACCGACGGCGGGAAAACCTGGATGAGCTTGCGCGGCGCGCCGGGTGGAGACGATTATCAAAATCTATGGATCAATCAAAATGACCCTAAGATCATTCTGCTGGCTTCAGATCAGGGCGCAATCATCACCGTAAATGGCGGCGAAAGCTGGGGCTCCTGGTA
>QHZR01000275.1:6694-7196 GCA_003224755.1 Acidobacteriota bacterium
TCTGTGCCGGACAGCAGGAGAGCGGCTCGGTGTGCATCTCCAGTCGCGGAAATGATGGCCGCATCACGTTCCGCGATTGGCATCCTGTCGGTGTAATCGAGTATGGCTACGTCGCGCCTGATCCTTTAGACGACGATATCGTCTATGGCGCCGGGCGAAACGAGGTCTCACGATTTCACTGGAGCACGGGACAGACGGAGAACGTCACGCCAATTCCTATTCGTGGAAACTTTCGCACCGACAGAACCGAGCCGCTCATGTTTTCTCCAGTTGATCCGCACGTGCTCTACTACTCCACAAACGTGCTTTTTGAAACCAATGACGGCGGGCGCACTTGGCGCACCATCAGTCCTGACCTAACCCGCGAACACCCAGGAATGCCGGCTAGCGTCGGGGACCAGACAGACTTGAACACCAAGGCGGAGATGCAGCGCGGCGCGATCTATTCGCTTGCACCATCATTCAAGAATATGAGTACCTTGTGGGCCGGCACTGACGATGG
>QHZR01000128.1 GCA_003224755.1 Acidobacteriota bacterium
CGTGATGTTCAAGCAGTTGATGCAGGCAGGGGCCATCGACGTATGTCAGATTGATAGCTGCCGCTTAGCCGGGGTCAATGAAAACCTTGCCGTACTCCTCATGGCTGCCAAGTTCGATATCCCGGTCTGCCCCCATGCTGGTGGCGTTGGTCTTTGCGAATGCGTCCAGCACCTGGCAATCTTCGACTATCTGCGCGTGTCGACGTCGTTGGAAAACCGTGTCACTGAATTTGTGGATCATCTCCATGAACATTTCGTTGATCCTGTACGCATTGTCGACGGGCATTACCTGCTTCCGCAGCAACCTGGATACAGCACTAAAATATCCTCGGAGACCCTTTTAACCCACAGCTATCCTGACGGCCAGGTGTGGAGAGAAATAGGTGATCACGCCACGGAATGAAAAGTTTTTTGGGGGCTACTTTCCCAAGGCACTTTAGCGATGTCTAGGTGCAGGCGATGAAGTGGAAAGCCAGATACATGTCGTTGCGAGAAAAACGGAGTCCACAACTATGCGCATGAGACGCGATCTCATTTTCATCCTGACCGTCGCTGCGATTAGTGCCTCGGGGCGAGCGCAGGAAATTCAAAGACTTGATCCTTCTCTCGATCAGCTTGTCGCACCCAACGCAAGACTGGAACGTATCGCAGATGGTTTCAACAAGTGGACCGAAGGCCCCGTCTGGACGAACCAAGGCACCCTTCTATTCGCCGAGATTCCCGCCAACAATATTGACGAATGGGTTCCGGGCCAGGGTGCGCACGTATTTATGCATCGCAGTGGATATGAAGGATCAACGCCCTTCAAAGGGCCGGAGCCGGGTTCGAACGGAATGACGATCGATGCAGACGGGCGAGTTACAGTGGCGGGTCACGCGCGACGGAATGTCTGGCGCTTGGAGTCGCTGAGTCCAAACGCGCAGATTACTGTCCTGGCGGATTTGTATCAGGGTAAGAAACTGAATAGCCCGAATGATCTTGTATACAAGTCAGACGGATCCCTGTACTTCACCGATCCTCCGTATGGATTACCGACCCAAAGCGATAACGATCCGGCGAAAGAAGTACAAATTAATGGAGTCTATCGCATTCCTGCGGCGCGCCAGCAAAAGCCGGGAAGGCAGCCCGACCGAGAAAAACTTCAGCTTGTCATTAAGGACCTCGGTAGGCCCAACGGCATTGCGTTCTCTCCAGATGAGAAATTCCTGTACATAGCCGAGTCTGGTAGGAAGGTCTGGTTGCGCTATCGTGTCCGGCCTGACGGCTCAGTGAGCGATGGGGTTTTGTTCCTGGACCCTTCTTCTGATAAAGCTCCAGGCGGACCTGATGGGCTACGGGTAGATGAGAAAGGAAATCTCTACGGTTCCGGCCCGGGGGGCGTCTGGATTATTTCGCGGGCAGGCAAGCATCTAGGAACGATCAAAGTTCCAGAGATCGTAAGTAATGTCGCGTGGGGCGATGAAGATCACAAAACGCTTTATATCACCGCCAGTACCAGCATCTACCGCATCCGGCTGAAGATTCCAGGAGCAAGTTTTACCAAAGGTTCCGAAACCGGTTCCAGGTAGTTCGGTGCCCGCAAAGGGCAAAGGACCTCTTGCATTTCGGGTGAAGAAAACTCTAATCCATATCCTTCAATCTATAGGAGCAGCAATGCGGTCCTCGTGTTAAGTCGGAAGAGTCCCGCGGTCGAACTCCTGTGACTTCGGCCGCTATCGACTCCAGCACGCGCCGCTCTCTTGCGGCTGCACTTACCCTGCTCGTTGTCGGTTTCCGTATTATCCACGGACAGCGGCAAACTTTCCGTTGCCATGCTTCCTTGTTTTCACGCAGAACAGTTGATATGTTTGCGGATCGGTCTGCTTGTTGTTCCCCCCGAGAGAAGCGACCGAAGACTCTAGAATGGACGTGATGACACGAACTGAAGTCGCCACCCGCTATCCGACGCCAGCTCTGGAAAAAGGTCTTGATGCGCTCGAACTTCTTGCGAGTGAGTCGGAGGGGCTCACAAAAACTGAAGTTGCTCGCAGGCTGGGTCGAACGGTTTCGGAGGTCTTCCGGATGCTCGTGTGTCTTGAGACACGCGGTTATATTGCTCGATCTGGTAACGATGATCGCTATTCATTGACCCTGCATCTGTTTAAACTGGCATACCAGCATCCTCCAATTGAGCGCCTGACTACTGAGGCCTTGCCGATCATGCGGCACGTCACGCGTCAAATCAAGCAATCGTGCCATTTGGGAGTGCTCGACGGAGATCGGGTTGTAATCGTCGCCCAGGTGAATTCTCCGCTCAACAGCGGCTTTTACGTAAAGGCTGGTGGCATTGGCGACCTTATGCGTTCGACAACGGGACAGGTAATCTTGGCATATCAGCCCCCGGAAGTCTCCTCGCGGGCTATAAGGCTCTGGTGTAAGCATAATGGAAAGCGCCCTCCGCGCGATTTGGGCCAACACTTGACCAAGATTAAACAGTACGGATTTGACGAGAGAAAAAGTTATGAAGTAGAGGGCGTAGTCAATATTTCGTTTCCTGTTTTGGACGATCGCAGCTACGCCGTCGCTGCTCTTAGCGTTCCATTCCTTCAAAGAATCGATCATTCTACAACTCGCTCCGCGGTGAAGCGTGTGCTCGCGGAGGCGAGTTGCGCGCTGTCGGAAGCGATCGGTGGCGTGGCAGTACAAAAAAGTCCTTAAGCCAGGCCGGGAGATCACCAGGTCAGAGGGATTACCTAGCGGGCGTAACGCCGTGTAGGTCAGACGAACTGCCCGGAAGCTCCGGTGTGCGATAGACGCCGTTCTCTATTCTGGCCGGAGACACAAAGTGTTTCTGAAGATGTGGAATGCATTCAAGGAACAATGCCTCGTGCCCCAGGGCGATATGATTAAACAGCACGAGATGCTGGTGAATCTGCCCCATGTCCCCTACGTGGGGAACCACTGGTAAACCAAACTTTCGCGCGAGCAGGCTCACCGTCAAGAACTCGGAAATTCCGGCAACGCGAGTGCAATCCACCTGCACGAAGTGCAACGCACCAGCCTGCATCATATTCTTGAAGAGAACGCGATTGGGAACATGTTCACCAAGTGCAATTCGAGTCGGGGCGATCGCCTCCGCAAGCCTCTTATGAGCATCAATATCGTCCGGATGTGTAGGTTCCTCCACGAAATAAGGGGACATCGCCGTAAGTTCACGGCAGATCTTCACCGCAGTCGGAAGCGTCCATTGCTGGTTTGCATCGAGCATAATCATGGCCTCGGAGCCGGCCAGTGCACGCAGCATAAAGGCGCGGCGCAAATCGCGAGAGCCATCTTCTGACCCGACTTTTAATTTGAATGCGCGAAATCCGCGTTGAAGCGCCTGTTGTGCCAAGGCTTTAACCTTGTCGTCACCGTACTCGAACCAGCCAACCGACGTGTCGTACCCGGGGTAACCATGCTGCAGGATCGGCTCTCGCGCCTCACGTCCGGACATCTCTGTGGCAAGAATTGAAAGCACATCTTCGCAAGTAAGCACGTTCTCGAGGTAGCTCAGATCCAGAAGTCTTATCAATTGCTGAGCACTGAGATCCAGTAGCAGGCGCCATAACGGAACCCCGCGCATCTTTGCCCACAAATCAAAGGAGGCATTGGTAAGGGAGGCAAGCGCAAGGTGGACGACACCTTTGTGCGGTCCCAGCCAGCGGAGTTGTGGGTCGTCAGCCAACCGCCTTGAATAGTCCCCAAAGTTTGACATCAGCTCTTCGACGTCGCGCCCTATGAGTTTTTGGGCCAACATCTCTATCGCTCTGCATACGAGTTGGTTTCCGTTGCCAAGCGTCAGCACGATTCCTGTGCCAAAATTCCTAGCTTCAGTCGTAATCAGTGTGGTGGCGAACGCGTACTCGGATCCGGAATGTATGGCATCGCTGCCGGCGCCCTCGAGAAGAGGAAAGCGCACATCTCGGGTTTCAACCGCGGTTATTCGCTCGTCGTGCATATCAGCCAGTTGGTCGTATAACCAGATTCTTTTTCAATGCGGGAAATTTCGACTATATTGAAGCGCTTGGATGCGTGCAACTTCGATTGAGCGCAGAAAAGCATCCGAGTGAACCTGCTCGAGCGCAACTTGATCGTCAACGAGGCATTCGCAATGCAACGGTACGGTTCAGTTATTGGAGTCAAGCTGGAAGCAATCGCAGAATATAAGAAGCATCACGCGGCGGTTTGGCCGGAAGTCTTGGAGATGATCCGAAAGTGCAATATCCGCAACTATTCCATCTTTCTAAAAGACGACTTGCTGTTTGGGTACCTCGAGTACCACGGTACGGACTTCCAGGCGGACATGGCGAAAATGGCGGCTGATCCCAAGACGCAGGAGTGGTGGAAAATTATGGGACCAATGCAACGTCCGCTTGAATCCCGCGCCGAAGGCGAATGGTGGGCAAGTATGGAAGAAGTGTTTCACCTGGATTGAGTGAAGTTGGGTTGAAGGCACTTCTGTTACGGCTAACTTTTTTGGGAGAGCTATTGATGCATCGGGAGTTGGTATACAGGCTGAGTATGGTTCTTGCCTTGGTGGGAAGTGCAGCCGAGTCTTCGCTTGGACAAACGGCAAGCACATCCCCGGTGAAGGCAAAGACGGCTGCAGAGGCATATCAGAATGTTCAGGTGTTGAAGGACATCCCGGCTGACCAACTCGTCCCGGCCATGCAGTTCATTACATACTCTCTAGGCGTGGAGTGCAGTTATTGCCACGTTGAAGGGGCCCTGGAGAAAGATGAAAAAAAACCGAAGCAGACCGCCCGGAAGATGATGCAGATGATGGCTGGCATCAACCGGGACAACTTTGAATCGAAACAGATGGTCACTTGCAATTCTTGCCACCGTGGTTCGCCGAGACCGATCTCGATCCCAATGATTGCCGATGCTCCGTTGATCCCAGTCTCGGAAAGCGCTCGCGGAGACGAGGCTTCTGTTGCGAATGCCCCTCCGGCGGAGCAGATTATCGAGAAATATGTGGATGCACTCGGAGGTGCGGCTGCATTGGCCAAGATCAGCACTCGGCAGGTAAAGGGAACAATTAATGTTAGCGGACGAAATCTACCGATCGAGATTCTGACTAAGGTTGGCGCGAAGCAGCTTACCGTTATTCATCTACCCAACGGCGACAGCTTGACCGCGTACGACGGAACGTCTGGCTGGACCGCCGCTCCGAACCGACCCGTGCGCGACATTCCCTCTGTTGAAGTTGCGTCGGCGCAACCGGAAGTGGACCTGCGACTGCCCTTAGACATGAAGCAATTGTTCAGCGAGATCAAGCCGCTTGCGCCGGAGACAATTGGCAACCGCCAGACCTACGTCGTAGCTGGCATGAATTCGGGTGAACTCGCAGCGAAATTTTACTTCGATAAAGATACGGGGTACCTGCTGCGCATCTTGCGTTACACCAAGTCTCCCCTCGGCCGGAATCCCACGCAAATAGACTATGCGGATTATCGCAGCCAGGATGGGCTCAAGATCCCCTTTCAACTGACGATTGCGCGGCCCAACTCGCGTTTAATAGTTCAGATCGAGGATGCGAAGTTTAACGTGCCGGTGGATGACGCGAAATTCACGCGACCTGCCTCGGAGCCCACGCCCGACCGGCATTCTCCTTAATCATGCCAGCACTCCAAGATCACGCCAGGACTCCAAAAAGTCTTAGGAAAAACTACTTCTTTGCTGAACTGTAAGGCTGTCTGCGAACGATCCCCTTGCCTTCTCCGATGGTCAGAATTTGGCCCGCTGCTGCCGATTTGAAATTTTCCACTTTGCCGTCGAGCCAGCGGATCGAGATATCTGCCTTGCTGGCTTTGCCGAGGCCGAAGTGCAAGCGTAGGTCACTTTGTGAAATGTAGGACCCGCCGCTGCGTACTTCGTCAATTTGCTTATGCCCATCGGCAGTGATGGTAATGCGCGCGCCGATAGCATCTCGTCCTGAGGTAAGCGCACGTACTAGCAGCGAATTCCCGCCAGCCGCAAAATTTGTTAGCAAGGAGGGTGCTTCGCCCATGTTCACGATCACAGCCTCTTCATTTCCGTTGTTATCCAGGTCGCCTACTGCTAACCCTCGCGAAGAGTGTGCATCGGACATGCCTGGCCCGCCCTGCGCAGACAGATCGAAGAACTGCCCGTCCCCACGGTTCCAGTAGAGAAGCCGGGGCTGCTTGTACTTTTCGGCAGTGTGGCCAGTGTCCACTTCGGGATAAACATGACCGTTGGCAACGATCAGGTCTTTCCATCCGTCATTATCGAAGTCAAGAAATGCGGTCCCCCAACCCAGGTATTTCGTGTTCACTGCCAAACCCGAGCCGATCGTATCGTCGTCGAAATTGTCTCCGCCCCGGTTCTTGTACATTGTGTGGGTGTCGTCGGCGAAGTTTGTTTTGAAAATGTCGAGTAACCCATCACCGTCGAAATCGGCGGCCGCTGCGCCCATACCGGCTTGTTCGCGCCCATCTTCGTTGTAGGCGAGCCCGGCGCGGACCCCGACCTCTTCGAACAGCTTTCCGCCCACATTGTGGTAGTACAAACTCGCGGTCGAATCACATGCCACAAAGATGTCCGGCCAGCCGTCATTATCGAAATCTCCCGTCAGAGCGGTGAAGCCGTAATAGTTCTTAGGACCTGAAATATGGACCTGGTCGGAGACGTCGGTGAAATTTCCGAGTCCGTCATTTTGATAAAACGAGAGCGTTTCTGGAGGCAGACCGCGCGGGCCGCACATGACCGGCTTTCCTTTCCACTGGCATTGGCTGGTCTGGCCAGGGTGAGGCGTGTGTGCGAGGTCGAAGTCCACATAGTGCACGACGACGAGATCCAGAAATCCATCACGGTTGAAATCGATGAACGCGCAACCTGTACTCCAGCGCGGCTTTGGCGAAAGCAGCCCACGTTCCTTAGTTTCGTCTCTAAACTTGCCATTGCTGAGGTTGCGATAGAGAACGTTCTGTCCCCACTGCGTAATGAACAGGTCGGGATAGCCATGATTGTCGATATCTCCGACGCAGACTCCCTGTCCCCATCCAGTGGATGCGATTCCCGCCTTGTCAGTGACGTCTTCGAATTTCAGCCCGCCGAGGTTGTGATAAAGGAAGTGCTTAGGCTGAGCAGCGTCTTTATCGAGTCGCCCTGAGTTGACCAGAAAAATATCGGGCAAGCCGTCATTATCGAAATCGAAGATCGCGACACCATTACCGGTTGTCTCTACGATGTACTGTTTTGAAGTGTCTGAGCCAGAGACGTTCACGCCGATGAGGCCGGACTCCGTTGCGATGTCCCGATAGTCAACGGTCGGCGCTTTCATGCCGGGAGGAAGTGGCCGCGCGGGAACCGCAGTACCTCCGGTGGCTACTCCCTGGGCGTGCGCGGTCTGAATACCGCCGAGCGTAAGGAATATGAATCCGAAAAAAAGGAGTCTGCTTGAAGGTGCTTTGCTCAAGTGCCGAATCCCGCCCGCATATTTCGCGATCATAACACTCGGCCCGAGTACGTCTGCGCTTCTCTGCTACGATGGAAGCACAAACCGGAATTCCGATGGCGTTCTCGAAGTATCCACGCACTTTGGCCCAAATTGCTCTCTGCTCCTGGCTTGCGCACGCATTGACGACGGGGTTGTTCGCACAAATGCCTGCTGCATGCAAGGGTCCAACCGAGTTGGAGAAAGAAATCGCAACCCACCCGGCGGCGGGTGCCTACGACGCGCTGGGCGCCTATTTCGGTCAGCGACAGCAGTTGTCGTGCGCTATTGCGGCATTTGAAGCGGCCGTGCGTCAGGATCCGAACTCCTGGGAGGCGCGCTTCAATCTTTCATTGGCGCTTCTGCAAAAACACGAAACAGCGAGGGCAGTTCGTGAACTCAGAGTTGCCGTACGCATAAAGCCTAACGATCGGCTGGGGCACATTGCGCTGGGCGAAGCACTGGGTGAGTTAGGGCAAAATGATGCCGCGATCGAAGAGTTCAAACTCGCACTGAAGTCCGAGCCAAAGTCCGTGCCCGCGCTGGATGGATTGGCGAAAGCGTTGATTGCTCAGAAGCGTTACTCGGCCGCGATTGCATACTTGAAAGACGGTCCCTCCGATCCAGCACTTCAAGATGACCTTGCAGTGGCTTACTCCAGTAACGGCGATGTCGAGGAAGCGGTGAAGTTGCTGGCGGAATTAGTACAGCAGAATCCAACATCAGCAGACCGGTATGCCAGGTTGGGCATTGCATACACTCAGGAGTCTCAGTTTCGACAGGCAGTTGATGAGTTCCGTGAGGCGTTGACGCTGGATCCGAGCAACGACGTCACGAGGCTTTCTTATGTAAAGGCGTTAATCATTCTCGCGGAGTTCCAGGCTGCGTTGCCCGAAATTCAGAGCTACTTTCGACGCAAGCCAGGCGATTTTGACGCGCTCTACTTAATGGGGGTAGTCGACCGCGGACTCGGAGACTACGTAGCGGCTGAACCTTTACTCAAACAGGCGGAGGCACTCAACCCGAATCACTACGACACCAGGTACAACCTGGGCTTTGTTCTTGCGAAGCTGGGACGGCCGCAAGACGCACTGCTTCATCTTGAAAAGGCGGTGCAGCTGAATCCGGCATCGAGTGAAGCACGATTTCAGTTGGCAGCGGTGCTGCGTAGTTCGGGTCAGGAACAGAGAGCACGTCAGGAATTGGAAGCCTTCCAACAAAAGAAACAGCAGAGCGTCAAAGAGAACGTGGCCGGGACGAAGGTGAACCAGGCCAATGAATATTTTCAGGCGGGCGAGTATCAGCGCGCAGCTGATGTTTATCGCGAAGCTCTGGTCGAGGATCCTGGGAACCCACGCACATACTACGATCTTGCACTAACGCTTGATCGCCTGGGCAAAACGGCGGAGGAGCGCGAGGCACTGCAAACGGCCATTCGTCTCGATTCGTCTCTCGCTCGCGCCCATAATCAGCTGGGCTTTCTCAGCATGCAAGCCGGCCAGGAAGCTGAGGCAGAAAAGGGACTGAAGGAGGCGATTGCGCTGGATCCAGGTTATGCAGAAGCGCAGAACAATCTCGGTGTGCTATACGGTCAGCAAGGAAAAAACAAAGAAGCAGAAGAACTCTTCCGTGAAGCCACGGAAAATAGTCCTGAATATACACAGGCGTTTATCAACCTCGGGCTGATTCTCGCAGGTGAATCGCGCTTTTCTGAAGCGGAGCAGGCAATACGTAGCGCGCTCAAGATAAGTGCGGATAATTCCCAGGCGCTGACTGTGCTTGCCATGGTGCTCACCCGCTTGGAGCGGACGGCAGAGGGCATTGGCTATTTCAAGAAGGTCATCGAACTGGAACCTAAGTCCTCAGGCGCACATTTGAATCTGGGAATTGCATATGCGGACGAGTTCAACTTGGAGGGCGCCTTAGCGGAGTTTTCTGAAGCTGTGAAACTGGATCCGAATTCCGCACCTGCTCACTACAACAAGGGGCGGGTTCTGCTCGATCTGCGGCGTGACCAGGACGCGAAGCCTGAGCTTGAAACTGCGGTGCATCTCGATCCGCAGTATGCGGAACCATGGTATTTGCTTGGATTGATCGAAAAATCAGCTGGAAATGCCGCGGCCGCTGTTCAAGCTCTACAGAAGTCCGGTGCGCTCGATCCGAAAAATCCGGACACGCTCTTCGTGCTCGGCCAGGAGCTTCTACACACCGGAGATCGACCCGGTGCGATTGCGCAATGGCGGAAGGTGACTGAGATCAATCCGGAGCACGGCGAAGCCCTTTACAACCTCTCGCGCCAGCTGGCGCAATCTGATCCTGAAGAATCCAAGCGCCTGCAATCGCGCTTTGAGACCCTGCAGACACAAAAACAACTGATGGATCGCTCTCAGACTTTGGGGAACTTTGCGTTAGCATCTGCCGCCGCGCACGACTGGCCCGAGGCGATTTCACAATTGAAGGAAGGGATCCAGGTCTGCGGCAGTTGCACCGCGCTTGGCCAGTTGCACAAGGATCTTGGGCTCATTTATCTCCATTCAGGCGACACAAAGAATGGACTCCAAGAACTGGGCGAAGCAAAAAAGCTCACGCCCGCGGACCCCGATATCGACAAAGCCATTCGCATCGCGCAGGCTGCTCAGAGGTGAAGTGTTGTAGGAGATGAAGTGTTGTAGAGTGTAGAGCCATGTTTCAGCGGCTGAGGATCATCGCCATTCTGCTCTGGCCGTTGACTTGTCTAGTTGCTCAAGACATCGATTCAGTTCCGTCCCCGCAGAAACGTAACCTGGCTTCAATCGCCGATGAGATCACTGATTCCGCGGAGCGCTCTGCATTCCTGCAACTCTTCAAACCAGCTTCCCCGGGAGAGATGCGTACGCGTGCGGAAGCGTTCCTCGCGCGGTTCCCACAATCGGGCTTTCTGGCGCAAGCCTATGAAGTCGCAGCTCGCGGCTGCTTCGATCTCGGCGAATATGAGCAGGGGCTCGGTCATGCGCAACAATCGTTAACGCTGCTTCCCGAGAATCCATTGCTGCTGGTTCCGGTTGCGGATGTAGAAGCGCGTCAAAATCTGAGTTCTGCGGCTATTGGCCACGCGGATGAGGCACTAGGCGGCCTCGATCGCTTCGCCAGGGCGGCTTCGGTTCGCGAGGAAGATTGGCCTAATGTAAAGCAACGGCTCAAATCAACAGCAAATTTTGCAAAGGGCCGCGCGCTTTTGCAAGAAGCGCTGGCGCAACCAGCGGGCGAAGGGCGAAAGCAATTGTTAAAGAAGTCCGAGGCGGCGCTGCTCGACGCACAGCACTTCAGCCATCAAGACCTCGAGATTGCCTATGTGCTGGGGCTGGCGCAATTCAGTTCAGGGAGAACGCTTGAGGCCAGCAGCAATTTTGCCGCCTCATACCGCGGCGGCGGTGAGCTTGCTCCCAAAGCCCTGGAGAGTCTTCAGGCGATATATCGTCTGCTTTATCCCAAGCCAACCGTTTCGTTCGAGACTTTCGCACAACAAGCCGGGGACCGATGGGCCGCGGCGCTTCAGAATTCGAACAAAGCGACAGAAAAGCAAGTCCCAGCGCGGCCCGCAGCGGTGTCCTACTTTGGTTCCGATTCATGTCGCGCGTGTCATGCCGCAATTTACCAGCACTGGTCGGAGAGCGGCATGTCGAAGATGTTTCGCCCTTATGCCTCACAAAACATCATAGGAGATTTCAAGAACAAGGAGTTCTACTTGGGCGATGAACCAGAATATCGGGGCGGAAAGTTGGAACTGAAACGCGGACCGGATCGCCATCTCTTTGCCAGAATGGCTGTGCGGGAAAACCGCCACTACTTCGACATCTTGCAGTCTGACGGCAAGTGGCACAGTTATCCTGTCGACTACACCATCGGATCAAAATTCGAGCAGGCTTATGCCACGAAACTTCCCAACGGTGAAATTCATGTTTTCCCGATGCAATACAATTTTCTGCACAAGCAGTGGGTTAATTTCTGGAAGGTGATTGACGGCCCGGGAAGCGAGCGCGCTGACCCGCGCACCTGGGAGAGGCTCGATGCTTCGACTAGCTACCAGGCAATTTGTGCCGTGTGCCATACCAGCCAGTTGCGGAATACTAAACGCGGCGGTTTCGACGTCAACAATGTGGAATTCAAGGAGCCGGGAATCGATTGCGAGATGTGTCATGGCCCCTCCGGCGGACACGTTTTGGAAATGAGTGAACATGAGTACCATCCGAAGGAGCCGCTGGACCCACCGGTGAATTTCCATAAAATCGACAGCCGGAAATTTGTGGCGATTTGCGCGCAATGCCACATGCAATCGGCGATCCGCAATCCTGGGCCCGATGGCGAATTGAACTACATTTCTTCTGGAGAGTTTTTCGGGGACCGCTTGCGGCAGCCATTCGGCGAGTTCTCACGGAAGGGCTTTTACAAAGACGGGCGGTTTCGGCAAACAACCTTCATAGTTGAAGCCCTGGAACGCTCTCGATGTTTCAAAAAAGCCGAAGTAAGCTGCGGGTCTTGCCATGATCCTCACAGCGACGATTCTGCTTCGAATCCAACATCGCTAAGATTCCGCGATCAACCGGATCTGATGTGCACTGGTTGTCACAACCAGTTCAGAGATCCGGTCGCGATCACCCAGCATTCGCACCATCCGGCGGAATCAGAAGCCAGCCGGTGCATCTCCTGTCACATGCCTCGCATTATGGATGCCCTGCTGTTCCGGGCGCGCTATCACCAGATTGATGACATTCCCAATGCCGAAATGACAAAGCGATTCGGGAAGGAAGAGAGTCCAAACGCGTGTTTACTGTGCCACGCCGAAAAAAGTGCCGAATGGGCGGGGCAGCAACTATCAGCCTGGAAGCCACCCGCACGCGAGCGCCACTAAAGAGTAGCGTCGAAACAGTTGTACAAAAGCCAATGGCATGTGAATCAGAACGTCATCAAAGCAATCGTCGTGACGTTGGCATCAGGCATTCGCGACGGCAATTCTAACTTTAGCTTTTCTTCACTTTGGGTGAACTTCAGCGATTGCCCAGTGGCCAACAGGCGCGCGGAAATTACTTTTGGTTTGATACCCCTGATTTCCAGCGCTGCGGTCGGCCAGTCAAGGACGTGAATGAAGATCTTGTTGTCTTTTGCAGTTGTGCGAATGGAAGGCATTCCCTGCACCGGCCCATAGTTAGTGCCGTAAATCGAATCACCATTCACGGAGAGCCAGCCACCGATCGCGCGCAAGCGTTCCTGAAACTCCGGCTGGATTGTTCCGTCGGGACGCGGCCCAACATTGAGCAGGAAATTTCCTCCACGACTAGCAACTTCAACCAAGCTGCGAATCAGGAATTGTGCCGATTTAAAGTCTCGATCGTTGGCGTTGTATGCCCATTGATCATTGATGGTCATACAGGTCTCCCAAAGCTGAAATTCCTCGGGCTTTGGAACCACTGACTTGAGTTGATCGTTGATGCTTGTGTCAACGGCATTGAATCGTACGTCCTTAGTAGGAATGCCCTTGGGGATGAATTGCTCTGGGGTCTCATAATCTCCAGGGACACCGATGCGATCATTTACCAGTGTTGCCGACTGCAGGTGTCGTATGAGTTCGATGAAGCGCTGGCCGTCGTATTTCTGTTGGTCATTCAAGCCGTCAAACCAGATCAACACAACCGGCCCGTACTTGGTGAGCAACTCCGTCAACTGCAATTGCATGTAATCGAGGTAGAGAGGCCACTCCGGTCGCATTGGCTCCCCATGCCAGTTCGTTGATGCCGGCTTGGAAGTATCACGAAAGGCGGGGTGGTGCATATCCGGAGGCGAGTAGTAAAAGCCGAGCGGCATGCCCGCCTCTTTGCATGCTGAAGAAAGCTGCTGCACGATGTCTTTTCCGTAAGGAGTATTGGTAATTTTGTAGTTCGTGTAGGAGCTGTCAAACATGCAAAAGCCGTCATGATGTTTGGTGGTGAACACCATGTACTGCTGACCTGCAGTGCGCGCCAGATCTACCAATGCACGCGCGTCGAACTTTTCTGGATTAAATCGCTTCGGCAACTCAACATATTCCGATTCAGTGATGCCGCCCGGCTTTGGTGTCATGATGGGCCACGAGGCTTCGACGCTCGCGAGCGAATACGGGCCCCAGTGTATGAACATGCCAAACTTGGCGTTCCGGTACCAGGCGGTGCGCTCGTCGGAAAAAATTGAAGCCAACGCCGCGCTTGGGAGCAGCGGCAGCGAACCGACGACGGCCGCTAGTTTAAGGAAGTCTCGTCGGCTGCTGTCAAGTCTGTACGCCCGGTAATTGTCCGAAGCAGGAGTTGTCTTCACGTGGGCTGTCTCCCTTCCCGTTCCGACTCGAAAGCACGGCGCGAGCGGGCTTATTGAGGCCGACGACGGCTTTCAAGCGCTTAAACTTTGATTGACGGCGTTAAAGCGGGAGATATAGTATCACTTCTCGCAAATCTGAGCACTTACTTGGAACTTGGCTCAAAATTGACGCGCTGCTTCGAGCGCTACCTTTATATATGCGTTGAATTTTTCGAGTTTGATTGGGGAAAATCGCATGCCGCGGGATCTTGAAGGGAAGGTAGTAGTTGTCACGGGTGGAGGGGACGGCATTGGCCGCGAGTGCGCTGTTGCTTATGTGCGCGAAAAGGCGAGAGTCGCAATTGTTGACCGGGATTTCACAGCCGCTCAGCGCACGGCGACAGAGCTGAATTCGACGAGTATCGCCGTGCAAGCGGATGTCTCTGATGGCGAAGCTGTGAAGTCAGCGATTGCTGACGTAGTGAAAAAATTTGGCCGCATTGACGCCGTGCACAATAACGCCGGCGTCTCCAGTCCATCCAAACCGCTGCACGAAACCACTGAAGAAGAGTGGGACAATTTGCAGCGGATTAATTTGAAGTCGGTTTATTGGACCACGCGCTACGCTTTCGAAGCTCTCCGCGCCAGCAAAGGGACGATCCTTAACACTGCAAGTATGGTTGGATTGATCGGCCAGCAGGACCACGCCGCGTACGTCGCAACCAAGGGTGCGATGATTTCACTTACGAAGGCAATGGCGGCCGACTATGCGCGTTATTCGATTCGCGTGAACGCGGTTTGTCCAGCGGGAGTGTGGACGCCGATGCTGGAACAATGGTGCGCAGAGCAACAAGATCCGGCGAGCATTCGCAAGTATCTCGACGACATTCACCTGCTTGGGGACTGCCCTCGGGGCGACGTGATCGCGGACGCTGCTGTATTCCTGCTATCCAACAAGGCACGCTTCATTACCGGCTGCATTCTTCCAGTGAGCGGCGGAGCCGAACTGGGCTATCGGCGGTAGAGTGTTCACGCCGCTCGTTGCGCCATCGCCAGAACTCCTAGCGCCGCAAGAATAATTAGCATGCCAAAGGCAAGAAAACGTCTGGTTGCGCTCGAAACGTCGTTCCATTCACCAGTCAATATTCCGGCTGCGTTGCTGGTGACGATGATCATGCCCATGAGCAAAGGCCAACCGATCACCACTCCCAATTCGCCCATCCGGGTTATGCCGACCGCGTACAGCGACTGACCGCCAAACCACAAGAAACCCATGAGCGCACCGCACAACCATCCGGTGCCTGCGCCATCGCCGCTGAATTTTCCTAGTGTGTGGTTCTTGCGCAGGAGGTAACCGCAATAAGCCAGGTTTGCGATAAAACCTCCGGAAACCGCTAGAGCCGTCACAACTCCCGTGCTCCACAGATGACTTGCACCAAGAGCGCGCGCACGATCCACCGCCTCACCGCCGAATGCGTAAGAGAAATTCAGGGATGATGAGAACAGTCCTGAAAGACAGCAAACAATGAATCCGGCAACAAATGACCGACCGGGGACAGATTCGCCGCGCTTACGGGCGGCATCTCTTAGCATTCCCGCGCGTGCACACAGCGCAATTCCCACAAGCATAATCACAGTGCCCGCGAGATACGTGTGCCCTTGAGGTGTGTGCAACTGCTGAGGCGTGAGGATGAGTAACGGAATCAGCGATCCCACTGACGCGCTTAATCCCAAGATGATCGCCATGCCGAGACCGATTCCGAGAAGGTTCATCCCTAGTCCTGCCAGTGCCGATCCAATTCCCCAGCAAAGTCCAAAGCCTGCGATGCGAACGAGCACCAGCGCTGGAGTGAGTGAATACACTTCGGCCAAGTGTGGGACGGTCACCGTGGTCAAAATCCACGGAAGCACGACCATTCCTACCAGACTGTAAGTCAGCCATATGTGTTCATAGTTCCAGCGCGGCGCATACTTCATCGGAACTGCAAACAGACCTTGCAGCACACCGGCAACTACAACCGCAGCAAGCCCCATCACGATCGCGATTGCCATGTCACCTCAAGAGCCTACCGCGAGAAATAGCTACTGCGCCCAGACCTCCAACGCCGCCTGGAGGAATGAATTTGTCACGTGAATCAGCGTCTGCTCGGCGAGATAAGGATTGCCCTGTCGCAGGACGTCAATAATCAGGCGATGCAGTCCAAGTTGTCTCTCCCACGGGCCGGTGTCGACCTTCTTGACCAAGGCTCTCATCAACGTAAATGCGTAAAGCGGCACCAGGAGCCGGCGACCGTATTCCCGCAGGACGGAGTTGCGTGGTTTCTCGAGTAAGAGCATATGAAAGTGCTGGACGCTCTCGATGACTCGGCGCAGATCACCTGTGTTAACGGAATGGCGAATGTCGTTGAAGGCAGCTTCCATGTCGTCAACTGGAAGTTTGCCTTCCGCGATTAGCCGCGCCGCGAGTCCTTCCAGAGCTCCCCGCACCTGGTAGATATGGATAATGTCAGCTTTCTCAAGTTTCAGCACACGCGCGCTGCGCCCGTGCCCTTTGGTCACGAAGCCCTGTGTCGCCAGAATATTCAGCGCTTCGCGCACTGAGATCTGAGCGACTCCATACTCGCGTGCCCACTTACCTTCGACGATCTTTTCTCCGGGAGAAATTCGGGCGGCGAGGATCTCTTCCCGCAGACGCTGTGCGACGTTCTCCTTCAGCAGCCCGCGTGCGACGGCGGCATTCTGGTTCAGATCCGAATGCATAGGTCTGGTACTGTACCACGCGTTGCGAATGCAAAAATAAGGCAAGCAGAATCGGTCGCAACAAAGTCGAGTTCCTTGTTCGCAGCAAATACCGGACTTCGAGCTTGACACGCCGGAGTAGAATCCACCTTTCATGGAATTCGGACCAAGATCCATCCCAATAAATTCTTGAGAGGCACGAAGATGAATCGGGGAACATCGAGAAGGGATTGCTTGAAGATGATAGCGGCGAGCGCAGGACTTGCGGCAGCTGCGCCGCTGGCCGTCGCACAGGCAGGGAACACAACCAAGCCGGCACCGCAATCCGGAACGCCGCCGGACCACGAGCGTCGCATGCAGTGGTGGCACGAAGCTAAGTTTGGGATGTTCATCCACTGGGGACTGTACAGCGTCATCGGCCGGCATGAGTGGGCTATGGAAGTCGAAGGCATCCCGATTCCGCAGTACGAGCTGCTCGCAAAGCATTTCAATCCGAAGCCAAATGCCGCGCGTGACTGGGCTCGGCTGGCGAAGCAGGCGGGACAGAAGTACATGGTGATGACGACCAAGCATCATGAAGGCTTCTGCAACTTTGATACGAAGCTTACAGATTATTGCGCGCCGAAGCAGGCGGCCGGTCGCGATCTGGTGCGCGAGTTTGTGGAAGCTGCCCGAGCAGAGGGGCTGCGGGTTGGCTTCTACTACTCGCTAATGGATTGGCACCATCCCGATGGAGCGCGCTGCGCGACGGACGATGCGGCGCGACAGCGATTCGTCACCTATACCCACGGGCTTATCCGCGAATTGATGACTAACTACGGGAAGATTGATGTCCTGTGGTACGACGTTGATTGGCCGCTAACTCCCGAGCAATGGGAGTCGCAGAAGATGAACGACATGGTGTTTCAGCTTCAGCCGGACATCATTGTGAACAACCGCAACGGATTACCGGGAGATTTCTCGACGCCAGAGCAGGAAATTCGTGCCGCTGACAAAGGGCGCGCATGGGAAACTTGCATGACGCTCAACGAAAGTT
>QHZR01000252.1 GCA_003224755.1 Acidobacteriota bacterium
GCCCTTCCAATAAGAGCGAACAACGTCACGATACTTGTCGTTCCACTCTGCCCAGCCAACAGGAAATTTGCCGACTTGATATCCGCCTTCGCCAAGATCCCAGGGTTCGGCGATGAGCTTTACTTGAGAGAGAATCGGATCCTGATGAATGATGTCGAGAAATGCGCCCAGGCGATCGACTTCGTGCAACTCGCGTGCGAGGGTCGCCGCCAAATCGAAGCGGAAACCGTCAACGTGCATTTCCAAGACCCAATAACGCAGGCTGTCCATGATCAATTGCAGCACACGCGGATGACGCATGTTGAGTGTGTTGCCAGTGCCCGTGTAGTCCATGTAATAGCGTGGATCATCTGGAACCAGACGGTAGTAAGCAGGATTATCGATCCCCCGAAACGATAATGTCGGGCCCAAATGATTGCCTTCAGCCGTGTGGTTGTAAACCACATCGAGGATGACCTCGATTCCCGCCGAATGAAGAGTTTTTATCATGGTTTTGAAATCGTTGATGCTACCGGTTGCGCAGTAGCGGGGTTCGGGAGCAAAGAAGCCAATCGAGTTGTAGCCCCAGTAATTGCGCAGCCCGCGCTCGATCAAATGACGGTCGTCGACAAATGTGTGCACCGGCAGCAGTTCTACCGCGGTGACTCCGAGTTGGGTTAGGTGATCGATCACCGGCGCGGTGGCGAGAGCGGCGTAGGTCCCGCGCAGTCCAGCCGGGACCTCAGGATGCCGGATCGTGAAACCTTTGACGTGCAATTCATAAATGATGGTGCGATGCCATCGCGTATGCGGCGCGCGATCTGCTCCCCAGGTGAAAGCAGGATCGACCACGACACCTTTGAGCATGCCAGGGGCGCTGTCACGTCGGTCAAACGAGAGGTCCTCATTACGATGCCCAACTCTGTACCCGAAGTGTGAGTCGTGCCACTTCAGGCCGTTTTGAATCTGCTTGGCGTAAGGGTCGAGCAAGAGCTTGTTGCGATTAAACCTGAGGCCCTTGGTTGGTTCGTAAGGGCCATGCACGCGGTATCCATAAAGCAGGCCGGGACGCGCTTCTGGCAGGTAACAGTGCCAGACCTGATCGGTTTGCTCGCGCAGCGGAACGCGGTGAATTTCACGCCGCCCGAATTGATCGAAGAGGCAGAGCTCAACCTTCTCGGCGGACTCAGAAAAAAGGGCGAAATTAACACCTTCTCCGTCCCAGGTGGCCCCAAGTGGATACGGTCGACCGGGCCAGACGATTGGGTCGTTTTGCCTAGTCAATAGATGGCCTCAAGAAGTGATTCGCCGCGTTACAGGAGCTCGCGTTCGCAGTCGTGCCGCTGTTTTGGCGTGGGCCTTCCGACATTATGCGTGAAACCAAAGTAAGTGTCGACGCGGGCAAGCATCATTGGTGATTGTGTAATGGTCACGTGGTCCGATCGTGGGAACAGTTGTTGACGTGAACACTTGCAGCCTCGGAAACAGTCGGCGTGATGGTGTAGCAAACGGCCAGAAAACCGCTAAATTCAGAACAAGAACGCTTAGGTTCATCTAGCGTCTGAAAAAAAGGGCGCTCGTCAAGATAAGTGCAAGCTCTTGAGCGAGGCGAGCGCTGCACCACCACTGATATCAGGCACAATTGTCAGCTCAAGGACACTGACATCCGAAAGTTCGACCCGGTATTCCTCGATCTCCCGCGTTGATGTGGGTGTACTGAAATTCCATTGCTGCCGCACAATCTCTCGAAACGGCCCCCCAGGATTCGAGGATGCTCGCAATACAAACTCTTGCGTACGCGTTACCTCGTCTTCCTCGAAAACCAGTGAGATGCGTTTGAGCTCTTGAGGCTCATCAAAAACCAGCCGAATTGTTTGAACTCCCGGTTCAGCGGCACGCCAGCCTTGCCTTGGCTCAATCGATAAGGCAGATTCGATTGGAAAATCTTTATCCTCTGACACGACCTCCACCGTGGCGGCATGCTCAAGATCTAACCACCCTTCAGCGCGCGCCTGAACGGTTGCCGGGGTTCGTGCGATAAGCCGTTTTCGCATGATGGCGATCTGTACTCCTATGCGGCCCTACGGAGAAAGAGGCCACGTGCCGACTCGAGCAGGATAGAAAAATGCTGAGATTTTGAAATCACGGCGGCGACGCCCATGGAAATGGCTAGCTTTTCAATGAAACTGTCGCGGTAATTGCTGAACATTATGATCGGCGTCGAGGGCATCACGCTTCTCAGGATTCGCACCGCTTCGAGGCCGTTCATCACCTGCATCGATAGATCCATAATGATTAGGTCAGGACGCAGTTGCTGCGCCTTTTCAATCGCATCCCGTCCATTGACGGTTTCGCCGCAAAGATCAAAGTCGCCCTCGCGTGTCAACATTTCACACAATTTCTGACGTACCAAGGGACCGTCATCCACGACTAGAACCGACTTGGTACGTGCTGACATACTCAATCTTCCCCCAGGCGTATGGAGGCGGTCCCCCAATGCTCGACATGAGATGCACAACCGAGGCAGCTGTTTGCTAAGAATTTCCCAGACGAAATGCGAAAAACAACCTTTAACTAGTTCTTGCGCCTGGACTTGACGAGCACGCAGCCGGCAAGATTCCTGCCGAGGTAACATGTGTCGGCGTGTTACAATCCTTTACCACTAAGTCTCCTCCTTCCGAAGTTAAATGGCCAGTAGTCCCAGGATTTTCAGCGAGGGATTTCTAGACTCGCAAAAGGCGAAAGCGCGCACCGTATTCCTAGCAGCTTTAGGGCTGCTTTGCTTGTGCGCCGTTGGCACGTATTTCTCTTTTTCCTACTTCAAAGAAAGCGAGGCCTGGGTAGCTCACACGCAAGAGGTGCGCGGAGTTGTGGGTGACTTGGAGGCAGCGCTCAACAACTCGGCGCGGGCGCGAATCGGTATCTATTATATCCTCCCATGCTGGAGGAAATGGGACACTACTCGGCGGTGCCGTGGTACCTTGATAGGTTTTCGAAGCGCAGCAGTATTGAGACCAATTTTGAGATTGAGCCCGGCTTCGGACGGCTTGCCCCTGAGGTGGAATTCGCGATATTCCGCATCCTTCAGGAGAGTCTAACGAATGTGCACAGGCACTCCGGAAGTTCGACCGCGAACGTTAGGCTCTCGATGACTGATGAATCTGTAATCCTGCAAATCCGAGATAGAGGAAATGGAATTGCACCGAAGCTGCTGGAAGAAGCCGGCCAAGATTGGCTCGGATCATTGGGGGTTGGCCTGCGGGGAATGAGTGAGCGAGTTCGCCAACTCGGAGGCAAGCTCGAAGTAGAGTCAACCGTAAATGGGACAACTGTTACAGCTAGCGTTCCAGCCAGCAGACCACTGCCAGTGTAGTTTAGTGTAATTAAACTCTGTGTCAATTTGGCTTCTACCCATTTGAGGGTCACTGCAAGAGTTTTGGAGTTGGAGGAGGACATGCCTGCAAGAATTCTGATTGCCGACGATCATGAAATTGTCCTCGAAGGGATTCGGACCCTTGTGGGCAGATCAAGACGCGAATGGGAGATCTGTGGTGAGGCGAGAAACGGTAAAGAGGCGGTCGAGATGGTTAAGAGGCTCAGACCAGATGTTGGTGTTCTCGACATCACCATGCCAGTCCTGAGTGGGCTGCAAGCCGCCAGAGAAATTGCAGAATTGGGCGTGAGTTGCAGAGTCTTGATGTTCACTATGCATGAATCCGATCGATTAGGCGTTGAGGTACGGGAGTCCGGTGCGCAGGGCTATGTTCTGAAATCTCAAGCTGCTCGAGATCTCATTCGCGCGATCGACTACCTCCTTGCTGGAAATACTTTTTTTGGCGCACCGCCCGCGCACGTAAAACCAGAGAAAGATAAGCCCAACCCTGGAACGCTTTTCTGCCTAGGATTCGCATTCGCTGGAGCTTAGTTTGTTTCGTTCATGTTTTAGATCCTTCCCACCCAGGTTCGTCTAGACTCACAAATCTCAAGCTATGTGCTTAGCCCTGCGGTCCAAGCACAGACTCGCTTGAATCGGAATTATCTCTGCAATTAACGAGGTTGACATGCCACGTCGTGTTTAACTTCTTCTTCCGAAAGTAGCTTTCCGTTTTGACCTCTGCGTTCAGTCTGCAATCGGGCCCAAACCGGCTGCAAGCAATTGATTCGCGAAATTGACCGCTCACAGAGATTCAAGAATCTCCCACGCAACCTCTATTTCTTAACCGCCTTCAAACAATTTCGTAGGAGTGGGATTGGCCGAGCGGAGCCGAAATGAAAGCAAGAGAGCCGACAGATTTGCAGGATCGGATATTGGAGCGGCTGCAAACGAGCGGTCCGGCCACAGCGGGATCTTTGGCGAAGGCGCTCGGCGTAGCTGAAGAGTTAATCCTCTCGGCGTTATTCCGGTGCCGGAAGCGAGGCCTGGTGCAGCTCGACGAAGAATTTCGCTGGTCAATCAATCCGAAATTCACTTCACGTGGCAGAAAGGTGAACCTCATCCGCTTCAACTCATTTAGCTCTTCGGAACTGTCTTATCCAGAGAATCGCCGTGCCAAAGCTAAGGAGACGGTTGCCATGTTACTTCAGTAACCACTCTCGCCAAGCTCAAACTTATTTTCTCCAACACTAGAAAACTTGCGGTGCGACTGTGCTATCTTCCCAGGCAGACGAAGTGGCGCGCAACGGGGCGCAGTATAAGAATAACTTCGGCTAAAGGTTTTCTTTGTGCGCCCCTTGCATTTTCTGAAGCCCTCCCTGAAAAGCAGCAAAGCTGACGCCCTACGGCTTTCAGCCCCCGAAGAACCACGAGAAGGTGCGCCCTGCGCGCCATAATCGTACCGAGCCGAAGAATTTTTACCGATAAAGGCACAGGGTATTACGCTCGGTTCGGAACGGGGATGATGACAAAGAGCCCTGCGAGCGGGATGGCTCGTCCCATTCGTTTAATGAAGGTTGTGAAGCGAACCAAAGGCGGAGAGTGCGGACACCCAACGGCTGAGGTACTTGCGCTGCATCACAGAAGAGTTACTAGCGAGGTAACCACTTCCCGTAATTTGACGGCGTCTTTACTCCGCGCGACCTCAATTCAAGTTGTTCAATCCCACCAGATATGTGCGCGACAGGCTTGAACGTGCCTGCCCGATGATGCCAGAACAATTCATTGCTGGGGATTCTCACGCAGAATCTGACGAGCGCCTTCCACTCCATTTAGTCCCCGGCCTCTTCCGTTGGCCGGTTTTGCCCTGACCACCGTTGGCCGGTTTTGGGGTGACCACTGAGGTCGATTTGAAAGGAAAAGGGTAATTTCTTT
>QHZR01000129.1 GCA_003224755.1 Acidobacteriota bacterium
TGCCGTTTCCAGGGCCTGCTCGATCACCGGAATCTGGCTTTTGTAGAGCTTGAAATAGATAATCTCCCAGGGTTCGGTTTCTTTCCCGGTCAGCTCCTTTTCCACCTCACGCCGGAACTCGTCTTTTGGCAGCACGCGAGCTCTGTGCAACCAGGTTGCACAGTCGAACTCCTGCCCATCCCTCCTCCTCGCCAGCTTTGCCAGTTCCAACCCTTTTGTCCAGCCTACCTGCTTCAGTTCGCGTTTCACTTGCGGCGGCAGGTGCTCGTGAATCGACATCAGGTAGTAGGCCTTTCTTCTCGATTCCGGAAACCGCCGCTCCAAGAACTCATCAAAGGATTTCAGGTTCTCCAGCCGCCAGTATTGCCCGGCCCGCACTTCGCACAGATATCTTCCCAATTCCACAAAACGCATGTCTTTCTCCACTTCCTTCCTCTGCTCCCAGGCGAGAATCTCATTGATTTTGGCGAGCACGAATTGTGCTCGCCGGCGGTTGAGCTTGGGCAGCATAGGCGGATTCCTAGTAATGAAGCTCGTCAAGCCAATCAAGGCTTTCCGCTCCTTGCTGCCGGATGAGAGCGGCCTCGACCAACTCATGGCTTCCGAGACAAAGCCCAATATAAGGACAGCTGCTGCAGGGGTTCTGAGGGAAACGGATGCCGCTATGGGGCAGGAACTGAGCCGACTCGATCTGTCTGGTCGTGACCTCAACCAGCTGCCCGAACTCGCGCCGCTGCTCATCCGTGATGGTGGTGCGCAGGTATTGAATTTCGACTAACCGCTTGCGCACAAAAGCTACCTGGGCGACTTCCGAAATCCCGCTGATCCAAGAGTAGCAAACCAGCTGGGGATCTAAGGCTAACAATCCATCCGGTTCCGTCGGATAGCGGGCCGAAGTCGTCTTCCATTCCAGCAAGCAGTCGCGGCAGTTCAATCGTCCGATGGCGTCGATATAGGCTACAAATTCGTTTTGGCCAGAAAGCGGCCGCACAAACTTGATCTGCAGGTTGCGGCGGGCCTGGCGAATGCGGACGCGATCCTCCTGGCAGAAGCGGTCGAGCAGCTGGATGCCTTGCTCGAGCATGCGGTCCCAGGTATCGCCATGCGAGTATTCGAGCTTCTGATCCTGATAGAGCTTCCATTCCTGAAACAAGGCAGCCGCCGCGTCTTGCCGCAGGAAGAAGGCGGCCAGAGCCCGTTCAAAGGCGCGACCGAAGAGCATGGCTGCCCGGGTGTCCTTCTCTTGCCATCCATCCAGATAACGATGACGGTAGCGGCGCGGACAGGCGAGATATTGGCTGATTTGGGTATAGCTGTAGATCATCAGGCCACCTCAGATCCAGGAGAATCGTCAGCGGCGGTGGGCGAGAGTTCCTTCCAGCGGTTAAGCGGAGCGAAACCATCGAGGTTGAGGACGGAGATGCCATGCACGATGGCATGACTCACTTTCAGCACACCTTGTAGGCCGACCAGCGCCTGATCATCGATTTCATCTTTTCCCAGCAGCTCGGTGTCGTATCCGAAATCGCGCAGGAACCAGGTGACTTTCCACATCGCTCTGGCTGTGCAGTAAAGCCGGCCGGTGATCAAGCACCCGGCGAGGTGCTTGGGTTCGAGAACAGCGAAGCGGATCTGGTAATACGGTTTCTGTGCGTGCCAGCGATACTGCGCTCGCTCGACCCGAACGAGGAATAATCCGTCGGGAACGGAGTCAATGGCCGACCGATCCGCAGGACGAAGGCTCTCGAAATAGCGCCTCATGCGGCACCTTCTTTCGCCGACAAATAGCTGTTGAGCTGGCAGAGGAGGGCATTGCGGTCTTTCTCGGCCCAGTCAGCGAGGTGAGCAACGAAGTTCTCCACCTTCTCGCGGGTGGCTTCGCGTAGGGTCTTGGTCCCGCAGAAGTCCACGGCGTAAGACTTGACCAGGTTGGGATCGAGTCGGTGCTGGCGGATGATCTGGCACAAGCGATCGCGGACCTTTGGACCGCCATAGTTTCCATTAGCAGGTTGCGGCGGAAGCTTCCTCGTTTGCCGCTGAGGTTGCGCCGACTCGGCAGCGGATCCGAGCTCCTCCACCGAGCACAGGCCGATCCCGTAGGCCTTGCGCAAGGCACGGTTCACGGCGCGCGTCTCGGCCACGCGCATTTCGGCGCCGCGAACGAGCGGAGAGACGTTAGCGGGACTTGCATCACCGTACCCCACAAAACCCCGGCAGTGTCTGGTTTTGTAGACCGTCGCCCGGAATGCCCAGCGAGACTCGGACGGCGCCGAGAATTCCCAAACGGGTTGAACTTGAATGGCGGAGCAGTGCTTTCGATGAGCTATGTGCAATAATCCTGAATGTGTGACGTACCATTTGCCTTGTAACCAAATCAGATCTCCGGCACTAATTTGGATTGCGAAAGTCGCGGTTAGCTCTTTTAAACTCTCGAAGGCAACATGAGGTAGGTTTCCCCAAATATGTCGGGCGAGCCGCCTGTTCGCTCGAACGCTATCGAGGCTGGGCAGAGATGCTTCCATAGTCCCTCCGCATGGCGAACCTTAGTCAATAATTGCATTCCTCCTAAGATCGTTTAAAAATCAAAGGGAGGAAGTGTATTCATTAAAGGAATATGCATTGTTTGAATATGCCATAAATGCATATACCTAGTCAAGGGTAGAGTTTGTCTAGGCGAAAGAAAAAAGGGGTGGATTTGGGAGTCATTGGCTCCCGCATCCGGCAGCTACGTGGACACGGCCTCCAGGAGGAACTGGCATCTTACCTTAACGTCAGCCAGGGTCATCTTTCAAAGATCGAGAGTGGGAGGATTGCTCCGAGCATCGCCATATTGGTCCTTCTAGCGGAGAGGTATCACAAAAGCGTGGATTGGATATTGCGAGGAGAAGGGAGCTAGCTCGGAGTGTACTCTTGGTTGTGGTTATCAGAATTCCTGGCCGCGTCTAGAAATAGATGTTGCCGCGCTCCAGAAGCACGTCAGGGGCTGCTCGCGGCTTTCAGCAAGATATTTGCCCCGGTCGCTCAATTTACGATGTGGTAGCTCAGGCAGGCTGGATCGATCACAGGGGCCGCGGACGCGGTGATCGTGAAACTAGTACCGAGATTGCGAGCGGTTACCGTATAGGTCCGTCCACGAGTCGTGTTGCAGGTGACGGCCAGTGCCGTGCCGCGGGTTGTGTCCTCTTGCAGGAAAATTTGGCTCTTATCCGTCACAGCGGTTGTGTTCACCGTCAGGGTGGTCGCGCCAGGAGCGATCACAACCGAACCTGCTGCTGCTGACCCGCAGCCGGCGGCGGACGTGGCGCTCGCGCAGTTTGTGGCAGTCTGGTATGCAGGCGCATTGACGGGGACCTTGAGTAGTTTCAGCGTGGCAGTGAGCCGTTCCTTCCAGTTAACGCCATCAGCGAGAGAGTTGACGTAGCTGGAAACAGAAGATGGATCACGCCAGGCTAAGCCCGAGTCAACCGATATAGCGGTATCACGAGGACCGGCGCCGGGACGGTGACTGGCAGAACCGAGCGTGGCATCGTAACTTTGATCGAGCAATGTGATTACGTCAGTTCCTGTTGGCTGCCGGAAATAACCGAGATTTAGGACACCTTTGATGGGGCGGGGAAATCTGGAGTTAGCGGCGGCGAACGGTATCAATACGGCACGGGGTTGCTGGTTGGGAATGTACACCCCAATTCCATTCAAGCTGGTAGGCGCCACAGGCACTGGGTTATTGGAGAAGCTCAGCTGGCCGGCGGTAAACCATCCGGCGCCGTTCGAGTAATACGAGCCGTAGCCAAGACCGGCCTCGATCAATGGAAACCCAACCGGACCCGGTCCGATATACCTGGACATTTGATAAGGATTCGTGCTATTTCCTCCTCCGAGAATGATTCCGCCTGGCCAATAGGGGAGATCCGGGAACCAAGTGGCAGAGCCACTTACCGTCACCGAACTTGGCGATTCGACGTCATCGGTAAATGTGTTGACGCTCCGATTCGAGCATGGCAGTCCGGTTGCCACCTGAATGGCGGCTGGGGTCCCAAAGGGAAAATCACCGCCGTTTGCATCCGCATTGATGCGGAATAGATTGCAAGTTTTGGCGTTCGGAATGGATGGGAAGACGACCGAAACCGCATGCGCGCGGTTGATTGTTCCAGGGCCATTCCTAACGTAGCCAGCAAGTAATACATTGCTGGAACCGACGCTGTTTATGGCTTGCACGTAGTAATGGTAGAGTGTGGCGCCGCTAGTGCCGTTGATCTTGAACTCCGGAGTCGCACCACCGCTCTGCTGAAGATCACTTTCCAGTGCACCTCCTTGCATGATAGTGCCAGCAGCGCCGACATTGCCCCAGGGATTGGAACAATTTCCACGTTCGTTGTGAACCTTGTTGTATACAACCCTCGAATCAGCGCCATTGGCTGTTCGATTGAATCTCAGGCCCCATTGGCTGTAAGCCTGCAGGATGACATTGGAAAGGCGGAGATCGTTTCCGCCCTGCCAATCAACCCCGTTACCAGAACAACCCATTGAAATATTTGAATCATGGATCCAGCCGACTGCAGCATTGTCCGGTCCAGCAGGGTTATACACAGCTGAACCGCAGAAAGACATATCGCATCGCAAAGCCGTAGTGCTATTCGTGTTGAGGCCAGAGATCTCCATCGACTGATCATTATCGGTCTGAATGTAGTAGCCGAAATAGCTGCCTGGATTGCCCATCGCAGTCATTCCCAAAATTCTGGTGTGCTGTGCGTTGTCTTCCAAGCACGGACCCGTCGATTTCGTGCCGGGCTTGCAAGTCAGGTTTGTGATGCTGATATTTGAATAGGCGCCCGGGTTGGAATCGTTGCCTATTTTCACACACGGGCCGTTGTTTGGTACGTTGCAAACCAGCGTGGCCCCGGAGAGATCCATGTAAGCGTTTGACTTCTCAAGGTGGAGAGGTGCGTACATCGTCGCGATATGCCCGGGAGGGAGCACTAGGACCCCGTGCGCGTCTTCCCAAGCTTCCTTGATTCCACCTGTCGCCGAAGAGATTGTGTAACCATCACCGTGGACGCTCGTGGCGACCAAACTGATGGTTCCTCCAGCCCCTGGCGTGCAGTTCACCACAGTGACTTTGACCGCCTCCGGAATGCCCGTGCCTGCAATGTAAAGGAAGTGATCGTTCGTGCTGAGCCCTTTGGGGCAATTGGGCAGGGTAATCGTGTTCGGTCCGACCGCAAGGCTAGACGGGAGCTTTGGAGAGACAGTCCAGTTGTACTCACTGACCCGAAAACCACGAGAGCTGGAATCAAGGCTCGAAGCAGCGCTTTCGTCACTGTGGAACGGTTCATTTGCAATCAGCATCCCGCACCAAGCGAATGCAACGGGATAGCAAACAACAGCGAACAGAAAATAAATTGCGGTTCTTTTCATTGGCGGTTCTCCCGAGCAGAGTAGGCAAACGCCATATGCTTGAGCCGAAATTTCAAGAAAGGCTATCGGATTTGAGAACTGAAACTGTTTTTGGCCGCAAGGTTCTACTACAAGTCACAAAGTCTCAAGGCTTGCTGCACATGTGGAACCGCGGAAGGTTCTGAAGCGTGGCTCCATTGCAGCTAAAGCGCAGAATGTGTAGAAAAGGGCGGCATTCGCCGGGATCTGAAGGTTGAAGTCCACAAAGCTGTGCACCACGATACCGGTACAGCCGAGCGTTGCAGCCAACGCAACCGGCCCATCCACCGTAGACGGCCAATCTTTCAGCTTTCTGATCGCGTTCCGATAAACGATTACCATGAACCACAGCATCACTGCGAATCCGAGGCCTCCCATTTCGGTTAGCAACTGCAGGTAATCATTGTGAGTTGCGTTGACAAAAAATGTTGTGTAGAAGCTGCCAAATTGGGGATAAACGGTCGGAAACGTACCTAAGCCCCATCCCAAGATCGGCCTGTTCTTAAACATCTGGAAAGCATCGTGATAAATCTCCATCCGCGTTCCGCCAGACAACTCCGCTTGCGCCTCAGTTTGAACACTTAACACCCGCCTGGTCAATTCGGCGCCACCGAGCCATACAAGCACTGCGCAGACAATCACCCAAAAGATAACTTGCGCGAAAGCAGACTTGTGTTTCTTTTGCGTGGCTACAATGACGGCCAATACGGTCATTTGCACAATGAATGCTGCCATGCCGCCGCGGGATCCAGAGAGGAAAATCGTGCCCGCCATCATCGCAGCAGACACTGCGGCAAGGGTCTTTCGCGCACCGTGCGCATATCGAGTGAGCGAAAATACCAGCGGGACGGGCGCAAGCATTTCCATTAGGCCGGCGTAATGATTGTGGTTAACGTACGGGCCGTAGATCCATCCCCCCCACTGCGGAGTCCTGACCCAATACAGCTTGCCGTTTGAACTCAGACCTTGGAGCAATGCGAACATCGCAAGTACAAATCCGTACGCCGAAATCATGAAGGCCAAAGCACTGACCTGCGAAGTTCTGCGCACACACTGGACAACTAGGAAAACCAGGAGCCCGTAGGCTGTGTACAACAGCGCGTGGGAGCGGGTCACGTACGTATATGCTGTTGCGCCAATCGCAATCTGCACAAAGATAAGCACCGCAAATGAAGCCATTGGCAGGAATAGCGGGTTCGTTGTGATCAAGGGTTCACCTGAAATCGTTTGGCGGACTGCCCAAAGCAAAAACAGCAGCACCGCCCCGAGTTCAACAATCAGTAGTGACCACGATTCGACCGCGCCAAATGCCAGGGGTCCAAACATCAGCAGACCGAATATCCCGTGGAGGGTGACAGAATCCAGCCAATGTAGGTGAACCGGCGCCTGCACCGCAACCCTAGTATCCGGCACGGTTCGCGAATAGGTTTCAGCAAGCACTGGCTGTTTATGAGTTTGCCTTTGCAAGGCGAACACCGTCTATCCACAGCTTACCCCGTATGGGACTCCAGGCCGGCACACGATCGACCTCGAGCACGACGAGTTTCGTATCGGTTCCAGTCGTAAAAGCCCCCCTCACCGGCTTCCAGAAATCTGCACCCTTCAATTCCTCGCTGGAGAAATAGGTCCGGCTACCAAATGCATCGCGAATGGCAAACTGCGGCCCTCCGGCGCCCTCCATGTCCTCGGCTTTAAAATTGGCGGAGAATTGATAAGCCGTGTTTGCTTCAACCGCTATGAATTGGCGGATGCCAGCATCCTTTATTCCAGGGCCATCAAAGATGATTGAAAGCGAACGTTGCCCCGTATGAGCCTGAGTCGGATCCAGGGCAAGCGCGATGCTGGTTGATCGCTGATACAGCCAATCGAATCCGCCGTTGAGGACGTCCAAGCTGAAATCGCCATTGACGACGAGGTTAGCCGGTGATGGTTGGTAGGCTGGCATCCCCCACAAGCCAGTTGCCTGCTGCCATACCAACCGCGCCTGAACGATTTCTTGTTGGCTGATCAAGTAGCTGATGTAGTTGAAAACGCTTGCACGTTCTATGGGTCGCCCAAGACGCGCCAGTTCTTGCCAGACTTTGGCTGCGCCAGCCGTTTCCTTTTTTGAAATCAATAATTGTAAGAAAGACAAATAGACATCGGGTACCGGTGGGATAGCATCCCGCAAAATAATATCTACATCAGGCTCGACCCGCCAACAGAGTTGCAGACTCGCAGCTCGCAGCGCCGGACCGCCTTGGATTGCAGTCCTAAGCTCTCGCAAAGCCTGCTGTGTTTCGCCGTGGACTACGTAGAAGTTGGCTGCTTCCCAAGCGACTTCGGGGCGCCTTGGATCCGCGTTAATCGCGTGCTCCAAAGCAGCTTTCTGCCCGCCGCTGTTCCCGAGTAGCTCGTATCCTGCAGCAAGGTCCAACCAGTAAGCTGCTACATATGGATTCAATTCGACCGCGGCTTTGTAGGATTCGGTAGCCGCTTCAGGAGACTCCTGCACCATAGACAAGTAGCGCCCGAACCTATCGCGATATTTCGCGTTTGCCGGCTGCAGCCTCACAGCTCGCTGCAAACTGGCCAAATCTGATTTTTGTGAGTAGTGATCCGCGAGGTACTCTCTTATCGCCGACCCGGAGTATATGGCAGCGAGGATCAGCGTCCCCCCCCACAGGGCAGTTTTCCTCGCGCGACTCCGAAGCGATACCTGCATTCGTTTTTTTTGGCGTTCGCGAACTATGCTCGCCTATGCTCCGCTGGAGGTTGCCTTCGCTTCCTCCGCGATTGCAGGCTCGTCTTGCCCAAAGTAACGCTGCCCGTGTTTGCCCTGATATTCGTAATAGTAATAATCGCCCGAGTTCAGATCGACTGCATTCAACAGCACACCCGTCGCGTGAGCGTTGACTTGCAACAGGATGTCACGCGCACGACGCAAAGCTTGTCGGGTAGTTTGCCCTGACCGGATTACCAGCACAACGGCATCGGCTCGCGTGGACAAAATGACGGGGTCGGTGACAGAAAGCGTTGGAGGCGTATCCACCACAATGTGATCGTACTGCTCCCGGAGCTCATCGAGAACTTTCTTCATATTCCCGGAAGACAGCAGTTCGGCTGGATTCGGCGGTGGCGGTCCGGCCGGGAGTATAAACAGCGACGGCAACAGCGCCGACCGAACGATAGTCTGTTGGACGTTTGCGCTTCCGGTCAGCACACTGCTCAGCCCCGTCCTTGGCCCCATCCCAAGCGTTTTGTGAATACTTGGTCTTCGCAGGTCCGCGTCCACGAGGAGAACGCGATTTCCCTTTTGCGCCAATACGATTGCGGTATTGATGCTGGTAGTAGTTTTGCCCTCCGAGGGGAGCGCGCTAGTAACTACCACTACCTTAGGTGCCGCCCCTACCGATGAAAGCAGCAGAGCAGTACGCAAGGCACGATAGGCTTCGGCCATCTGCGATTGCGGTCGCGACTGGGTCACCAGTTCGATCGCTTCCCTAGATGAGGTCAGCGAGAGCCGCCTGCGGGCACTTGATTCGATGCTGAGCTTGGAACCATCAGGAATGATGCCCAAAGACGGAAGCCCCGAAATGGCTTGTGCCTGTTCTGGGGTCCGCACCGTGTTATCAATCCCTTCAAGGAGGAACGCCAAACTAACGCCTGTGGTTAGACCGAGCACCAAGGCGAAGGAGAGATTCCGGGGAACATCCGGCTCTGCCGGTTCGATCGGAACCCGAGCCAAGTCGACCGGACGTATGTTGTTGGACCTGAGTCCTGCGGTGACGCCGGCTTCCTTCAGTTTTTCTAACAGTCCTTCGTAGAGCGTCCGGTTCGTGTCCACATCACGCTTCAGGAGAGTGTACTCGATGGCGCTCTCATTCAACTGGTTGGCTTCTTGTTTTTGCTTCTCCATAGCGGCGCGCAGCATTTCCTCACGATGGACGGACGCCAGATAGTCGCTCCGCACACGAGCGATTACCTTCTTCATTTCTAGCTGAATCTGTGATTCGACTTCCTGCAATTGACTGTTCAGTTGCGCCACTTTCGGGTAGGCAGGCCCAAATTGAGTACTCAATTGCGAAACCTGAATCCTGAAATCGGCCTGCTGTTCGCGTAATTTTTCTAGCAAAGAAGAACTCAGCGATGCATTTCTGGTGCTGTGGTCAGCGCTGATGGCTGCCGCAGCGGCCGCGTCGCTGTCGGTGGCCTGAACCAAACCGTAGATTGACTCTTTTTCCATCCGGCCGGATTCTGCCGTGGTCAGCTCCCTGTTTAACTCATCCAGCTTCGCCGTAATGATGTTCTGTTTCTCGTCGATGCCCAAGATCTGATGTTGCTTCTGGTATCGGACCAACTTCTCCTGTGACGTCTCGACTTTTATTTGCAAGTCGATCAGCTGTTTCGATAGCCAATCGGAGGCTTGCATTGTGGATTCAAACTTGGTTTTAAAGTTCTGCTCGATATAGGTGTTGATCAGTGTGTTGACGACACGCGCGGCCGAGTCCTTGTCAGTGCTGCGATAACGGATCTCGATGATGCGGGTGTTGGGTTTCAGCAAGACCTTAAGATCGGACTTGAAGCTTGCCAGAACGGCGGAAGCCTTGACGGAATCAGGCTGCAGAATATCGGTAGTCAGTTCTAGTGACGTGCTCTGAGCCTGCCCGCTGCCGCCGAACTCCGGCCGCTTATCCAGGTTCAATTGCTTGATTACTTGAAAGGCCAGCAGGTCGCTTTTGAGGATGCCCACTTCCGTATCCAGGTCCGACGGATCGTAGTAATCCGGCCCTGCATTGGCAGAATCTTTGAAACTGATCAGAGCGGGATCCAGCTTGTTGATTGCGATACTGCCCGTCGCATCGTAAACCGGGGTTGCTTTTAGTGTTGCAATCGCTACGACTACGAAGATCATCACAACGCTGCTAATCACGACCCATTTACGCTTAATAAGAACTCGTAAATATTCGTGCACCACGGAATCCTGGAACGTGGCTGGATTGTATATGCCGAACCCAAACTGGCGCCTGAACTCAACTGGGTGGGCCGATGGAAGCTCGCGCAGCACGCGAGTGTTTGCGGCTATCAGGGGAGCCGAGTCCATTCACCTTCCTCGTACATGCTGTCTGCTAGCACTTCCGCTCCACTGCACTGCGATTTAGCAGTGCAAGAGATGCCCTTCGCGACGAATTCTAGCATTGCGCCGGAAACCAGTCGCCGCGCAATTGCGCGCGACTCAGTACAAGTTTGATTCCGGGAACCGCCATGGGGGTCACAACGCTAATCCCGGGTGGCATACACCGCAACAGCATTTGGAGCGGAGAAACAGCGATCTGCTGTTTCAACTGAGGGGCATTTATACGCAACAGGAATGTCTCGCGAAGGCACAACTGTAAACTTGTGTTTCAAACGGAGGAAAGGCTGTTCAAGAAATCGGTATGACGGCCAAGCCAACAATACCGTAATGACAAATGCTGAAAACCGGAACAAAACAAATTTCGTCAGTGTCCCCCGCGTCGTGATCAGGTGCAGTGCAATGTAGAAAGCTAGCGAATGATATACGTACAAGCCGTAAGAGCGCTTTCCGAGTTCAACAAATGGCTTCCATTGCAAAGGGCGAAACCCGAAGCTGCCCAAAAGCACCGCCGTCACCCCGAGTGCGGCAATCGGATAGCACACTAGAGGTGCAAGTGATGCCCCCGAGCGGTTCCAGAAAGCTGAGGAGAGCAGCAAAGTCAGTAATCCACCTCCGATGTACCCGTAATTCTTCCAGGTCGGCATTCTAAACTTCCGCCCATGCAGCGCCAATGCTACGATCGTGCCGCACGCGATTGGATCCAGCCTGGAAAATGTATTGGTCCAGAAAACCACGTCATTTCCGTGACGGCAAGCGATGTAGATCCGTGCAACTGTTGCGGTTAATAAAAGTAAAGCCGCAAGGAGGTAAAGATCACGGCGAGTCAGTTTCTTTATGACCCACGGCCATACCAGGTAAAACTGCTCTTCAACTGAGATGCTCCAAAGCGGCGTTATGGTCGACTTTGGGAAGCTGCCAGCGTGTGCGATGACCCAATTCGAAGCGAACAATAGATAGCCTAGCAACGTTGCGCCCTCGATCTTTTGTGAGTGATCCACGAATGTTAGCCCAACCGAGATTCCAACGAAAAGAAGATACAGGGGCCAAATGCGCAGAACCCGGCGGGCGTAAAAGGCAGTTACGTTAACGCTCCCGTTTGCTTCCTTTTCCGATAGGAGCAGGTCGGTAATCAGGTATGCACTTAGAGCGAAAAATAGATCCACCCCCAGAGCTCCGGCGTTGCCAAGTGTGACCGACACGTGGACGATACTGTTTGGAATCCGAAGACAAGCTGATTGATCTTTCGGCAGCGCGTGACAAATAAAAACACCAAGGAAGGCAAAGAATCGCAAACCGTCGAGCTCAGGCTTATAGAAACATCCGACCTTGTGGCTACGCTGCGGATCCATTTACGATCATCCTTGGATAAACAGAGGGACGAGCCTGCCGAAGGCACAGTGACCTTAATTTTCGCTCTATTTGTTTTGTTCGGATAGTACCGTGTGTTGTTCGGAATCAAAAGATTTAGCTTTGCCGCCGAGATCAGTACACCTTGCAATATCCTTGGCGAGAGCTGCCGCATAAATTTCCTTTAATTTCGAGACGTTAACGTCCCATGTCAACTGCCGAGAGGCAAATTCACGCGCTGCTCTGCCAACGGATTCTATAGCATCACGATCGGTAAGAACCTGGAACAATACACGCATAAGATCATCCACATTCTTGGGTTGGACCAGGTAACCAGTTTCGCCATCGCAAATGTAATCGCTAGGTCCCTGGCTGTGGCACCCTATGGCAACCTTCCCCAACGCCATTGCCTCGATGTGCGCTATCGAGCAAGCCTCGCGCCAGCTTGGGAGGCAGAACACATCGCCAGCTTTGATCTCGGCGATTGCTTCAGGATGTGGGAGGTAGCCCAAAAAGATGACATCCGAGGCAAGGTCTAATTCAGCCGTGAGCATCTTCAGCCTGTTGAATGCCTCGCCGTCGCCAACGATGACCAGTTCCAAACCGAGATCACGTTTTTTCAGCTCAGCGACGGAGCGGATGAGCAGATCGATGCCCTTGCCCTCGTGGAGATTTGATACAGCAACGATACGGTGTTGTCGTCGTCGAGGTACTTTGGAACGGCTAGGATGCTCAGGAATAGCGAAACCGTTTGTGAGAACGACGTAGTTGTCGTGGCCGCCGGAGACGAACTGATAATGCCTTTTGAGTGGACTTCCGACTAATATTACACACGATGCGGTGCGAACGCCATGTTGTATTTGCAGGTGCATGTGGGAGGAGCCACCGTACCGGTTTGAGCTGATCCCATGTATCGTGACAACAGACTCGATGCCTAGCCGCGCAGCTGCTAGTGAAGCAACATAACCGCAGTGCTCTCCGTGCGCGTGAATTAGGTTGGCGTTCATCGCTTCGACGGCCGTCCGAATAATTGGCCATACTGATCGAAACATCGAAGGCAGCGCCAAGCGCCCAAGCCAGTCTCCAGGCAGCGCAAAAAACGTCGCATTTTTCACTTCCAAGCCCATAGGTTTGAAGGAATCACAATCAATGGGCCGTCTGTGGCGAGGAAAGCGCCCACGAAGAAGTGCAGGGGTCCATGGTTTCGGAACGACGACTGTGCAGGCTATGTTCTGTTTCTGCAAAGCAACCATCTGATGAAACACGAAGTTTCCATCCTTTGCATGGGGCTCTATTGGAAACAAGGATGAGAGTATCAACACCCTCGGCATCCTTGACGATCCTGCAACGTGTGGTGCCGGTTTTTTGCTATAGTTCTTCTTCGCGCCCATTCTCATGAAGTGAGTTTCCTGTCGTGAAGATCGAGTTCACGCTGGCCACGCTCAGCAGGAAAGTCGGCCCTTTCGGGTCTCGATACCGCGTCGGACAGCGGGCGACGGAACCATTGCGTTCGCATTTCGTTGCACAGGCAACGGGTAAGCATTCAGGGGTAGTAACGATCACAGATTACGATGGAAACCTCAAACTACGTATTGATCGATGGGGATACATGGGCAGCCGGATCTTTTGGAGTGGGTTTCATGCCCATGACGAGATCTGCGTGCTTCGAAAACTTTTGAACCGACACTCTGTATTTGTTGATGCGGGAGCAAATTTTGGAGAATTCACGATTTTCGCAGCGAAGCACGCGGCCAGCGTTCTCGCCTTTGAACCACTGCCCAAGGTATATGCTGCTCTTGAAGAAAACGTCTCCCTCAATCAGTTCGTGAATGTGCGACTCTTCCAACTTGCGCTGGGAGAGAATTCCGCCACGCTTCCGATGTATTCATGCATCGATGGTGAGCTTAATAATAACGAGGGCCTCTCTACTTTGTACATCTCGGATAACCGCTCAACGCAAGTGGCCAGTGTATCGGTCGAACCGTTCGACGATGTGTTCGACGAGAGCGGATACAAACGGATCGATGTTTTTAAGGTGGATGTAGAAGGCGCAGAGATCGAGGTCCTTCGTGGTGCCCGAACATCGATCAAGCGCTATCGGCCTGTTCTGCTTGTGGAATTAAATTCTCTTACCTGCGAGGCAGCGGGCTACACGGTTGCAGATCTATCGAACGAGATTAGAACACTTGACTACGAAATCTGTCGTATCTTGCGAGGTGGGAGGCTTGAAATATTGTCGGGTAACCCGACGTACGCCAATGTCGCTTGTTTTCCAAAAAAACCAGCCGTTCCGCCGCCGATCTCAATTGCATATTCGGAAATGGGCTGACTGCGACGCAAGCTGCGCCGTAGACCTCCGCCTGTGACGCCGAGGACACTCGGGCGTTAACAGCAACGAATCGACATCAATTCACCTACCTGCAATAATGCCTCATCAGAATGGACAGCCGCTCATTTCCGTCAACTACGCTGATTGGACGACTGCTTCGACTGCCGCTGAGAGCTTTAAGTCCCAATGCCATGGTCCGAGTGCTGTGTGGGCCGGCGCGAGGCATGAAGTGGGTTGCGCACTCCGGTAATCATGGCTTCTGGATGGGCCTTCATGAGCCCAAGAAACGCCAACAGTTGATGTCCGTTCTGAATATCGCGTCGGTGTTCTATGACATCGGAGCGAACGTTGGGTACTACACCTTGCCCGCAGCTTGCTTGGCAAGGTTGGTCATCGCTTTTGAGCCCAATCCAAGAAACACCGCTTATCTTTATAAGCACCTTCATTTGAACAATGTCTCCAATGTGCAAGTGATCGAAGCTGCCATAGGGGATTGCGACGGAGAGGCATTATTCAATTCCGATCCGGGCCCCGGAATGGGACACATTGACAAGATTGGGGCTAAGGTGTCTTTGGTTCGAATTGATACTCTAGTTTCCTCGGGAACCATTCCACCCCCTGACGCCATTGAGATGGATATCGAAGGGGGCGAACTGGCGGCACTGGTTGGGGGACGTGAGACGCTTGAGCGTTACCGGCCGATTCTCTTTCTGTCAACTCATGGCCATGAGATCCGTGAGCGTTGTCACGAGTTTCTCTCCTCACTGGGCTATGAAATCGAGGGAACGGAATCTCACGAGGCGATTTGCCGCCCACGACCGAGCACCTAGAAAGTTCAACACAAAACGGTTTGCGAATCATGTCGGTCGGTATGGCTTCCGGTACGGCTGATGCACATTTGGAGGGCAATCATTCCCGTGCCTAAGTTCACGCTCAGAGGCCTAAAACCCACGAAGTCATTAGTTCGCTACGGTGGATTCGTCTTTTCTACAGGGGGATCGCAGCTCGCCGGATTTTTCATCACTTCACTCACGTTTCCGTTTTTAGTGAGGCGGCTCGGAGTGGAAACGTATGGGCTCTGGAGCTACGTGGCGGAGATATACGTATTCCTCGACCTCCTTTCCAACCCCGGTCTCACGAATTACGCCACACAGCAGGTTGCAGGACGCAGGAAGGAGGGAGCGGAAATAATCTCTGATCTCCTGCCTTTACGATTGCTCTGCACGACCGTAGCGGTGATCGCTCTGTTTGTAATTGCTTCGTTTGAACCTCGTTCGGACGTGCGACATTTACTGAAGTTCTATAGTGTTGGATGCTTCCTAGCCCGCCAGTTTGGTGTTGACTATCTGCTCGTAGCCCTAGAAATGTTCCACACCCGTGCGGTACTCGCGGTTTGTCAGCAGAGTCTCTATGCAGCCGGCATTTTCCTTTTTGTACGCGGTCCAGAAGATGCGATCTGGGTTCCTGCAAGCATTGTTTCTTCTGTATTCCTGGCCGGGGCGGCCGGGTGGATGATACTTTGGCGGAGGGGATTCCGTCCTAGGTTTGTCATCAATCCTGGAAGGTGGAAGGGTATTCTTGTCCCGAGCATTCATTACGCTATGTCGTACCTCATGGCGACTGGTTACACGCGCGGCGGACATATTATCGTGCGTTGGTTCCTGGGCCCATATGAGCTCGGTCTCTACGCAGCAGGTCTGCGGCTGATGGACTTTTTGCGGCAATTTATCGTCATGGTGCCCAACGTCCTTATGCCGAGGCTGGCGCTTTCAGCTCGATCGGAGGCGGAACTGGGTAGACTTGCCCATTTGCTGGGGACCGCGGTCGCACTCCTGAGTCTTCCAATCACGTTCGGATTGATCGGCACGGCTCATTTGCTTGTGCCCTGGATCCTCGGCCCGAGATACTTCGAGGACGTTTCTTTTTTGCGCTGGATGGCACCTTGCTTGGTAATTGCGTCCTCCGGTTACTTTGTGCGAACTGTTGCCTATGCGATGGGGCGTCATCGCGCCTACTTCGCATCCTCAGCAGGAGGAGCGGTGACCGGCGTTCTACTTTATTTTGTACTGATTCCAACCTTCCGACTGCGAGGCGCTGGCGTCGCCTATACCCTGGGCGAACTTGTGGCTGCAGCGATGGGCTATGCAATGCTTCCGGCGACACTACGGGACCTGTGGAGGCCGCCAGTAGTGGTGGCCGCTTTAGTTGGCTCTGTGCTGATGGTAACAGCGGTGAGCTGCGCGAATGTTTACAGCGCTCAACCTTTCGTAGTCATCTCAATTGGTGCATTAGTCTACCTCCTGAGTTCTGGTTGGTTCGTTCGAAAGTGGCTGGTCGAGCAATTTACGGCCTCATAATGATGGCAACGAATTCAACAGTTAGCGACTGCCAAATATCTTTATTAGTTCGTGAAACAGACGCACAACGGCGCTTGACACTCGTTACCGATATTATTTCTCCTTATCGAATTCCGGTGTTCAATGCCTTGGCTCGTCATCGCGGAATCGATCTAAATGTGGTTTTTCTCGCCGATAACGATCCCTCCCGGCAATGGCCGGTGTATAAAAAGGAGATACGGTTCCAATATCTGGTTCTGCCATCGTGGAGTCGAAGGTTCGGAAAACATAACTTGCTGCTTAATTGGAGACTGAGCGCGGTGCTGAGGCAGGCCGCCCCTGAGACGATCATCTGCGGTGGTTACAACTTCGCTGCTTGTTGGCAAACGCTCTGGTGGGCACGGCACAATCGAGTGCCCTTTCTCCTCTGGTCGGAAAGCACGGCAAGTGATCTTCGCGGAGGTCATCCATTGCCAGAGTTCCTGAAAAAAAGATTCGTCCTCGCGTGCGACGCATTTGTTGTTCCTGGAAAATCTGCATGGCAATACATTGCGAGCTTCGGCATTTCAGAAGAAAGGATTTTCAGAGCCCCGAACGCCGTGGATACTGTTCTCTTCGCTAGGGGCGCTGAAGCGGCCTGCAGAGATCTCGTACGCCGCCAGGAGTTGAGTTTACCTTCCCGTTTTTTTCTCTTTGTCGGCCGCCTAGTGAAGGAAAAGGGTGTATTTGATCTGATCGAGGCATACAGCAAAATGAGCCCTGAACTCCGTGAGCGAATGGGTTTGGTTCTCGTTGGCGATGGTAAAGCCCGAGCTGAGCTTCAGCGGCGTGCGGCTGTTATCAAGCCGGGCTCAATTCATTTCCCTGGTTTTGTGCAGCGCGAGCACTTGTCCAGCTACTATGGGCTGGCTGAGACTTTTGTCTTTCCGACCCACACCGATCCCTGGGGCCTCGTTGTCAATGAAGCACTGGCATGTGGATTGCCTGTTATCTGCACCAATGTGGCCGGCTGTGCCGCAGACTTGGTTCAAGACGGCGTGAATGGGCGTATTGTTCCTGCCGGCGATATAGGCCAACTCGCTGCGGCGATGCAGGACCTAGTGCGTGATGCCGATTGGCGCTCACGAATGAGCGCACATTCTAAACTATTCGCCCGAGGCCTGTGCTGACGGAATGGCAGAGGCGGCATTGTGGTTCGCAGGTTGGAAACGTGAATAACACGCTGATCAAGGTTCTTCCGCTTGTCGGACTCCTGGTTTGCAGCTTGAGCTTGCTATGCGTGTTATGGGGATTCCCCGTTAATTTTAGCAGCCTGGAGGTCCTCGGGGGAGTACTCTTTTTGCAGATTCTCGTCGCAGCACTCTGGAAGTATCGTGAGTGCTTTTTTCCGCTGCTTATTCTCATCTTCCTGTGGGCTGGTAGTGATGTCCCACTGAGGGAAACATGGGCTTTCGGAAGGTGGTTCGTGCTCATAGGTGGTGCAGTGGTTGGATTCGTCGCCTACCTAAAACATACTCATCATCATTTCGGCTTCTTTCATCTGGTCGCGCTATCCGCTGGATTAGTTGCCCTGATTTCCGCTTACCAATCGATGCACCCTACCGTGGCCCTATTGAAAGCCGTTAGCCTGTTGATTCTGTTCGTGTACGCAGCTTCCGGTGCCCGGCTAGCCATAATAGGAAGAGAAGCAAGATTCTTCTCGGGATTACTGATAGCTTGTGAGTTTCTAATCTATGCCAGCGCGATTTCCTATTTCATCTTCCACTTTGCAATCTTCGGGAACCCGAATTCGCTGGGCGTCGTAACAGGCGTCGTGGTAACACCGCTTATGGTGTGGGGAGTGCTTGCCACGGAGCGCGTCACGGAGCGGCATCGTAGGTGTATCGGGTTGGCCTTATCGCTTGTGCTTTTGTTTAGCAGTTACTCGCGTGCCGGAATACTGGCCGCCGCTGGTTCGAGTGTGTTGCTCGGTATCGCCCTGCGACGATACCGCTGGTTGATAACGGGGGCGGCGATTGCCACCCTGTTCGCGGTCCTGGTTGCAACTGTTCTCGCACCGCGATCCGATGCATCTTCTAGTGTTGTCGACGCCTTCTTGTATAAGGGGCAACGAGGACACCTGTTAACCTCCCGAAAATCGATTTGGGATGAGACCACCTCAGTCATCAGACAACATCCGTGGTTCGGCGCCGGCTTCGGCACGAATGTGGCCAGCAGCGACATTTTCAATGAATCAATGTTTAAATCGTCATCGCAGGCGACAAAGGAACACGGAAGTAGTTACCTGGCAATACTCGAAGGCGTCGGGCTACTTGGAGTCCTCCCTTTCTATACCTTGCTCTTCCTCGTCTCGGCAAATATTGCTCGTGTGTTCAGACGGGTGCGGCGAACCGGCGATCCTTTGTCCCCTGCGCTACCGGTCGCGGTCGTTCTGCTGGCGGGCCTCGTCGGTGGTGCTTTTGAAGATTGGATTTTCGGGGTCGGATATTACGCTTGCGTTTTCTTCTGGAGTTTCGCATTTGTGCTAGCTGATCTTGTGCCGGCCGAGGCATCCGCTCCTTCGCCGGTGATCATCGGCCCATGGCGCAACGGATTTGCGGCCATTCCTCAGGCTGATCATGCACCTGTTTATTAATGGCCTTGCGGCCACTGTGGGCGGCGGGTTGACCTATTTGAGAAACGTCATACCTCACCTTTCAAACCGAACTGAGCTGCAGACCACAATCGCAATCAATCCACAACTGGCCCGGGAATTCGTAGACTTACCCTCGATTTCAATGCTCACAGTAGAATGCCCGCGCGGCATGGTGCGCCGCTTCTGGCACGAGCAGAGAATTCTTCCGCCGATGATTCGGAAATGTCGCGGAGATATATTACTCTCGACGGGCAACATTGCTCTTCGCAAATCACCCGTGCCGCAAATTCTGCTTTCACGGAATGCTCTGTATACGTCGGATAATTTCCGTCGGGATCTGCGGTGTCGTGGAGACCACCGTTTGTGGGCGGAGACATGCGTAAAGGCTCAGCTTGCCAAGCGTTCAATTAAATGTGCAGACTGCACAATCGCGCCCACCCAAGCCTTTGCTGAAGAACTATGCAAGTGGACGGGACGCAATGTCATCAGCATTCACCACGGTTTTGATGGCGAACGTTTTTTTCGGGATGACGACTTGCCGGAGGATTTGCGACACAAACTGGATTCGCACCGAGATGCGCTGCGTCTGCTGTTCGTGAGCCACTATAACTACTATCGGAATTTCGAGACCCTGCTGCAGGCATTGCCCCAGTTGAATGAACGTTTGGGTGGCAGAAGAGCGGTATTGTTTCTCACTTGCAGGCTGCAGCCGGGCTTAAGAGATGATACGTACAGCACTGATCACGCTCGGAGATTAATTCAACGCCTCGGTGTCTGTAACCAGATTGTAGAACTCGGAACCGTCCCCTACCATCTGTTGCATCATGTGTATCGTTCCTGCGATGTGTACGTGACTCCTGCTTATGCGGAGTCGTTCGCACATCCTCTGGTTGAAGCGATGGCTAGCGGAGTGCCAGTAGTGGCATCCGATATTCGAGTCCATCGGGAAATCTGCGGTGCTGCTGCGATTTATTTTCATCCATTCTCGCACCGGGAACTAGCTAGCCGCTTAGCAGATTTGGCTGATTCTGACGAGGACCAGCGGCAGTTGGCGGGTTCAGGACGGAAAAGGTCGTTGGACTTCTCCTGGGAAGGATCGCCCAATGGTTCATGCCAAACTATCTGTCCGGTAACGCAACAGTATCCCAAACTGCTTGTGATAGCCGTGTCCGTGGCACAGGGTCGAGGCTGCCGTTGTACATCCTGTAATTTGCACCTTGTAGAATCTTGGATACCCGCTCCGCGTTTCGGCTGCTGACCTCACACCATATCTTCGGCCTTGCCTCGGTTAAGAGCCGCACGCCACCCGCGAGCACGCGGTCCTCCATACCTTCAACATCAATTTTGAGCACTTGTGGGGTGGGGAGGTTGTCAAATAAGCAATCGAGAGTAACCGCCACCACACAGTTTGTTTTGCGAGTACCGCCAGCTTGCGTGGTTGCGCCTTGCTCCATGAAATTCGCTGAGCGACCTCGAGATGCAATATGGAGATTACCCAGTCCTATTAGATCTGACACAGCAGCTGGGATTACGGTCACAGGAGCACGTCCGCTTACCGCCAGCTCGGCCGATCGGCGCAGCAAACTGACTAGCCAAGTATCCGGCTCAACAGCGATGACGCGTCCTCGCGGACCGGCTAATCCGGCTGCAGCAAATGTGAACAGCCCAACGTTTGCTCCAATGTCCCAAACGATGTCCCCCGGCCGTACGAGTTCCACCGCCATTCGAAACAACGTTGGGTCTGCCGTTTCGAGATCGAGGCGGTAGTACTTGAGTCCAGAATCAGGGGAAACAAATAGCGGTCCACTCCCGAATTGGGTCGGCAGGCGCCGCTTCAGCACAACTCCCCGACTCAGAATCTCGGCCACTCGTCTCAACATACGCGTTCACGCTTGCCGTGTGTGCATTTCATAGGGCTGGGCAGATTATACGTCGCCTTTCCTCCTGAACTTGGATTCCATATAGAGTCCGGTATTCGACTTGGTACGCTCGCATTGATCTCTGCTGATTGTCGAACTAAGCTGGAACACACGCATGTGCGGTATTGTTGGAATCCTTGCGCGCAATTGTACTGTCGACCCCAACCTCTTGGAGCGCTCGACGCAATCCCTTGCACACCGTGGCCCGGACGACTCTGGCACGATCATCATTTGTGCGACTAGCCCAGGGCCAATCGAAATCGGTCTGGGGAACCGGCGCCTCGCGGTTCTCGATCTTTCGCCCTTGGGCCACCAGCCGATGCAAGATCCAGAGACCGGAAACTGGATTGCATTCAATGGCGAGATCTACAACTTCCGTGAAATTCGCAAGGAATTGGAGGACGACGGTGCTCGTTTTCGCAGCAACTCCGATACGGAAGTGCTACTGCGAGCTTATGGACGTTGGGCCGAGCATTGTTTGCGGAGATTGCGCGGGATGTTCGCATTGGCAATCTGGGACGCGCAACGACACAGACTTTTACTCGCCCGTGATCCGATGGGTATTAAGCCTCTGTACTATTCCTCTTCCGGCGCCTACTTTCTGTTTGCCTCCGAACTCCGCACCCTTCTCGGTACGGGGCTGGTGCCCAGGAGACTAGATCACGCTGGTCTGCTTAATTATCTGGCATTCGGCTCTCTTTACGATCCCGTGACCCTGATCGAAGGCATCTCGGTTCTGCAGCCAGGGCACTATCTGATCTGGCAAAGCGGTACTGTCCGCAATGAAACTTATTGGGAGATCGCGCAGGCGGCACAACAAAGACGTTCGGTTTACAGCCTCCCACACCGTGCGGAATTACAACACGGACTCAATACTGACATCGACGCAGCGGTTCGGATGCAACTCGTCAGCGATGTTCCCATCGGCGTATTTCTTTCGGGTGGAATTGATTCGAGCTCTCTGGCTGGGATTTTAAGTCGTAGCGGCATTCGTCCTAACACTTTTTCCGTGGTTTTTCGCGAGCAAGACTACAGCGAAGCGGAGTATTCCCGCTTGGTGGCGCGAAGATTTCGAACTGAGCATCACGAGATCCTGGTGTCGCAGCACGACGCCTTGGAAGCCGTACCCTCGGCTCTAAATTCCATGGACCAGCCCACCGTAGATGGTCTCAACACTTATTTCATTTCTCGGCAGGCGCGTAAGGCGGGAATTAAGGTGGCGCTCTCTGGCCTGGGCGGGGATGAACTATTTGCGGGATACTCCAGTTTTAACAGCGTTCCGCGCATGGAGCGTTTTGAGTCATTCTGGCGTCATCTTCCCAAACGACTGCAGTTATATCTCGCGCGCGCCTTCAATTTCTTCTTCCCCGACACGGATCAGACACGAAAGCTCGCCGTGTTGGCAGAGGCGAATGGTAACCTGCTGCATCCTTATTTCCTCTCTCGCATGCTCTTCACTCCTGCACAGCGCTACTTGCTTTGTCGGAACCAAAAGCCCGACGCAATCGCGCGAGCCAAAGCGCCGCTCTTAGAAAATCTCGGACACAGTTCTGCTATGGATGCCATCAATCGAGTCTCGTATCTGGAGCTGCGATGCTATATGCTGAACACTCTGCTTAGGGATACGGACGCCATGAGCATGGCGCATGGAGTCGAGATCAGAGTTCCCTTCGTTGATCACGTTCTAGCCGAGAAGCTGTTGAGCATTCCCGGTCCTTCGAAACTCGAGGGCAGTGTACCCAAACCACTGCTGGTGGGGGCACTTGGTGGTGACTTGCCGAAGAGAGTTGTCCACCGCAGAAAACGGGGCTTTACTTTGCCGTTTGAGCACTGGTTACGGGATGAGTTGAAGTCTGAAGTCGCGCAGGGTCTTGCGAGAATCGGAGATGGCCCTCTTGCTTCAGTGCTACACCTTGACACGGTTCGCGGGGTCTGGGAGAACTTCCAACGCGGAACCACTTCGTGGTCACGTCCTTGGTCACTGTACGTATTACAGCGATGGTGTGAAATTAACGGGGCGGCTGTTTAGCTATTGGAGGTTTACGGCCCGAAATCAGCAGAAAAAGTCCCCACGTCTTGCAAAACCTCCTTGCCAAAATGCGTGGGTAGAGGTTCCATACTAGTCGATACAACTGGGATTGGAAGCGCGCTGAAGGCTTATTCAGCAGGAGATCGCCGGGACTGAAAACTTGCCTTACGATCACCTCTTCAAATCCTTCCATGATCGCGTGTACTTCTGCTTTAGTATAGGTTTTGGTAGCGGGGCTTTCCAGGTACTCGCAAATAGTTCCGCGCAGGGTTTTTCCTCTCCATAGACCATAGCGCAGCCACAGCATGGCTCCCGTAAGCGAGGGGTGGTGATAGATCATGATGCGCGCCTCGCCGCCGGGCTTTAGAATTCGCCACGCTTCCCGAACACACTTCGAGGTGTCCGGACTATGATGCATCACCCCATAGGAATAGACGATGTCAAAGCTCTCGTCGGGAAATTGAAGCCGCTCCGCATCGGCCACCTGCAAATCAGGAGAGTAGCCGGCCAATGCACATCGCCGGCGCGCCTTCTCAATCGACGCCGCAGAGAGATCGACACCGGTTGCACGCGCTCCGACCTTTAGCCATTCGAGGTAATCGGCTCCTGTACCGACGCCGATTTCCAGCACTCTGAGTCCACGTGCAGTGGCGAAACCGGCGAACTCTGGAATATGGGGTTCGAGCAGGTAGCGGACTCGCGCGTGAGCGGCGAAATCTTCAGCTCTCCCCATATAACGTGTTCCGCACGGATCGGCGTTCCAAAACCCTCCCACACGATCTTTCAAGTCTAGGGCGGGATCATGAACTAGATTGGAGGTGCTACGAGCACTTGGCATAAGGAATAACTCGAAACCGGATGCTACCACCGCAGGTGGTGCCGACTTGTGTACCTCTGGGATTCATCCACAGTTCTTGCAGGTACTATTGGCACAGCCGCAAACAACGATGGACACACTCGAGGCACCCCGGACACTCCGCTCGCCCAAATCGGTTCCGCGCCTTCCGATTAGCGTGATCGTGCCGACGCGAAATGAGTCCCGAAACCTGCCTCGCTGTCTGGAATCGCTGGGCGAGGCTGGCGAGGTATTCGTCATCGACTCGCAGAGCACGGATGAAACGGTGGAAGTCGCTCGCGCATATGGCGCAAACGTCGTTCAGTTCTACTACCAAGGCGGTTGGCCTAAAAAGCGCCAGTGGGCCATGGAGACGTTGTCGTTCGGGTGCGACTGGCTACTCCTACTTGATGCCGACGAAGCCCTTACTCCAGCGTTGATGGACGAGATCGAGAAGGCCATTCAGAATCGAGGGATAGATGGATACTACCTGTCGCTACAAATGTGTTTCCTCGGGCGTAGATTGCGGCACAGTGGAGCAAACTTTTATAAGCTCCCTCTTTTCAGGCGGGGCAAAGCCTCATTTGAGTGCCGATTGCAGCAGCAGGACAGTTCGATGTGTGACATGGAGGTCCATGAACACGTCGTGGTCAAGGGAAAAACAGCCAAGTTGAAGAACCCTCTTCTGCACCAGAATGTCGACTCCCTCTCGCGCTATATCCGGAAGCACGATGAGTACTCGAATTGGGATGCACACGTCTGGCAGCACCAGACCGAGGCGCAGCCGGACCACAAGGGTGCGTTGGGGCCAAGATTGTTTGGCACACAGGCGGAGCGCCGTCGCTGGCTCAAGAAATACTTCTTCAGCTTTCCCGGCTCATCTGTTTTGTTTTTCATTTACAAATACATTTTTCGCCTCGGATTTCTCGACGGTGTGCCCGGACTCATTTATTGCGGCCTGCAAGGCGTTCAGTTCTTTCATATCAAGGCGAAAATTTACGAATTGCGTATCCAGGGGAACCGACGCACGTGTGCGGAATAAGTGGACTCGTTAACTGCGGCAGTCGCGAAGTTTTGGCTCGGATGACTTCGGTTCAACTTCACCGCGGCCCGGATGACAGCGGCATGTGGGAACAGCGCTTCCCAGATGGCTCCTACGTTGGTTTGGGCAGCCGACGCCTCGCCATCATTGATCTTTCGCCAGGCGGCCATATGCCCATGTGTAACGAGGATGGCACAGTATGGATCACCTACAACGGCGAAATCTACAACTTCGCTGAACTCCGCGCCGAGTTGCAGAGCAAGGGACATCACTTCGCATCCAATGCCGACACCGAGGCCCTTATACATCTGTACGAGGAAGAAGGATACGATTGCGTGAAGCGGCTGAACGGCATGTTCGCGTTCGCGATCTGCGATCTGCGTTCAGGTAAGCCGGTGCTATTTCTGGCCCGCGATCACTTTGGCATAAAGCCGTTCTATTACGCTCAACGCGGTAAGAGATTAGCCTTCGCGTCCGAAATTAAAGCATTGTTGCAGGTACCCGGAATCGAGGCCGAGATCGATCCGGAATCATTGCATCAGTATCTGACGTTCCTCTGGGTCCCGGATCCGAAAACAATGTTCCGGGAAATCCACAAACTTCCTCCTGGACATTACGCTCTTTTTTGCGATGGGCAACTCAGAATAGCAAAATACTGGGACCTGGCCTTCCCCCCGAAGGACTATCTGTTTCGGCGCTCAGAGGAGGAACTGGCCGTCGAAATTCGCGAGCGCTTTCGTCGTTCCGTGCAAGGTCAGATGGTCAGCGATGTTCCCGTCGGCGCGTTTTTGAGTGCCGGGCTGGATTCCTCCAGTATCGTCGCAACCATGGCGCGGATTTCCCAGCGGCCGGTCCGGACCTACACCATTACTTTTCCGCCGAAGTATCGCGTTGGGGAAAACGCACTCGACGATCCAGACGCAGCTGCTCGATTGGCCCGGAGATTAGGATGTGAGAATCACCAGCTGACGGTTGAGCCTGACGTTGCTGATTTGTTGCCTCGGCTGGTCTGGCATATGGATGAGCCCACGGCGGACCCCGCCATTATCGCGGCGTACTTGGTATGCCGAGAAGCGCGCCGCGACGTCAGCGTCCTTTTATCAGGCATAGGCGGAGATGAACTATTCGGCGGATACCGCAAGTATGCTGGCCATTACTGGGCTGAGGTTTATCAGCGAGTGCCGCAACCGATACGCAAGCTCACCAATCTAGCAATTTCCCGGCTTCCGGGCCTACGCGGAACTCCGGCTAAAGGCGTAATCCGGCTTGCAAAGAAAATGGCCCGCAGCGCCTCTCTGGCGCCGCTTGAGCGGTTCATAATGAACTGCACATACTTGGACCGGGAACAGAAAGCAGCCCTCTACACTCCGGCCCTCCAGGATGAAGTCGGCACATTTGATCCTTGCGTGCGGCATCTCGCGACTTTCGAACAAGTTCAGGACTCGGATTTCTTGAACCAAATGCTGTATCTCGATACCAAGATTTTCATGCCCTCCCTTAATTTGACCTACAACGACAAAATGAGCATGGCCTCCTCGGTAGAAGTTCGGGTGCCTTTTCTGGATCGCGAACTGGCTGAGTTCGCCGCTTGGAATTTGCCTCCGAAGCTGAAGGTGAAAGGATCTTTGAGGGCGACGACGAAATACATTTTTCGCGAAGCTATGCGGGATGTTCTGCCCCGGGAAGTCTTGCAGCAACCCAAAGCGGGGTTGGCGGCGCCGATTGATTACTGGTTGGCGCATGATTTAACAGCCATGGTGGACGATTTGCTATGCGAATCGCGCATTCGAACGCGAGGCCTCTTCCGGCCCGAGGCCGTGCGAACCCTGATACGCCAGCAACGTGCAGGCATGCAGGATTGGTCGATGCAAATCTGGCAGTTGCTCACCCTGGAACTTTGGATGCAGGCATTCCTTGACGCAGGGGCGAGAGGAGCGTCGGAGGTGATGCTAGTGCCGCAGGCCGCGACGGCATGAAACAAGTTCTGCAATACGCTGGGACTGGCGACGTCGAGGTTGTCGAAGTTCCCGCGCCCAAATTGCTTCCTGCATGCGCCCTTGTCCGTCTCGCGGCTTCAGTGGTTTCAGCCGGTACGGAGCGTGCTTCTTCGGAATTCGCCCGCAAGAATCTCCTGCAGAAGGCGCACGCACGCCCTGATCTAGTGCGTGATGTGATCGGCAAAGTTCGCCGGGACGGCTTCGCTTCCGCCTTCGCGGCGGTTCGCAGTCGTCTCGATCAGCCGGTCGCGCTCGGATACAGCAGTGCAGGAACGGTGGTGGAGGTTGGCGAAGGTGTCACAGACGTCGGGGTTGGCGATCGTGTCGCCTGTGCCGGAGCCGGCTACGCCGTCCACGCGGAATTTGCCTGCATTCCCCGCTTGCTACTCACAAAAATTCCAGCCTCCAATGTGACATTTCAGAATGCCGCTTTCGCAACCATGGGCGCCGTTGCACTGCACGGTGTCCGAACCGCCGATGCAAAGCTTGGCGATGTAATCGCCGTGGTCGGTCTTGGCTTACTGGGTCAACTGACGGTGCAGATCCTCAAGGCAGCGGGATGCCGTGTCCTCGGCATGGATGTGGTTGCCGAACGGGTGGCACTTGCCTGCAGATTGGGAGCAGATGCGTCGAGTACTTCGCCGTCCGAGTTTCGCGACCTGTGCCTGCAGCAGTCAGGAGGTCGCGGTGTAGACGCGATTCTGATCACTGCGCAGACCAGCACTAGTGATCCCGTCAATTTCGCCGCCGAGATTGCGCGGGATCGCGCGGTGGTCGTCGCCGTTGGGGCCGTAGGAATGGATATTCAACGCAAGCTTTTCTACGAGAAAGAACTCGATTTCCGCATGTCGCGATCATACGGGCCCGGACGATACGATTCCGCTTACGAACAAAAAGGCATTGACTACCCGATCGGCTACGTGCGCTGGACGGAAACGCGCAACATGGATGCTTTTCTTCGCCTGTTGGCTGATCGCAAATTGGACACGGAAGCGCTCGTCACTCATCGATTTGCCATCGAACGGGCGCACTGTGCTTATGACCTAATCAGCGGGAGAACCGGCCAGCCGTTCTTGGGCGTACTCATCACGTATCCACAGGACAGTGATGAAAAGCGGGTCGTCGAATTGGTCAAAAAGAGCGTTATCCCTGCCGGCATCGCGGTTAAATCATTGTCCATTGGCCTTCTCGGAGCTGGCGGCTTTGCCATGAGTACGTTATTGCCCGCCCTTAAGAAGGTGGACGGACTGAATTTGGTTGGCGTTTGCAGTGCCACTGGTCCACACGCTCGGCATGCTGCCGCGAAGTTTGGGTTCCGCTATTGTGCTACAGATGAGGAAAGTATTTTGAATGACGCCGCGATTGCCACTGTGGTGATTGCCACTCGCCATCACCTGCACGCCTCACAAGTCATAGCTGCACTGCAGGCGGGCAAGCACGTGTTCTGTGAGAAACCTCTATGTTTGCGCGAAGAGGAACTATTGGCGATCATCCGGACCTACAAAAATGAACGCTTGCGTACCAAGCCCTTGTTGATGATTGGCTTCAACCGGCGTTTTGCCCCCTTGGCACAGCGGATGAAAGCGTTTCTCCGGCAGGTCCACGAGCCGCTGGCTCTTCACTATCGCGTGAACGCAGGCTTTATTGCTGCCGACGACTGGGTCAACGATTCGAGCCAGGGCGGCGGACGCATCCTCGGAGAAGTTTGTCATTTCGTGGATTTCCTTTCTTTTCTGATCGGGGCTCCTCCGGTTAAAGTGGAAACTCGCAGCCTGACCAACCCCGGCAAATACAGCGCTGACAACGTGGTTATCTCTCTTCATTTTCCGGAAGGATCGCAAGGAACTGTTACTTATGTGGCGAACGGGGACAGCTCGTATTCAAAGGAGCGAGTAGAGGTTTTCGGTGGTGGGGCTGTGGCTGCCCTGGAAGACTTTCGCCGCCTGGAGCTGGTACGGCACGGTCGCAAGCAGATATTCAGAAGTCTGCTGCATCAAGATAAGGGACACTGTGCCGAGTGGCAAGCCTTTGCAAAAGCCATCCGTACGTCGGAAGAAGCTCCCATCCCGTTTGACGACATTGTCGCGACAACGTTGGCCACACTGCGAGCCGGGGAATCGCGCTCTGCAGAGAAATGTGTAATCGTGGATGCTGCACACTTTATAGCTTCAGCATCAGCAAACTGACTTTTTCGGTGTATATGTCGCTATCAGATCGTTTCAATTACTACCACCGAATCCTACCTGTGTACCTCACCCCCCGCCACAGCCAGCTCACTTTCTGGCATGAAATGCCGGAAGCCAACCCTCGTGCCCGTCGCAACAAGCTCGATCAATACTACATGCGTTTTTCAGCAAAGGCTGACTATTCTGGACATTACGATTTAGCCGGTATTCCCATGCTTGATTATCATGGACGAATTGGTTTGCAGTACAACCCGATTGCGATAGCCCAATGGGGGTTGGGCAACTACAACTTGTGGTGTCGCACTGAGAGCGACGGGCGCAAGAATAAATTTCTTGCCGCAAGCGACTGGCTGCGCTCTCATCTGGAGAAGAATTCCTTTGGCATTTGGGTGTGGAACCATCACTTTGATTGGGAATATCGGACTGAGCTGAAAGCGCCCTGGCACTCAGGACTGGCACAAGGACAGGGCATTTCTCTATTAGTCCGGGCATACTGCGAAACCGGCGACCGGGGTTATTTCGAAGCTGCTGAGCGTGCTTTCACCGGCTTTCTGAAACCGACGACGGAGGGCGGTGTATCTTTCACTGACAATCGTGCAGATCTTTGGTTTGAGGAATACGTCGTCTCTCCGCCCACGCACATCTTGAACGGCTTCATCTGGGCCATGTGGGGCGTGTACGATTATTTCCTCGCAACCGCCAGCAGTTCCGTGCGACTCTTGTTCGAGCGCGCAGTTCGCACATTGGAACGGAATCTCGATTCTTATGACCTCGGCTTTTGGTCCCTATATGAGCAATCCAGTCTTCGGATTCCAATGGTGGCGAGCTCTTTCTATCATCAGTTGCACATTGTGCAGTTGCGAATCATGGCCTTTCTGACCCACAAGGAAGTGTTCGCGCGCTACGCTGCGCGATGGGAGAATTACCGCCGCAGCCGCACCAAACGAACCTGCGCCTTGTGCTACAAAAGCGCATTCAAACTCTGTTACTACTGAAAAACTGTGAAGATACTGTATGTATCGCAATATTTCCAGCCGGAGATGGGAGCGCCTGCGGCGCGTGCCGCCGAGTTGGCTCGGTATTGGGCACGTGGTGGACACGAGGTTACCGTACTGACCGGGTTTCCGAATCATCCAACTGGTGTGGTTCCACTCGAATATCGCAGCAAGTTTCGACGGATGATCGGACGTGAGGATTCTGAAGGAGTGAAAGTCGTTCGCACCTGGCTGCTTCCATTTCCCAATCGCAAGCCTTACGAGCGCATGTTGAATTACAGCTCATTTTGCCTGTCGGCTGGCATCACTGGCCTGTTTCTGAGGCGGCCCGATGTGATCATCGCGAGTTCACCGCAACTGCTCGTTGGACTCTCCGGTTGGTGGATTGCCCGCAACAAGAGCGTGCCGTTCATCTTTGAGATCCGCGATTTGTGGCCTGAGTCTCTAGCAGCCGTCGGTATGGGGAGCGAAGCTTCACTGCTTCATCGCTCGCTAGGGAAAATCGCAGATTTCCTGTATCGGTGTGCCGACCATGTGGTTGTCGTTACTCCCGCATTCCAGAAGTATCTAGCTGAGCATCGGCGCGTGCCGCCGGAGAAGCTCTCGGTAATCGAAAACGGAGTTGAAATCGACCTCTTCAGCCCTCAGAGCACAAATCCCGATGTCAGAAAGGAATTGGAGGCAGATGGCAAATTCATTGTTTCTTATATCGGGACTATGGGCATGGCTCATGGTCTGGAGACCCTGGTCGAGACGGCAGCGCAATTGCAGGGCGTAGCCCGCGAAGTCCTCTTTCTGGTGGTTGGAGAAGGTTCTGACAAGCAGCACGTTATCGATCTTGTGCGCTTACGGGGCCTGACGAATGTTCGTTTCCTGGGTCAACAGCCACGCGAGAAGATTCCTGCTTACATCTCTGCCTCCGACGCTTGTCTGGTCCATCTCAAAAAAAGCGATATTTTCAAGACGGTCATTCCCACCAAGATGCTGGAGTTTATGTCATGCGCGCGTCCGGTAATCCTGGGCGTCGACGGACTGGCCCGAGAGATTGTGGAGGAAGCGCAGGCAGGAATTTTCATCGAGCCGGGAAATGCCGCGGATCTGGCCCGGGCAGTGATAACACTATTGTCCAACTCTCGGCTCCGCGAGTTTTTCGGCCGCAACGGCCGTCGATACGTCGTTCAGAATTATTCTCGGCAACAGACCGCCCGCGCCTACATCGACCTATTGAAAAATGTAGTGGGAGAACGAGTGCAGCATTGTGCGGCAGGAGTCTGAGTACTGGAATTCATGGATGCACTGCCGCCACACTCATAAAGGTTGCCGTCTGCATCGCGGCTTCGAGGGTGCGCCCGGCCAGAATCTTTCCTCTGCTTGCAGGTACGACGAGAATGTCATCTGCTTGTAGCGAAATATCCTGTGCTTTTGCATTGAGAATATTTTGCAGGTGTATTGGAGTTTCGGACATTCCGTTGGCACCCTTGCGGATGATTTTTGCACCATTGAGCTTAGCTGTCCGGTTGGTACCACCAGCCAGAGCGATCGCTTGTAGCACGGTTATCGATCCAGAATCCAAGAGCAGCCCAGTTGGTTTCGCAACGTCCCCGACCACATAGACAACATCGGCTTTACGCACAGCAATTGTGTCCCCAGGGAATATCTGGATATTACTCTCCGTTTTATCCGCTAGATTCCGAGCCAGCGTTACGATTAGCGGCCTGTCTGATTGATTGCGATGTGTAACGGTGACGCTGTGCCCTGCTTTCTCTGTAAGACCTCCCGCGGCTGAAATGAGATCGAACAGCCTCTGTTCCCCTAGAACCGGATATATCCCTGGTTTAGCAACCTCTCCAAGAACGCTGGCACCTGCTGAAGTGTATTCGTTCACGAATAACATCACATGCGGGCTATTCAGAAACCCACCGTCCGAGAGCCGCTTCTCAATAATCGCCTGGGCCTCTTCGACGGTAAGTCCGGCAACATGGACGTAATCGATCAGAGGAAGGTAAACGTCTCCATTGTTGCCCACGCGAGTTTTGGTAGAGAGCTCCGGAACGTTATAGACGCTGAATTCCAGCAGATCGCCGGTTCCCAGCCGCAGTGACGAATCCGCAGTCGCTTTATGGTCCGATTCTTGGGCCGCGCGTGAATGCTGGCCCTTTGTCGGAACAGCACTAGGAAATACTTCAGGCATGGGCACGAATTCAGCCGGCCGATCCTGGGCAATTACTAAACCTGGAACCATGAGAATCAGGAAGAGAAATACCAAGACCACGGGTTTCCATCGAAGACGCGACATTGTAAGAACCTTTTGCATCGCAGTGAGAAGAAAGTCTAGCACAGCAGTTGAAGCGGCGAGCTAGATGCGCCGCGCGCTCTGTTAACTCTGTCGAGTCCGCAACCGACCGTGTTTCATCACGCTATAGAATGTCTCCGCCAGAAACTTAATCGTGGGCTGTCGCTCAACAAAACCATGGATGAGGGCGGTTCCGGGAGATGAAGGGAGAACGTCTACGGCAGTCCGCCGGTTAGAGGTAAGTTGAAGATGGCAGAATGTACCTGCTCGGTCTTTGCAGATTGAGATTAGCGAAGATGAGATTCATCACCAGGCAAATGAGCGGTCGGTCGCATTGTGCTGTCCTTGAACAACTGATAGCGGCCACGCCCTCTGAGTTTCCCAATGCTCACCCACCGGATACCGCAAAGTGCGGGCTGTTCAAGACTCTCGCGATCGCGCAACCGGCGCCAATCATCGCTCAGGAGCAGGTCTTGAAATCCGGTATACCCGGAAGGAAGGAGTATATCGAGGGTTCGAATCCCTCCCTCTCCGCCAGACCTTTATTTTTCTTGTGTTTAAAAGCCATGTGTGCCACAATGAGTGCCAGTATTGCTGAGGTGGCACATGGCAGGATCACCAGCAGTTCACTTGACGAAACGGGTTCAGACTGCGACAGGATGGACGTTCTGCCCGGTCGCATACGGTGGCCGTGGCCATATCAAGCCCAATGTCGTCAAAGTCCAAGGGGTAGAACAACGCCACGACGAGGGCGTTTATTACATAGACTGGCGTGCAGACGGCAAACGCTACAGAGTGACAGTCGGCAGGGATGCGACTGAAGCCGAGAATCGACGCCAAGCCAAAGAGAAGGAACTTGCTGCTATCAGCGCAGGCGTCCCTGTTCTTGCTCGAACAGATGGCCAGGTTTCACTCACGGCAGCCATCGCTGAATACCTCGAAGAGACTAAGCTCACGAAGAAACCAAAGACCCTCTCTGCGTATACGACTGCCCTGGCGTATTTTCAAGAGTCCTGCCACAAACAGTTCATTCTGGACATCGAGCGTAAAGACCTTCTGCGATACGCTGCCTTCCTGCGGGATGAAAAGGGACAGTCTCCCCGTTCGTGCTGGAACAAATTCTCCAATGTGATGATATTTCTCAAGGCGCAGGGCGTTCGAGAATTGCTTGCTAAAAACGACTATCCCAAGTTTGTTGAAGAGGAACCCGAGGTTTACGAGAAGGAAGAACTGGACACGTTTCTCTCAGCTTGCACCGATGAGGAACGGGTGTGGTTTGAATTCTTTTTGATGACGGGAATGCGTGAGCAAGAAGTGATGCACGTCTATTGGTCGGACGTAAATCTCCAGCACGCCACAGTGCGAGTTACACATAAACCTGACCGCAATTGGACCCCAAAAGTCTATAAGGAGCGCACGATTCCAATCCCTGACAAGCTAGTACGCCAGTTGAAGGCGTGGAAGGCGAAATCAGATAAGACCTGTACTCTCGTGTTCCCGACGTCTGGATGTAAGCCGAAACTCGATTTCCTTGATTGCTGCAAGGCTGTTGCAGAGCGGGCAGCACTGAATTCAGATGATTTTTACCTGCACAAATTTCGGGCGACGTTCTGCACATGGCACCTGTGGGCTGGCGTGGATTTGAGAACTTGTCAGGATTGGATGGGGCACGTCGATATTGAGAGCACCATGCGATATTTGAAGCCCCAGCGTGGACAGCATATGCGGGAGAAGGTAAACCATACTTTTGCGGATTGAAAAAGCTATTTTCTTGCCTGTCTTCGTAGCCAGCCCGTCTGTTCGAACCTGTTAGAATCCGCCGCATGGCGCTTGCGATTCGTCTAGCAGGATGATTCATCCAGGTTGTCATGGCTGTAGGCCTTTTCGGAGATAGGCTGGGGGAACGAGAGGCAATTTAAGGTAAGCTATTTCAGCCGAAGGTCGCTATTGTACTGCTGGATA
>QHZR01000131.1 GCA_003224755.1 Acidobacteriota bacterium
ATTCGGGCCAGAGTCTGAGCCATCAGCGTCTTACCGGTGCCAGTAGGCCCGATCAGCATGATGTTCGATTTCGAAAGCTCAATGCCATCGCCTGCCGCTTTCTGGCGATTCATGTAAATGCGCTTGTAATGGTTGTAAACCGCGACGGCAAGCTTCTTTTTCGTTTGCTCCTGCCCGATTACGTACTCGTCCAGGAAAGCCTTGACCTCGTGTGGCTTAGGAAGCTGGTTCGGAGTAGTGGCGGCTGGCGTTGCGGCTCGATCATCTTCGAGAATTGAGTTGCAGACCGCTACACACTCATCGCAAATGTAAGCGCGAGGGTAGTCGCTGGGAGACGAGATCAACTTGGCAACGGCGTCCTGCGACTTATGGCAGAACGAGCAGCGCAGAATTTCTTCAGTTCCGGTCCTGTTTTTCACTCGGCCCAACTCCTTTTAGTTGCTTCCAACTGCCTTGTAACCCCCGGCCAGAGAGGCAAGCCAGAATTTCTTGCGCCGAGACATCCGGAATACGCACCACCAGAAGGCCGATCATACAACCTACCGGGTCTTATAGATGATATCGTCAATGATTCCGTATTCCTTTGCCTGCTGCGCGTTCATAATGAAGTCGCGCTCAACGTCCTTTTCCACCTTATCCAGCTTCTGCCCGCTGTGCTTCGAGAGCAACTGGTTCGTAATGTCGCGCATCCGCAGGATTTCCCGCGCATGGATGTCAATATCCGTTGCCTGGCCCGATAGCCCACCCATATGCGGCTGGTGAATTAGAATTCGCGAATTAGGCAAAGCTAATCGCTTTTTCGATTCACCCGCGGCCAGCAATGTCGCCGCCATACTGGCTGCCTGACCAATGCATATTGTAGTCACGTCGTTCTTCACGTACTGCATGGTGTCGTAAATTGCCATTCCCGAAGTAATCGAGCCCCCGGGAGAATTTATATAGAGCTGAATGTCCTTCTCGGGGTCCTCTTGAGCGAGGAACAGCATTTGGGCGATGACGAGATTCGCCACATTGTCGTCAATGGGAGTGCCGATAAAAATGATATTGTCCCGTAACAGGCGCGAATAAATATCGTATGCCCGTTCACCCCGGCCAGTCTGTTCAATGACCATGGGAACCAGCATCATGCGTGCGTCTTTCTCGCTCACTTTCACACTCCTGCCCGGAAATTCCGGATTTTGGGGGATTAGAAGCGCTCCGCTTTACGCGGACTGACGATACAGAAAATCGAGGGCCTTTTCGTTGCGGATCCTGTTCCGGATTCTATCCAGCGCTCCATCACGTGTCAATCGAGCACGGATCGCCTCGGCCGTCTGTTTCGTCTGTGTTGCCAGCGTTTCAATCTCGCGGTTGATTTCGTCGTCGCCGACCTCGATTTTTTCTTCGTCGGCGACCTTTTCCAGCAGCAGAGTAGCCTTGACTTCTTGTAAAGCCTGATCGCGCTGCCCGGCGCGCAGCCTGGGAAGGTCCATTTTCTTCATATGCTCGGAACTCATGCCCTGGGCAGCAAGTGCGCGAAGCCCCCGCTCGAGACGTATATCTATTTGATGCTCCACCAGTGCGTCCGGAACTTCGAACTCATTGCGGCGGATAAGGTCCGTGAGTAGCTTGTCTTTAGCATCGCGTTCCGCAGCATGACGGCGCTCGTGTTCCATGCCTTCGCGCATTTTTTGCTTCACTTCGGCGAGCGTTGAAAATTCTCCGAGTTCTTTTGCGAAGTCGTCGTTCAGCTCGGGCAACGATTTCTGCTTTATCGCATTTATTTTTACCTTGTAGCTGAAAGTCTTGCCGCGCAGGCGCTCGTCGGAAAAATCCTCGGGATAGTTCACCTCAAACGTGCGCTCATCTCCCGCGTTCGTGCCGCGCAGGTTCTCGGTAAACTCCGGCATCGTGTTCTTGCCGCCGATTTCAACCAGCACATCATCCATGTGCACCGGTTTAGTTTCGGCTTCATCTTGCTTCGGAGTTCCATCCAGCGAGACCTGGGCATAATCGCCGTCAGCAATCGGCCGTCCTTCAATGGGCGAAAACGTTGCCTTCTGCTCCTGCAGAGCTTTGAGTGATTCTTCGACCTCTTCGTCAGTCACCGTGATTTCCGGATGATCGGCGCGCAGTTCCTTATACCCTTCGACTTTGATTTCGGGCATGACTTCGAAGCTGGCCTTGAAATGCAGGCCTTCACCGTCGTGCGCGTGCAGGTCCGTCACCCGGGGTTGCGAAACAGGCATCAGGCCGAGCCTCTCCGTTTCTTTGCGGAAATACTTGGGAACGAGCGCGTCCACAACGTCATTCTGTATGTCCTGCGAAAACCGCTGACGAATGATGGAAGCAGGCACATGGCCGCGACGAAATCCGGGAATTCGAGCGAGCTTCTGGTATTTCTGGATCAGAGCGTCGGTTTCACGGGAGACTTCTTCGGAGGGAACTTCGATTTCGATCTCTCGCTTCGTGCTTGCGGTGGTTTCAGTTGGACTCACTATCTACCTTTCGGAAAATCGTCGTTGGTCATTGCTCATGAACCGTCGTTTGGTCGTACGTCGTTGGTCGTTCGCCAAAACCTCTCGATTGCATAAGAACCTTGGGCCAATCGCTAACATTAGGATTTTGCCGACGGCCAACGACGAACCACCAACGACGCGTTTCTCACTCTGCTGGAGCGTAGTATCCGTGTCGGCTGCGGACCTTCATTCCCTTGTGGTCGGCCATAATTTCAATCGTCCGATACCGGCCGTCGTGAGTAAAATCTGCCGGACGGTAGGACAGTGCATACTGACTGCGCAAGTCATCCTGAATCTGCGCAAAAGCGTTGGCAACATCCTGCGGCTGAAACGGTCGAAATGTGCGACCGCCGGTTGCGTCGGCGATGCGTTCCAAGATCTTGTCGTACTTGTCCGTATTGCCCGAGCCCGAATAATTCGTACTGATCGTATAAATTATGACGTCAGCTCGGAGCGCCATTTCGATGGCCTCCTCGCGGGTCACGTGACTCTCGTTATCGTCGCCGTCGCTGACGAGCACGATTGCCCTCCGCACCGAATCGCTCTGCGCGGACTGCAGCAGCTTTTCCCGGCAAGCGTAGTAGAGTGCGTCGTAAAGTCGAGTCGCGTTGCCCGGCCGCAGCGACCGAATACCCTTTGACAATCTTTCAGTGCTATCGGTGAAGTCCTGTGTAAGTTCTAGGCTGCTGTCGAAGCCAAGCACGAAGGCCTTATCAAATCTTGGCCGGATGGTCTCATTCAGAAATTCAATTGCGGATTCCTGCTCGAACTTGAAACGCTCGCGAATTGAGCCGCTGGCATCAATCAGCAGCCCGACCTGAAGCGGCAGATCAGATTCGCGGCGGAAGCTGCTCATTCTCTCGATGGGCTTCTCGTCGTCGACGACTTTGAAGTCGGTCTCTTTAAGATCCTTGACGTAGCGGTTGTGCTTGTCGGTAACGGTGAAAACCACGCTGACTTCGTTGACTTGCTTCTTAATCAGTGGGCGGCCCTCGTTGGGTGTCTCAGGATTGTCGGCCGGCCCAGGCGCGGCGCTGGCTTTCTCATCGTTGCCTTGCTGCATATCGGGCTTGGGTGCGGGACGAGAAGTTTCTACTGGAGCCGGATCAGTGGGCTTAGCTTGCGGAGTTGAGGCTGGCGCTCGCGGCGCTTTTTCCTGCTGAATCACCGCTGACGGAGCAGAGGGAAGGTCGTTTCCACCCTGGGCTGCCGATCGTCCGGTCAACACCGAGACCCAAACCACAACTACCACAATGCAAGTATTCCGGGACCGATCCATTTGAGTCTCATTATATCCGCTTGCGGGCAGCAGAGGGCCTCTCCAAATCCTGCAGGAAGACTTGTAATTGGTCCGAAATGGGACTGACGAACTTAAGCATTTCTCCCGTACGAGGATGCATGAACTGAACTTCTGCTGAATGCAGAAAATTGCGCGGCAACGAAATTGTTGTGTAGGGGCGGCCCTCCAGGTCCGCCCGCTGCTCGGTGCGGCCGCGAATTTCACGAGGTGCTCCGTACAAAGTATCGCCCACGACCGGATGTCCCAGGGACGCCATGTGCACTCGAATCTGGTGAGTCCGCCCGGTGGCGATTTCCACCCGCAAAAGCGTGAACTTCCCAAAGTCCGATTGAATCCGCCGCTGCACTTCATAACGCGTCATGGCCTCTCGACCGCCGCTGCGCCGGGTAGTCATGCGGATGCGGCGAATCGCATCGCGCTGAATTGAGCTGTTGATCGTGCCGCGGTCACTTGGCAGCCAGCCATGTACGAGTGCGATGTAGGTTTTCCTGACTCGCCGACCGGCAAACTCAGCAGACAACGCTCGATGAGCCACGTCGTTCTTGGCCACCACGATCAGGCCGCTGGTGTCCTTGTCCAGGCGATGCACGATCCCGGGCCTCAACTCGCCTCCGACAGCAGACAACACGCCAAAGTGATGCAATAAGGCGTTGACGAGGGTTCCGCGATTGCGCGCGTCTTCGGTAGCGCCCGCGCCGGCGTGCACCATCATTCCCGCAGGCTTGTTGATTACCGCCAGATCGTCGTCTTCGTAAACCACGTCGAGGGATATGTCTTCGCTGATGGCACGTAGTGGCGGTCGATCCAGCTCTCCCAGAACTTCGATCTGCTCCTCACCACGCAGTCGCAGAGAAGGCTTCGCAGGACTTCCGTCCACCAGAATCTGGTGCTGGGCAATCAACTCCTGTACGCGGGCGCGGCTGGTACTGCCGAGCTGAGTGACGAGGAATTGGTCCAACCGCTTTCCCGCATGCTCTGTGGTGACGGCCAACTTTGCCTGGGACACAGTGACGCCGATTATAGGCCGAGTCACCCTTCCAGGAAGCAGGTCAGGCGCTCTTCTTAAATCGATCGGCGCTGCGGGTTGCGCGAATCGCCTTCGTATATCCTTCGCGGACCGAGCCCTACGTCACGCAATCCTTCGACGGGGAACAAAGCGGCCCGCGCTTTGATTTTGGGCAGGGCTTGCCGGGGAAACTCCTTTACCTCCAAAAGTTCCTCCCAATGCGTGAAGTAGCCATGACGTTTCCGATGGTTTGCAATGTTGTAGGCGACGTTTTTGGCGATCCCGGGAAGCGGGGTCAATTCCTTAGCGGGCGCATTATTGATGTTGATTCGATCAGGCATGGAAAGTTAGATGAGAGCTGGGCGTTATTCACTTTGGGTGTGCGAGACGGATTGCGGTCCACTTGCGGCCAACACAATCTTAGGCGCAGGCCGCAGATACCAGATCAGGCCACCAGTGAGCACTAGTCCAATTGCGATCAGCTGCGTGCCGCTCAGAACTCCCCCGAAAACGGAACCGCGGCCGGGATCTCCGCGCAAAAATTCAATGAAGAAACGCGCGATGCCATAGAGGAACAAATACGCGCCAAAAATCTGGCCATCAAATTTCTTTCGCTTGAACATCCAGGTGAGGAAGAGAAAAATACTCAACTCAACCGCGGACTCGAATAGTTGAGTCGGCTCAAGCGCTTCGTGCAAAGGCGTTCCGACCAGCTGATTTGCGAGGGGATTCGTAAACGTCACACCCCAGAAATGAGTCGTCGGTTTTCCGTAGCAGCAGCCAGCGGCGAAACACCCCAGCCGGCCGATCGCGTGACCCATGGCAAGCCCCGGAGCGAAGGCATCACAAGTTGCCAATGCAGGCATTTGATGTTTGCGAAGGAACCATGCCGCCACCACAAACGCGGCCACTAGGCCCCCCGAGAACACGCCGCCGGCCTGCAATGTGTCGAGCGAAAAAATGTCGCGGAGATTCTGGCCGTAGGCATGCCCTGTGCGCCAGTCGAGAATCACATATAACACTTTGGCGCCAACGATTCCGGCAAGAACGACTGCAATGCCAAAATCCCAGGCATTCTCAGCTCTTATGCCCTGCTTGGCAGAATTGCGAACGCTGATCCAGAGGCCGACAAGAACCCCGAGGGCGACCAGCACGCCATACGTAGGTATTCCAAAATGGCCGAATTGAAGGAGTCGGGGGAACACGAATCTAGTTTATTAGATGCGGGCAGGACGGGGAAATCGGGCGATCTCGCGATCGGATCATCGGGCAATCTAAAGCCCAATTCCGCAGCGATTCAAAATCACCGGATGACCCGATCATCCGATGATCCGATAAAATTTCAAGCCGACCCACTGGACCGTGTGACGGGCCGAGAATGAACCGTCGGTAGACGTTGGAGCCCTCCGAGACCCTTTAGGCCTCTCCGCATGGCGGAGCGTGGCACACCGGATCTTAATTTCGAGTCAGGCCCCGTTCATTCAGGCATTGGTTCAAAAATCGGTTACCGCCATCACCAAACCCGCAGGTCGGCTTTCATCACGGATGCTAAGTGAAAGCTGCACACTTCCGCAAGGGGCGAAACCGAAAAAGTTGGCACCAAGGTTGCGTCCAATTTCAAAATTCCGCCGCGGATTCACGCGGATTTTCGCGGATATTAACATTTCAAGTCCGCGACATCCGCGTAATCGGCGGCAGGTTCTATTGATTCTGCTGTCGGCTGGCTGGCGGGACAATTCCATTCATCCGGAGATATTCGACCATTTGCCCGTAATGGTCCATGACATGCGCACTCGAAAATGAGCCCACGCTAAGTCGCGCGAGCTTCATCTCTCCGAAGAGCGACACCTGATCCAATTGATTCTTGTCAGTTATTGAATCCACCGCTTTATGCAGATAGGCGAAAGAGTCTTTCAGGAACTTCATGATTTCGGCTTTGCTCTTGACCGACGCAGGTCCTTTTTCTTCACCCGTATCGACCGGCGGCTTCTCCTGCAAAATGCTCGCTCCGAAAACGTAGTTGACGGCAGCGACATGTTTTACTTGCTCAGCGAATGTGCGGACGCCTTTGAATTCTCCGGTGCTCGGCGCGAAAGAATATTTGTCTTCCGGCATTGCATCCGCGGCGGATACGAACTCGCGTTCCGCAATGCTCAAAGGTGCATTGATCGCGTCCCCGGGTGTTTTCGCGGGCGGAGGCGATGCCATCTGGCCGAGCGAAACCATGGAACAACCAAGTACAGCTAAGAATCCCAACAGCGACTTCTTGCGCATAGCATCTCCTATTTGTGTGCGGTTTTTAGATTCCGCGAAGGACGTCAATCTCTAACCACGGCCGGCGCCAATTCAAGTTCCTTCACGGTGAGCCGGTAACGCCGCACCGTAAGCAAGCCCAAGATTAACGTTATTGCGGAACAGAGCATTGTATTCGGGATACCGATTTTTGTCGCCAGTGCCCCCCACGCGGCGCTGCCAATAGCCATACCACCCTGCAGTACGAGCAAATACATGGAGAGTGCCCGCGCCCGCATCCACGGAGGGGACATGGTTTGGGCGGCTACGTTTAGGCAGGCAAGAATCGCGATCCAGGCTGCGCCGCTAAGAAATAAGACAAGCGCCAACCAATGAAAAATATGCACGCGACCAGCGGCGAAAGTCATAAGAGCAAATAGAAAGATCGCAGCTGTAACGACGCCATCCACGGAGAAGAGTGTTCGCATGCGAGGCAGCAACATCGCTCCGGCGAGTGCACCAAGGCCGAAAGAGCCCAACAGCAATCCATATCCGGTAGCGCCGTATTCACAGCTTGAACGCGCAATGAGTGGTAACAGCGCCAGCAAAGCACTTGCGGCAAGGCTGAATGCCGCAGTGCGAACCAGGACGCAATGCACAATTGGCGCCGAACGCACGTAGTGGAATCCGGCACGCATGGATTCGAATACTCTTCCGCTCCCGGTATTTTCGAAGTGCGGGCGCCTCCAGCGATACAGAAAAAAAATCACGCCAAAAAATGAAGCTGCATTCATCAGGAACGCGACTCCCGAACTGGTCGCGGCAATCACCAATCCGCCGAGCGCTGGCCCGACGGCGCGGGCGACGTTGAATCCGACGGAATTGAGGGCCACTGCCGGGGCATGGTTTTCGCGGCAAACAACTTCCGGCGTAATCGCTTGCCAAGCGGGATCATTCATCACCGCTCCCAGACCCAGCACAAAAGTAAATAGCAACAAGATCCACGGCGTGATGGAGCCGAGCAACGTAAAAATTCCGAGCAGCCCCGCCGCGACGACCATCCAAGCTTGCGTGATCAGCAGAAAACGGCGGCGGTCCACCATGTCAGCCAAAGCGCCCGCTGGCAGAATTACCAGGAACACCGGCAGTGTGGTTGCAGCCTGCACCAGGCCCACCTTGAAAGGATCCATGGTGAGCTGTGTCATCAGCCAGCCCGCGCCGACGTTTTGCATCCAGGTGCCGGTGTAGGAAATCACCGCGGCAAACCATAACGAGCGGAACAGAGGCTCACGCAGTGGGTCCCATGCGGTGCCATGGGCGGCTAATTGGGGCATCGGAGCGTTCAAAGAGTCTGCCATCAGCTAGCCTGAATTTCAGCGGGGGAAGCGAGCGGCTGAGTGAAAGGCCAATCTCGATTGCGGAACGCGCGCACCGCATAAATGACGAGGCCGGCAATAACTATGACAGCTGCATAACGGATTTCTTTGAGTGCCTCGTGCCGCTTCACGACGATGTAGGCGAATCCGGCGAAAGCAAGAATTGCGGGCAAAGGGTAAAGCCACATGCGGAAGGGCCGGGGCAGTTCCGGCCTGCGGATGCGAAGCACGATTACCCCAACCGCCTGAAGAATGAACTGCAGAAGAATGCGAATAACCACCAGCGCCGAGATTACGTCGGACAAAGGGAAAAAGCAAAACAGTATGCCGGCGCCTCCCAGCGCGAGTAGCGAAATATGCGGAAACTGATGCACTGGATGCACACGGGCGAGGGCCTTGAAATAGTTGCCGTCGAGCGCCGCAGCGTATGGCACCCGGGAATAACCGAGGATCAAAGAGAACACCGACGCGAAGGCCGTTATCATCACCAGCACAGTTACAAGATTCGCCGCCCATGCGCCGTAAATTCGCTGCATGAAAACAGAAAGTATGTACAGCTTATTGTTGGACTGTGCAGCCGTTAACATCTCGTGCCAGTCAACCACCCCGAGGACGCTGAGATTCATCAGAAGGTATAGACCTGCTACCAGCAGAATGGATAGCAACACCGCTCGGGGAATTGTCTTTCCGGGTTCTTTCAGTTCGTCAGCGATGAAACACACGTTATACGCCCCCCAATAATCGTAAGTTGCGATCAGCATGGCCGAGCCGAGTCCGAACCAGAAATTTTTATCGAGAGAGAATGCGCCGGCAGGAAAACTGAAGGCGCGCGCGGAATTGAAGTGGGTAAATCCAGCCACAATGATCCAGCCGATTGTCGCGATAACGATGAGCCAGAGCAGCTTGGAAATGCGTCCAATTTGTGTGATTCGGCGATACAGCAGCAACATTGCGAGGGCGACAATGCCGATGGCGAGGAACGTTGTGCCCGCCACCACCCATGCCAGTTTCAGAGTACCAAGCAGCGGCAGTTGCAAGCTCACTTGCCGCGCCGCGTATTGCGTTTCAAGACCGGGCAATAAGTAAGCGGTGTACTTCGCGAATCCGATCGCGCCAGAAGCGATGGACAATGGCGCGCTGAATGAGAGCTGCCAAATGAAGAGAAACGAAACCAGTTTGCCTAGGCGCTTGGGGCCATAAATTTCGCGAAGATACACATACGATCCGCCCGATCCCGGCATCGCCGCCCCGAGTTCGGCCCAAACCAGCCCGTCACAAATCGCAAGCAGAGCTCCTAGAATCCAGCCGAGCAGCGCCTGTGGGCCTCCCATTGCGGCCACCACGAGCGGCATGGTGATGAACGGCCCCACGCCGATCATGTCAATCATGTTCAGCGCGGTGGCGCCGCCCAGGCCAATGCCACGGATGAGTTTAGGGGGGGACACGGGCTGGGGGACGGTGGACATTGAGTTAGCTTCGAGCGAAGAGCGACGAGCCTGGAACTGTTTGCTACGTGCGGAGCTGCTAATTCCGAGCAATCCCGCACTCCTCGAGTGCTGCCATTCCGAACCACTTCAGTGGTGAGGAACCCTGCTGTTTGCCTGCGCCGCTCGAAAAGCAGGTTCCTCATGGCTAAAGCCATTCGGAATGACAATGAAGACTTTGATCGTCAGCACCCAGAAGCTAGTGGCTAGAAGCTGCCGTCCCTGCACTCACCAAATTTACAAACAACCGGATCGCTCCCGGCACTCCCGCTGGCAACTGCCGAAAGAACGCGTACCCCGTGTAGATGTAAGTGCCTTTGCCATATTTCGCGACGAGTAGCCCGCCGTTCTGATCCGCCTCATTCGGATCGTGGCACGAGAGCAGCGGCTTGAAGTGGTCGTCCCACTTGTCCATGAAATACAGACCGCGCTCCTGCACCCAGCCGTCGAAGTCTTTCTGCGAAATTTCATTCGGATAATGAAAAACCGGATCGTCCGGAGCGAGTATCTGCACCGGTGCCTCTTCGACAGAAACACGAGCACGGCTTAGTTCGGCGTCGTAGGGAGTGAAGTGCCCGCTATTGAAATCTCCAACGCTGTTGTTGTTCTGAACCATCAATGTTCCGCCGGCCGAAACGAAATCGAGTAGCTTCTTATTGTTCGCGACCAATTCTTTCTGCGTGTCGTAGGCGCGCACGCCCAGAACGATGCTTCCATACTGTGTCAGGTTTTCGGTGGTGATCTTCTCGGCTGGAATGAGCGTGACGTTCATCCCGATCTGCTGTAGGACAGTTGGAATATCGTCCCCGGCGCCCATGATGTAGCCGACTTTCAGGTCCTTGGGAACTTTCACATCCACGATGCTGACGTGTTGGACCGCGGGCTGAAAGTAGTAGAACGAGCCGAGGTCTTCGCGGGTGACACGGGTGTAGCCTTCTGTGTACGAGATTCGACCGGAGTCGAGGGCGGCGCGAATCTCGGCTTGGCCCTCTTGTAAGTTCGCGGGAGTGATAGTGAAATCGGACTGTCTTTTTTCTCCTCTTTTCGACGCTGACAGCCTTAACGTGGAGGGTTCTGACCGCCAGCCGTTGGGGACTGCCAGATGCAACGTACCGCCTATCGTTCCGGTCAGATTTGAGTAGGCCTGGGCTTGCGCCATGCTCGTTTTTCCCTCCGCCACCGACAGCACCCTCTCGCTCGGCTCCAGGGCGAGTGAAACTGCGGGGGTAATCGCGAGCGGGATGCGACGTTCAACTCCGTGATCGTCCCTGAATCCGACCCGAACATCAGCGCCGATCGCCCCCTCCGGGAGTTCTCTCGCATGTTTCTTTTTGAGGAATTCGGGGGCGGGTGAGTGCAGACCTTTGTGGCCGGCGATTTCATATTCAACATTGAGGTGGAGTGGAGAAGGCGGTAGCCCAAGCGTCTGATATTTCGCGTCAACCTCGTACACGGTATCCCTGGCAGGATCATTTCTGTTCCAGTAAGGGCGTGTAATGGGCGCATTCGCGGGAACCTGAATTGCGAAATTGGCATAGTAGTCTTCGCCCGGCGCGATTGTGACGTGTTCGGAATGTACGCGCCTCACCCAGCTTTCAGAGGAAATAAGTGTAGCGCTCCGAATCGTAAGCCAATACCTTTTCGATCCATTGTGTAGTTTCCCAACTACCATTAGCTTTTGCCCCGGCGAGACCGGCGTCAGGGCCTGGGCGCGGGACGGAGGTGCCGCGCCAGCGCCCTGCGGCGGCGCAACCTCGGCCGTAAACCCCAGGTGGAGGACTAGATTCAGCGCGTGCTCCGTTTGGTCTTGCTTCTCTGAAAGCGCCCATTCCAATGGAGATTTCAAAGGTGTGTCGAGATCGCTTTCCTTTAACCTTTCAACCATGTCTCTTAGTTCAACAGCATTATCCGAAAGCGAATTCACGTCGGAGAGATCCCTCCCACTTATCTTCTTGAGCGTTGGCAATAACCAGGGCACATCATTCAGTTCATCTGCAACTCCGCGTGTGAGTCCGGGTAGGCTTGTATCAACTCCGTCGAACAAATCCATCTCGTGCCCCTTCTCGTCTTTCGTGTTCGGCACGACGGAATCCACGAGCTTATAGAACGCATAGCGCGGACCGGAGGGGACTTTAATGTCGCCCAATCCCTGCGATTGCTGGTGCTTTAGCCCTTCGACAGCGAACTGCACATATGACATCCCCAGCACGGGATCGACTTCGCCAGTGTTCAGCTGGATCGTGTAGTTCTCATCGGGGCAAGTTGTAGCTCCAAAGCCGCATACATTTCCGATGTACAGCTTCTTCGGCTGCCAGGGCTGCAACCCTTCTTTGATCTGTTCTGGAAAGCGGTTCGGATCGGCGGCGGCGCGGAATGCTTCCTGGGTAAGCATGCTCGATGCCTGGTGGTGGCCATGGCCGTCGCGGCTCGTTCCGGAAAAGCGCGCAATCAGAACGTCAGGACGGAACTCGCGAATGACCCGCACGATGTCCGCAAGCGGCACATCGTGGCCGCCCCACTTCTGAAAGGTTTCTTCAGGGCTTTTTGAGTAGCCGAAATCGGCGACGCGGCTAAAGCGTTGCTCGACTCCGTAATATTTGTCGGCTGCAAGAAGTTCAAGCGTTCGCAGCACCCCCAGTTCATCGGAAAAAGTGTTGCCAGTTTCGTTCTGCCCGCCCTCGCCGCGAGTCAACGTCATCAGCAGCGTTTGTACGCCCTTACCACGTGCCTCACGCGTGAGCAGGCCGCCATCTTCGTCATCCGGATGCGCGACCACCATCATCAGCCGGCCGGTAGTTTGAAGTTTTCGAAGCTGGAGTTTGAGCCCTGCCTCTCCCGTGTCCTGAGGGAGCGGATCATAAAAGTCGGGCGAACTCGCGGGGGCTGCTGCGGGCGAAGTCGCCGGGGCCTGCGCGAAACTCGCCGTGAAAAGAAGAAGTACAACTAACAGAATTCCGAAGCTTGTTTTAGGCCAGACCTCCGTGCCTGCAATTTGCATAATCTATGAGACTGCTGCGCGCTCCTGTGGGAAGCAAAATTTGTGAAGCGTTCGTTGCCGATTCGTAGAGGCGTAGCTTGCTACGTCTCGGGCGTGACCTCGGTCGCACATAAGGAGACGTTGCAAGCAACGTCTCTACAATACTCACCTGGGACAGGTGGGCCGCCTGTCCCACGTGTCATGGTCGAACGCTCGCTATCAATTCCCCGCCTTCAAGGCCCTCGACGACCGTGCGAAACCATCGGTTTGACTGATGCCTTCCCCAGATTGCCATTTTCAAATAATTGTCCGTCAGGGCCTCAATCCATGCCCCATCAGCGCCTTCGTTGACCGTGCTCAGCGTGATGGCCGTTAGCGGTGTGCCTATAAAAGAACGCATGAAGGCATGCTTCTTCTCGGCAGCTAACTCACGCAGAATGCGGTTCCTTTCTCGGGCCACTCGCACCGGCACTTCATTCGGCATTGTTGCCGCCGGCGTTCCAGGCCGCGCTGAAAATGTGAAGACGTGCAGATACGTGAATGGCAGGTCTTCGATCATCCGCCGAGTTTCTTCGAACTCAGCTTCGGTTTCGCCAGGGAATCCCGTCATAACATCTGCGCCGATCGCAGCGGTTGGCATGGCGGCCCGAATCTTTTCGATCTTCTCGCGATAGTGCCAAGGCCGGTATTTGCGATGCATGCGCCGCAGCACAGCATCACTTCCAGACTGCAAAGGCACGTGCGCATGCTTCGCGATTCGTGGGCAGTCGGCCATTAGCTGAATGAGCGAGTCGCTCCAGTCCATCGGCTCGACAGAAGAGATGCGGAGCTTTTCGAGGGACGTCTCATCGAGAATGGCGATGATCAACTCTTCAAATTTCGGCGGGCCTGGGCGCCCGCCCCACATTGGCTGACTAAGATCCCGCCCCCATCTCCCCAGATTGATTCCGGAGATCACGACCTCTCGATATCCAGCCTCCACCAGCTGATTTATCTCGCGTACAACCTCTTCCAGCGGAAGCGACCGGCTGCGTCCTCGCAAGGATGGAATAATGCAGAATGAGCAGCGATTATTGCAGCCATCTTGGATCTTCAGATTGGGACGAGTGCGCTCATTCGCGGAATCGAATACCGGCGCGGCAAGCAGTTCGGTGTGCGCAAAAATGTCAGAGACAAAGATTTCCGCGCCCGGCGGAGCACTCAAGCTTGAAGCGGGAACGAAACAACCTTCCTCATAACCGCCCTTCTCCGAGTCCTTCCTCAGGGCGATCTGTGCCAAGTTACTCTTGTGCGAGTTTCCTACCACCGCAAAGACTCCCGGCAAAGCTGCGATTTCGGCGGGTACGCGTTGGGCATAGCAGCCAGTAACCACGATTTTGCAGCCAGGATTCTGCCTTTTGGTCCGCCGGATGGCGGCCCGCGCATCCTGTTCGGCGGAAGCGGTAACCGCGCAGGTGTTCAGGACTACGTAGCGGGCGGCGTTCCTGTCGGGCGCTCGGTCCAGCCCCAGCTCGCGAAACTGGTGCTCGATAGCGGCGCCGTCGGCCTGGGTAGCGCGGCAGCCGAAATTTTCTATGTAAAAGCTGGACACCGAACTATACTAGCGTATGTCGTCTACCGGTCGCTCATGCCGGAGCGTCTGCGCCGCTTGCCGTGTACGAGGTATCAATGAAACGTAGAATTTTATTGGTGGACGATGACGTCACGGTGCTGCTTACCCTAAAGGCAGTGCTGGAGCTGAATCAATTTGACGTGCAAACGGCCGGCTCCGCAGCGGAAGCATTGCAGAAACTCTCATCCGGCATTTACGAAATGGTGATCACCGACTCACGCATGGAGACCGACGATGCCGGCTTTCATGTGATTCGGGCGGCGCGGGCACAGACTTACAATCCCGCAACTGCATTGCTCACCGCATACCCGCCACGCAATCTGGACTGGAAACACGACGGTGCGCAATCGCTCTTAGTGAAGCCGATTGGCACACAGGACCTGTTACGGCAGATTGAAGCGTTGCTCGTGCAGCACGAGGACGACAAGCAGTCGGCAATCAATGCCGCACCGAACGGGCATTCCACGCAGGCTGAAGCCCGCTACTCTCAAAAACAGCAGAAGGCGAGCTGAGGCCGTTTTACCGAGGAGTCCGGGCTCAAGCGCTGGCGGCGTGTCTTTTGTCTCGAAAACAATCTCGGCAAAAGACCGGTCTGCCTTGAGTGGGGCGGAACGGGACCGTGGTTTCTTTGCCGCATTGTGAGCAGACGGCTTGCGTCTCGACTTTGTTATGCCCGGCGGTATGGCCTTGGAACGCCGGTCTTTGGGGTGCGGCACCCAAAACTGAAACGCGCCTGGTTTTGCACGCTTTGCAGCGCTTGGGCTCGTTCCTGAATTGTTTGTCGTGAAAAAATAGTTGTTCGCCGGCGGTAAAAACAAAATCCGAACCGCAGTCAATGCACTTCAGCGTCCTGTCCTGGAATTCCATCGCGAGCTCCTTTGGCCTGGTGCACCCCACAAACGCGCAGCTCTAGTGATTTACGCGAATGCGTGTGCCTTGTCCCCCCTTAACTTTGCACTTCTTCCCTGGGTTCGGCCCTCCGCGCCGGGGAAAGTAGCGCGGTCACTGCTTAAGAAAAATTCATCAGGACGTGAATGCTTTTGAGTGACGCTTCGTGAAAGCGGATGGGCCACGTTCATCAGCGTGGCCCATCGTCGTTACTCCTGCTCTTTGCGTGTCTTCTTGCGGGCGCGCTTACGTGCCAGCGCTTCTTTCACCCGCTTCTTCTCGCCGGGTTTCAAGTAAAAGGAGTGACGTTTCACTTCCTTAATGATGTCCTCGGTCTGAACTTTACGCTTAAAGCGACGCAGGGCGTTTTCGAGCGACTCGCCTTCCTGCAATCGAACTTCTGCCAAAGAAACTACACCCCCAAACTGGTCCTGGTTGAACTCGTTAGTTATTGCAAGATAGCCATGTAAAGTCAAGACCTATATGGAAATTCTTCGAGAATAAATTCCCGAAGGAGATGCCCATCCTAGTCGCGCTTTTGCGGCCGAGGGCGAAGTTTTCAGAACGACATTCTCAGAGCAAACTGCAATTGCCGAGGAGCGTAAGCACTCGTGGCCTTCATGAAATTCATCGGCACCTGGAAATAAGCAGGGAAGTAATTGATTCCAATGTGCTTTGTTCCGGTAATTGAACCGTGCGGCGTTGCTCATGGTGCCGTCATCAGTAAGCTGAAATCGCCGGTTCAATCGGTTGAACAGGTTGAATGATTCAGGTGGCTGATCAGCCGCCAGGAAAGAGCGCTGGTGAGCGATGCGGTGGCGGTTTCGGTTGCGACGTGCTCGACGCCATTGTCGGAGATGCCGTAAGTTGCGACCGGGCTTGAGGGATCGAGGAATACGTTGTTCGCACCCGAATACCCTCGGCAGTGACGCGGGCAGAGTAGTCGCCTGGGGGCAACAGCTCGAACGCGAATTGGCCATTGTGGCCTGAGGTTTGCTCGTAGTGAGCTCCTGTCGCGTCGTTCACTAGGGCAAGAGTTGCGCCGGCAACTCGGTTGCCCGATGGATCGAGAACGGTCCCGCGGATTGCTCCGGTCGAGCTGTCCTGGGCCAGGCATAAAATGAAATCGTGACGAAGGCAGCAAGAGAAAAAATGCAACGCAGCATGGATTCACTCCGCGCAGAAGTGAGTCCAGCCTCGACGGGAGACGCTCATCGTATAGCACGACGCACCCGAATTCGTCAGTGATGTTTGCAGAAATCCTGCGCACGCTTTCCGCAATGGGAAATTTTGGTAGGATTTGAGATCCAGCAATCAGCACTCGCCAGTTCAAGTCCGCGCAAGGAGCGGCACACTCCCGAAGTGCTGAATGCTGAATGCTGGGTGCTGTTTTCGAATGATTCGCTCATTCAATCGCATCTCGCCGACGATTCCCGCGTCCTGTTACGTGGATCAGTCCGCGCAGATCATCGGCGACGTAGCGCTGGGCGAGCATGCCAGCGTTTGGATGAACGCGGTGTTGCGCGGAGACGTGCATTCAATCCGCGTCGGTGCGTATTCGAATATCCAGGATTGCAGCGTGCTGCACGGGATGAAAGAACAATATGGCGTGTTCATCGGCGAGTATGTGACTGTGGGGCATTCCGTCACACTCCATGGTTGTGCCATCGGAGATCGCTGCCTGATCGGCATGGGTGCCGTAATCTTGA
>QHZR01000130.1 GCA_003224755.1 Acidobacteriota bacterium
GGGCGGGTGAGGATTTCGATGAGGGCAGTTTCGTCGAGGTCTTCTAGCACGCCCACCACAGGCAAACGGCCTACGAACTCTGGGATGAGTCCAAATTTGATTAAATCTTCCGGCTGTATTTCGCTGAGCAGCTCGAAATTGCGCTTGCGCTCGATCACTGGCTCTGGTTGGTCTTCTTCAGCTTTGAAGCCTAATGATTTCCTGCCCGCACGGCGGCCAATGATTTTGTCCAAACCTACAAAAGCGCCTCCGCAGATAAACAGGATGTTGGTGGTGTCCACCGGCGTGAATTCCTGGTGCGGGTGTTTGCGTCCACCTTGGGGAG
>QHZR01000253.1:0-2220 GCA_003224755.1 Acidobacteriota bacterium
CATGGCCAATCACCAAGTGGAAGTTGGGGACACTCTTTGTGACAAGCGATCCCATGCCGACCATGGCGAAACGTCCGATGCTGAGGTCGTTGCCGATCGTACACTGGGCTCCAATCGTAGCGCCGGTGCAAACCCTCGTCGGGAGTGTTTCTTCGTCAGGTTCCGAGGACCGCAACTGTTTGAGGTCAGGAGTCGTGGCACGGGGAAACCGGTCGTTGGTGAAGACTGTCCCGGCGCTGATCATGACTCCGTCTTCGATGGTTACCGCGGTACAGATGTAGACGAACGCATTGATCTTGACCCGGTTACCAATCTTCACGTAACAAGCGACATAGGATTTTTCGCCGAGAATGCATTGTTCTCCGATCTCAGCGCCGTGGCGAATGTGCACGTTATCCCAGACCGATGATCCGACACCGATGCGGACACCTTCTTCAATCAGAGCAGTCGGGTGAATGCGAACGTTTGGGAAACGGGTTCTGAGCATGTCTTGCTGGTTCTGAACAGATCACAGATACTGGCATAGCGGTCAGACTCTACGAGCCCCAGGCCGTGCTGCGTGAGGCTGGCCGCCTATGACTACGGGCGACTCACTCAAAGCTAAAGGAATTGATACCCAGTGCGACTGACGTAACGAGGCATAAGCCGCTTCAATCACGTGCGCCGAGGCCAGTGCTTCGTCGAGTGAGAGCAGCAGCATCTCTTCTCCGCGGAACGCCTTGCAGAAGTTATCAATCTGGCTGCGGAAGGCATGGACCTTGTCATAGCCCCTGCCGAAAACTTTCCACTCGCGGCTTCCGGAGAGAAGGAATTTGGATTCCTTCCAGCCCACAGAAATCGTGCCTTCAGAGCCATAAATGCGCAAGTAACTCTCAAGTTCTTTGTTGATGCACCACGAAAGATCAATCGTGCCGAGAACCCCACCGCTGCCGCGGACGAACACGTGAACGGTTTCTTCGACCAGAAGATTCTGACTGCGCTTGCCTTCGACCACGTGGATTTCTTTCAACGGACCGACGAAGTAGCGCATGAGGTCGACGGAGTGGGTGCCGTTGTCGATCAACACGCCACCACCGCTGACGGCTGGATCGGAATTCCAGCGCTTTGCCATATCTACGCGCGAAGCGAAGAAATTCTCCACCATCACAACTTCGCCCAGAATGCCCGAGGCTACGAGATGTTTTGCCCGCGCCACGTCTTCCACGAAACGAAACTTGGAAGCCATGGTCATCTTCACGCCTGTGGTGCGGGCAGCCTCGACCATGCGCACTGCGCCTGGTACGTCGATGCTCAGCGGCTTTTCGCACAGCACCGCGACCCCACGATGGAGGAAGTCCACGCATATGTCGGGGTGAGTGTTGGTCGGCGTGGAAATCAGAACGGCATCAAGTCTGACTCCGTCCACCATAGCCGAGTACGACGCGAAGCTCTCGCATTTGAGTTTAGCGGCCAGCGCTGCGGCCGCTTCCTGACGCGGATCGGCCACACCGACGACTTCAGCCAACGGACAAGATTCAAACGCCAGAGCATAAACCTGCGCTATGGCTCCTGCACCTACAATTCCAAACCTTACCGGCTTATGACTCATATCGTGAGTTGCTCCACCGACTCCTGAATGCACTCGGCGATGTACTCGACGTGCTCCTGTGTGTAGCGCTCGTTCCACGGGAGTATGAGCACATCTTCAAGCGCTTTGAAGGTGAGGGGGAACCGGGACTTGTCGTAATTCACCGCCTCCGGACGTGCCAGCGTGAACGGGTACTGGCTGTTTCCGAAGGTACGGCGCTTCTGGAAGATCTCGCACATGAAAGTAGGTTTCTGGATGTAGCGGGGTGCGCACGCAATGCCGCGCTCCTTGAGCAATTTTGCTAAGCCTACAGCACCCTCGCGGATCGTAGCGCCATCGACGTTTAGGCAGTATTTCCAATAGACGTGGACGGACCCTTCGGTAACCCTCGGAGTCTGAATCCCGCACATACCGACCAGCATGCTGGTCAGTTTGCTGGCAGAGGCCAACCGGCGACCCACCACCGAATGCAGCTTACCAAGTTGAGCCAACGCGACTGCCGCCTGCAGTTCACTGACACGATAGTTCAGCGCCAGGAAGTAGTGATCAGGATTGGCATCGCCATAGCCCCACGCCTTGTTGATGAGCAGGAACATGCGGCGCGCGAGGGCTTCGTCATTACTCGTTACCATCCCGCCTTCGCCCGTCGTCAT
>QHZR01000253.1:2228-12151 GCA_003224755.1 Acidobacteriota bacterium
GCCGACGTACTGTCCCCGCCAGCGCGCTAGGAATGCCTGGGCGCAATCTTCAATCACAGGAATGTTGCGGGAGTGGGCCAGTTCCATAATCTCGCCCATCTCGCAGGCATTCCCGAACAGGTGAGTAACGATGATAGCCTTGGTACGTTCGCTCAGGCAGGGCTCAATGGTGGCAGCCGTCAGGTTCAAAGTAAAGCGATCGACATCGGCGAAGACCGGAATCGCGCCTTGGTACAGGATCGGGGTGAGAGCGCCCATGTCGGTGATGGACGTAGTCACAATTTCATCCCCGGGATTGGGATCGATAGCAGCCACGGCGATGTGCACCGCGGCAGTGCCGGAGGAGCAGGCGTGCGCCTTCTTCACCCCGAGAGTGGCCGCGAAACGTTCCTCCAGAATTTTGGTGAAGGAACCCTTGGTGCTGGTCAAAGTTCCCGAATGAATACACTGCTCGAGCAGAGCGAGTTCCTCTGCTCCAAGGTCGCGGCCAGTGTTGTCCTGATCCGAAGGCAAGCTCATGATGGGTCGACGAAGTATGGAACTACTGGTCATGAACAGTCCTCTCCAGTTTATTAGCAGGTTGCAGGAGTTCTGCAGTCGTTACGGAGCCTCGCGGCACATGGGCATTGCGATCGATGAATTGGCGCATGCGCCGTATCCGCCACAGGTTACGGAGATGTCCGACAACCGTTTTTGCGACTTTCATTTTGGAGTAACCGAGAATACGCACGTGCAACGTGGTAGGAAATTCACGAATACTTGCGCCTTGGAGGTCTAGCAAGGCCAGAGTCTCGGCCACGCCGAGGTATCCGAACTCTCTCAGCTGCAGGTCCAAGACCTTGCTGCGGCGATAGACTCGGAAGCAACTGGTGTAAGTGGCAAGCTTGTGGCGAAGAACCTTGCCGTAAAGCCAGGATGCCCCCTTGGAGAGCGTCAGTCGCCACCCGGGGACATTCATTACGCGGCCATCCGCGTGATAGGGCGAAGCGGTCACCAGATCCACATCTTCCTCCAGTAGCGGAAGCATCTGTATGAGCTCGTGCGGATCGTAGCTGCAATCACAATCCATGGAACAAACGACCTCTGTTCTCGCATGACGGATGCCAGTCAGAATGGCGGCGGCAACTCCGAGGTTCTGCGGATGCTGCACTAGCCTGCAGTTCTTCCAGTCAACAAACAGCCGGTTCAACAAGTCCCAACTGCCGTCGGTGCTGGCATCGTCCACGAACACCAGCGAAACCACGTAGTCATGCTCCAGTAATTGGCAAACGCTATTCAGCGTGTTGGCCAGATACACAAGCGTCCTTCTCTCGTTATAGCAGGGAACGACAATAGTGACGGGAACTCTGGTGGCCTTCTCCGGCAGCGGCTTGGAGGGAGTTTCAACTCGCATCGGCTGCTCTTCCCGCGGCATGGCGGCGGGCTGCGTGTCACAGCTCAGATAGTCAGCAATACTGCCAAACTTGCACTTGCGGAAATAATCCGCCAGTACCCAGCTCATCTTGCCTAGGTTCCGGTATTGGCGGGTGCGCGTCAGGAAAGACGCCGCACTGATGCTCGGCAGGTTGGGATCGAGCTCCCAGACCGGGAAAAAAATCATGAAGGGACCGCCCGTATTTTTCTTCCAGTTCGCAACCGCATGCGTTAGCAAGGTGTGAGGAATCTGGCGGAAATAGTTTCCGCCTGAGATCGGCAATTGGAATCCAAGATAGTTCAGCGTGGCGTGCGGGAATTCCCAAAGCTGGCCGCTGCTGCTTTGATGCTGGTAGGCGGTACGGTTCCTCAATCCATGCGCGTTGTGCAGCGATCGGAAAACACTTGAGTCGTAGACATACTTTTCTTCTGCCAGCACGTCGAGCATCCACAGATCGGAGGTGGAACGCAGGCCCTGCGGAATGCGAAAGCCTATGACTCTCCGGCCGCTAGCCAGCTCTAGTGCATCCCGGGAGCGGCGCGCGTCTTCGCGGAATTCCTCGCGCGTCATCTGGCGCACGTTGCGATGGTAGAAACCGTAGTTAGCGATCTCGTGTCCCTGGTTCGAGATCTCGGCAATCAGATGGGGATTTTGTTCCGCAATCCAGCCCAAAACGAAGAACGTGGCGCGGATATCATGCCGTTTCAACAGCTCCAGAGTTTCGAGGGTGTTGCGCTCAAATCGCGTCTCGAAGCGATACCACTGTCGGGGGCTGATCAGGGTGCTTAGGGCCCCGACTTGGAAGTAATCCTCCAGCACGACGGTGAGCAGATCGTGTTTGGGCGCGCTGATAGTCATCGTGCCGCCTCGCAGGTCGCGCCCTTCTTGCTTTCCACGATAGTGAGGATCAACCTTGAAATTCGTTGGGCAGCTTTGCCATCACCGAAAGGGTTCCGAACTTGTTTTGCCTTTTCAAACCAGGGAGCGCCGCCGTAAGCGGCATCAAGCATCGCCGCCAGGCCACCCGGCTTATCCCCAACAAGAACTGCGGTACCAGCCTGGATTGCCTCCGGACGCTCAGTGTTGTTGCGCAAAATCAAAAGCGGTTTGCCCAGCGAAGGCGCTTCTTCTTGAATACCACCCGAATCGGACAACAACAACCAGGCGTGACTGACAAGCTGAATGAAATCTGCGTAGCCCAATGGGTTGATCAGGTGCACCCGAGGATGCGAGGCGAGTTCTGTCTTAGCTGCCTGAACCACATTCGGGTTGGGATGCACGGCGAAGATCAGAGACAGCTCTTCGTGCGCTTCCACAAACCCACGAATCTCGCGCAGATTCTGCTGCATCGTGCCGCCGAAGTTTTCGCGCCGGTGAGTCGTCAGCACCATGAGCTTGCGGCCGCCAACCCACTGCAGCAGGCTGCCCACGAGATCGGAGGGCACGGAATTCTCCAGGATGTAATGCAGTGAATCCACAACCGGATTGCCGGTGACGAAAATGTCCTCCGCCGGAACACCTTCTTCCAGGAGCTGTGCGCGGTTTCCTGCGGTGGCGGCGAAGTGATACTTCGCCAGCCGAGTGATGAGACGGCGGTTCATTTCTTCGGGAAAAGGACTCAGCGAATCGCCAGAGCGTAATCCCGCTTCCACGTGAGCAACCGGAATTTGGTAGTGAAAGCCGCTCATGGCGGCCGCGAGGGCGGTAGTAGTATCGCCCTGGATAACGATCAAATCCGGGACTTCCGCGCGGATGATCGGGCCCATGCCTTCCAACGCGCGTGCGCAGACCTCATTGGGGCTCTGCTCGGAGCGCATGACTCGCAGGTCGAAATCTGGCCAGACGTCAAACAGTTCTAACAGGGGCTCCAGCAGATCGGTATGCTGTCCGGACGACAGAGTGCGAACGCTCACAGAAGCCGGGTTACGGCGGAGTTCCTGGATGATGGGGGCGAGCTTGATGATCTCCGGCCGGGTCCCAAACACACATAAGACTTTGGGATTGCCCGCAAGGCGCTGGCAGGAGACGGCACCTGCGCCGGTTGGCGGAAACGAAGGGGGCTCTGGACGACGACTTGCCATCTACCTCCTATCAAAACACTTGCCGGAATCGGGGAGGCCGCCTGATATGGGCAAAACGCTGACCATTGTGCAAGAGCTAAGTCACTGAAATCACAAGTCCCCTTTACTATATCAGGGAGATGAATCTGCAAAGTTCTGCAATAGTGGATTAGTCCTAACAGGGGCTGCGGGGGTTCGGTATACTGTGCGGCCGATTCTGCGGCAGCGAATTTCGAGGCACGCAACTGGTCAAGCCGGTTCACTTGCTAATAATAGGGGCTGGTGGGACGAGGTGCTTGTTGTGAGTGCGGCGGGGGAACCCGGTGCAGCGCGGCCGGATCCTCTGGAATATAGTACAGCCGGATTGTGTTTCCCACTTGTTGCACTGGCTGGTATGCATTGAGCCAAGCCCAGCCCTGAGGGTCGCTCAAGTCCCACATCGCCCGACCGGTACGAGTAAACAGCACGCTTGCCGCCACCCACCCGGTCGCCCGTTCATAGGGTTCCAGTACATGAAATGGAGGCAGATCCATGCGACTCAAGTCGGCGCTGGTTTCCAGTTTGATGCTCAGACGAGTTATGCCGCGAGCCTTCAGAGTGTGAGTCAGTCGCCACAGGTCCTGACCGCAATCCAGATCGCAACCGAACAGGAGATAATCGTCCTTGTGACGTGAGGCGATCTCGTTGAAGTAAGCAATGTAATCAGGATGAATGGCGGCCGAAGCGACGATCTGCCAGCCAAACAACCCAAGCAGCGTGAGCGCAACCAGTTGGGGCCAGAGCCTTCGCCTTTCCCAAAGGAAAGCCGAGAAACCAATTGCAGTTAAGCTCATCAGCGGATAAATAAAGAGGATGTGCCGGATTCCCAGGTTTACTTTCACGACCATGGCCAGCGCAAGGATCGCGAGCACGGAAACTGCGGGGGCCATGATGCGCCAGTCACGTTTGGAGGAGAAAAGCGCTAGCGCAATCCCAAAGCTAGTGAGCAGCAGAAGTGCCAGAGGCGTCTTCACTCCCACAGCCAGCCAATAGAAATACCAGAATCCGCCGCGACGGACATGTCCCAGCGCATAAGCTGGGCGGCTTTCTTTATTGACCATCCACGCTTCCACGACTCCCTTCCAGAATGCGGGTGCGGGCAGGCTAGGATTGAGGTCCACGATTTTGAGCGCCACCTGCTTCACAGCGTGCGGCATGGGCAGCCGTCGCACATCATCCACCGGCTTTGCGAAGACCTGATCCAACGGCTTGACTGAAAACCTGTAGCCGCCCCAAATGACAAGGGAGGTCACGGCCAGCGCGACTGCAAGGCCCCCTGCGAAGAGCCGCCGATCGTTCATAAAGTTGCTTTCCGCCCGACCCCCGAACCACCACCAGCAGATGAGAATCGGGATGAGACAAACAGGAAGAAACAGCAGGGCCGTGAGATTTGCGATGACCGAAAGCCCGCTGGCAAGGCCGAGGACTCCACTGCGTCCGATCGTTGGTGCTTCCAGCCAGCGTGTAAAAGCGAAAAGGGCGAAGGGGAGAAGTGCTCCCAGGGAAAAGTCGACGTAGGCCAACCCGGCGAAAGCTAGAATCGTGGGGATGGTGGTGAACAGCAGGACTGCAAAGGCCGCCGGCCACGGTCCGTACAATCTCCGCGCCCAGAAAAACACCACGGCTACAGCGACGAAAAAGAAAGGAAGTTCCCCCAGCCTCGCCAAAGTCAGATTACGGAAGTAATGTCCTCCCGCATTCAGGATCTCGTTTCCTGCAGGATAGATGTCGTACGAGTTGGTGCCCTTCTTGTCGCGGACCAATTGCACCTCCGGCAGACGTATGCCTGCCAGGTAAGGTCCCAGGGCGGCAGCCGCCCGAGGGAGCGGAGGAGGCAAAGGTTCGAGGATGAATGTGCCGTTGTCGAGCCACTCCATGCCACACACGACGTGAGCAGGCTCGTCGTACGCCTGGGGGAAGACGAAGTAGGTCACCAGGAGCGCCGCAACAAACAGGGCCACTGCTCTCGTAGCATGATCGTCCCGCATAATGGTTGAGCCGGGCTATCCGTCTTGCAGCATACCCCGGTGCTGCCTCGCCCTGCCAGGCCTACTATCGAGGCGGCATTATTCAGGTTCGTCTTTCGCTCCCAGCTCTAGCAAGCGTTAACCCCGTGTATAGCCTCACAGCGGAAAATGCGGGGAAGCGCCGCTCTTCGCAGACCCAAAAGTGCTTTCTCAATGTTGAAATAAGCTTCGAACGTCTATCGCCGAAGTCCTTGTTGGCACTGTTGCCGGTAAGCAACTTCAGGCCGGCGTCAGCAATGGGAGAATTCGTGGGCGTAACCACGAGAAAACATCCATCTTGCTTGAGCACGCGGTCGATTTCATTGCAGGCTGCATCCAGATCGTCTATGAATTCGATAGTGCTGATTGCCACGATGCAATCGAAGTGCCAGTCGGGAAAGGGCATGGAGCTTACATCCGCGGTATAGAGCCGCACCTGGGTGCCGAACTCCTGGAGTCGTTTGGAGACGGCCTCGGCGCGCGAGTGGATGTCCACTCCCCACAGTTCGTCGGCGTGCTCGGCAAGCTCGGGCATGAAGACGCCGCTACCATAGCCAATTTCCAAGAGACGCTGAAATTTGCGTCCCCGAATCATTTCGAGGACCAGGCGGAAGCGGCTGCGCGAGATAAGGCCAAGTAGGGGTCGGTAGTTCCACTCTGCGTAGTCCACTGGTCCGGTTTTTTCTAAGAACCTTCTCGGCAGTAACTTCATTCGACGTCCGTACCTGTTGGATGTGACAGCAGAGCAGCTGGATGCACCTGGACCAAGGTGGCTGATGATTCACAAACTATGACTGACGTAAATCCCGATATGCGGACAATCCGGATATGGGGCAGCGATCTTTATCCGTCGACCGAGCAAAAGACTCTTAAGTGAAACGTAAGCTCGCAGGAACTCCGACCCAGCAGTTCCACCATCCACTCCGGAAATGCGGGGCAACGTGTGACCTGATGGTATGGACCCAGCCTTGCGAGTGGCAGTCTGCTGCCGTCGAGGCAGGAGGCTTCCATGGCCATCAGGTCACGTGTGACCGCAATCCGCAGATATGCTGCGCGTCAGAGAAGCTGCCGCAGCCACTTCAGGTGAGGGCGAACGTACTTCGCGGGCAGGCTTTGCCGCTGGTAAGATTCCGGCAGCATGCCTTGATCTGTGAGCAAGGAAAGAGGGCCTTTGTGGTCGGACTAACGAGAGCAGCGTTGGGATCTGTCGTCCATTTTCCGGAAATCGATCGATTGTGGAATTCGCCGATGAAGACCGGGATTACCTGCATCCTTCTGATGGTCGCTATGTTGATCTTCCATTACCGCGAGCGCCTCTGGAAACCTGCAAGGCTGGTCTTTCTAGCCGGTTTCGTCCTCGTGAATGCAATCGCGTTCTTGCAGGCATTCCAATTGATGCAGGTGCGGATACGGACTCTACCCGAATGGGACGTCCGTGTTTTTTGGATTTACGGGCAGCTGACCGCACATGGCGAGAATGTCTATGCTCTCGAGTCCTACCAAAGGTTCTATAAAGAGTTGAACCCGGACCGGGACTTTACTGAAGCGGTGATGAGGGTAGGAGCAACTTATCCTCCACCAACGATGTTCCTGTTTCGTCCTTTAGGTTGCTGCGCGATGCAATCTGCTTTTGGGTACTGGTACGTTTTCCTTGGACTGTGTGTCCTCGTCGCGATTGAGTTGCTGAGGCGAACTTTCGTCAAGAACGATGGACTATGGGGCCTCGCATTCGTGGTACTCCTCATTTTTGGCCTGCATGGAACGTGGGACACGATACGTTTCGGTCAGACGAACTTCCTGGCGTTGGTGCTGCTTTTGCTCTATTGGCGGGATCGAGAAGACCCATGGGCAGGAATCTGGGTGGCGCTGGGTGCAGTGATCAAACTTTACATGGGAGTTCTTTTGCTGGATGCTTTGCTCTTGAAACGATGGCGAGTCTTGACTTGGGCAGCGCTGATGGGGTTGGTCCTGTCGGTCACAAGCCTGATGCTTCTCGGGCCGAGGACGTTCGTCAGCTACTTTACCTTGCACCCAATAAGTCGCGTGCCGGCATGGGTTTATGTGGAGTGGATGAACCAATCTCTGCTCGGAACGATACTCAGGCTCACGCACGCTCCAATCGCTGGCGGATCGCTGGGCATGAACCCAGTCTTCTTGGCGTCCGCATTAATCCTAATTGTCGTAACCGCATGGCTAGTCTATCGTCTGGATCCCGCATCTGTGTGGAGTCTCCCTCTCTGGGTCCTGTTGGCGCTGATCATTTATCCGGGAACCCTGGCGCACTACTCCGTGATGTTGTTGCCGGTGTTGCTGCTGATTTGGAAGGAGCGAGAGAAAACGCCACTGGGAGCTCCGGCTAGTGCAATTTTCATTACTCTGATCATCGGACTGGTGGGGTTCCATTCCCACGCGTTCACAGCTCACGTGGTTACTTGGATCGCTATCGCCGGCCTCGCTGTCTGGACTGGTCCAAGAGATCAAAGGGCGTCCGCTAGCTTCCGAAGGCTGGATCAGGTCACAGCGCTCGATCCCCGCAGTGGCTCCGGATAATCCTCCTGCCACTTCCATTACCTGGCTGCCCGCTCCGTGTTGAGGGGGTAGTGTACCGCGACGGCAAAACTGACCCCTGCTGGAGCCAGATAGTTAGCGGTAGGGCCTGAATCGAAGCTGTCCACTGCATCCATCTCTGGGCAGATGGGTGGTTCCTCACTTCATCAGTCTGCTTCAGGATTTATGCAATTTCACGCCGGTGAGATGCCATAATGAAACGGTAATGGCTGATTCGGAGGGAGAGTTCGACCAACGCGGTTGCCTCTGCCCTTGAAATGGAGGGCTTCGCGATCCGCGTCAATGGTGTTCTGCTTGCAGAAGTGAAAATGAAGAATGTTTCTCAAAGAATCCGGATGGGAGTTGAGCACCTTCGTGCAACACGAAACTTTCTGTTTCACCGAATTCCGGCAGGACGTCAAATGACGGTGTTCCCGGATGATTTGTTTGTTGTCTCTTACCCGAGATCAGGAAATACCTGGACTCGGTTCTTGCTTGGTAACTTAATTTACCAAGATGAACCGATCACGTTCGCCAATGTAGAGCGTCGGCTGCCCTCAATTTACTTATTTTCCAATCGTCAACTTAGCAGGCTTCCTCGAATTTTCAAGAGCCACGACTGCTTTGATCCAAGATACAAGAATGTCATCTACATTGTCCGAGACCCGCGCGACGTGACGGTTTCCGCTTACCATTATTCCATTAAGGTCCGAATCTTAGCGGAAGGCTGTCCCATGGAGGATTTCGTTCCTAAATTCATGAGCGGGACGTTCGGTTCCGGCCTCTTAGCCGATCCGCGCTGGGGTTCGTGGTACGACAACGTTGCGAGCTGGTTGGCAATGCGGCACAACCGAAAGTTTCTCCTGTTGCGCTACGAAGACTTGCTGCAAGACACCGAGCAGGAACTGCGTAAGGTGGCGACTTTTCTCAACATTGCCGCCAATCCAGAACGCTTGCGGTGCGCTGTAGAACTAAGTTCTGCCGAACGGTTGAGGGAGTTAGAGAAGATACAGTCAAAAGACTGGGCGGTTACGCGGGACACCAGACAAGATAAACCATTCGTGCGTATGGCAGTTGCCGAAAGCTGGAAATCTGAACTTCCCTCGGCTAGCGTTTTGGCAATTGAAGAAGGCTGGGGAGACTTGATGCAGAAATTGGGATATAAATTGTCCTGTACACGCACAATCGGCTCTGTAAATGTTCTGTAGGAGCATGGGAACAACGCTGCGACGCTCTGCTTGTTCACTGCCAATGCTGTTGATCTGCGAGATAGAACAGTAGTGAAATCCTCATTAGCCCTCATTTTATCGAGCATTTTTTTGTATGGTGCTTGCGACCGTTCCAAAGAACAGCGAGCGAGCCGGCCTGTGCGGTTCCTCACGCTCGATCCCAACGCCAAGGATTATTGGCCTTGTTTCTCACCCGATGGCAGGTTTCGACGCGCACATCGCGAAACTGATTTATATTCATCCGCCCAGCGATGATGTCGCGCAACGCCGGTACCCTTCTAAACTTCACTTCGGCACGTTCGCAGATTTCAACAAATCTGCATCTGCGCCCCGACGCTGAAGGTACCGCGATCAGGATTTCGTCAACATGATAGCGTCCGACTAACTGAGGAATTTCATCTACGTTTCCAATTACTGGAATGCCATCAATTTTCAGGTCCTTCTTCGAGGGATCGTCGTCAACATAGCCCAACTCGGTGATTGTGATAATGGTGCGGGCGAGCTGACATCGAATGATCCAACGTTGCTGGATGTGCCGGAACGCCCGCATGATGAAGATCAGCGCATCCGCGTGGTAGGCAAAATGGCGACGGTGATGCGAGTAGGCTTGACGGCAAACGCCGGGATG
>QHZR01000263.1 GCA_003224755.1 Acidobacteriota bacterium
GCAGAGAAGATTGATCAGGCGCTTAAGGGCTAGGAAACCGCTCCACTGGCGTGCTGGACGTAGCCAATGCCTTCAACGTGAGATTCCGGGATCAATGGCCGCGAGAATGTAAACCTTTTTTGTAAACCCTGTCTCTCTTACAGACAAATCGCCTCAGCTCAGGACGTAAGTCTTTAAGAAGATAAGGACAAATGGAGCCCTGATCTGACCCCCTGGGTACTGAGCCAGGGGTTCATCCCAGATTCCGCAGACTGCAAGTGATTGATCTAAAAGAAGTTGGTCGGGGAGAGAGGATTTGAACCTCCGACCCCCTGCCATGAAAATTCCCGTCTACGCTGCTTCTTCCTGAGGGTGTCAATGTTACTGAGTAACCTAAACGTTCCAGGGTGGATGAGGTTGCGAGTCAAGTGGTGCTTGTTGAGCTCGTCGAGATAAAGGTCTCCCAGGTCGTTGTAGGAAACCTGTTGCGAGATCATGTGGTAGATTCGCCACCAGGAGCTTGTGGGCCCTGCTTTCCGGCCAGCGCCCGCGTTCGCGCCACTGCTTCAGCGGACTCGATCCTGCCGCCAAAAGCACCAAGCTAGGTTACGCGCTCGCTGTAATGCCGTTGGGCCGCATCGAAGTTCATTACGAGGTGCTCTCTCGATGTATCCAGAGGAACCCAACTCAAAGCTCCAGCAGTTATTTGAGCGCTTCAACCGGCGTTATTGGCGTGGTCGCCTCCCGCATTACACCGTCATCGTGTCCGATAGGTACGTCGGTACTAGATGTGAAAAACGCGATCGGAGAATTTACATAAACCCTTCGATAGCTCCCCGCATTGTGCCGCCGCTCCTGCTCCATAAGATGGCGCATGCTGCCGTAAGGGGAAACGCGCACGGCAAGCTTTGGCGCGATGAGATGGAGAGGCTGATCCGGATGGGCGCGCCCCTGAAAGGCGAACTCGCAGCATACTCTCCCGAGGCAGCCCCACAAACGCCGGCCTCGATTCTGCCGGAGTTTTTCGACGCGGCATTCCAAACTGACCAGACATGGCGAGAAGTTTGGCGGCGCAAGGCATACGAATACGGCTTTACCGATAAAACGGGTCGTGTCGAGAACCAATACGCGGCTCAATTCCGGCGCAAAGCCCGCCGCCAGTGGATGCGGGGTCGCCGCCTCCGAAGAGAAGATTTGGAACTACGGGAGCGATTTTTTCGCAAGAAGCAAGAGATGTGAACGACCTGGCCCGGACTCCGGCGGCTGAGAATCTTAGGTATGTTGGTACGCATGATCGCGTAATCTGGTGCTGAAAAAACGCACACAAATCGCACACAAAAACCGTCTTTCCTGTCCTTGCTGTCCTTTGTGTTTTGAGCCGTGTGCAGGACTGAGTGCCGGGCATATGGCGATCCTGAAAGCGATAATCGGTCATCTGTACATCGAATGGATACACGCTTTCGGTGATGGCAACGGCAGGACTGGGAGACTTTTAGAAGTACAAATCCTGCTTTTTTCCGGTGTGTCAGCCCCTGCCTGCCAATTGCTCAGTAACCATTACAACCAGACGCGCAAAACATATCTTGCTCAACTGAGGGCTGCCAGCGAATCAGGTGGAAATATCATTCCGTTCATTGGCTACGCCTTGGAAGGCTTCCTGGAGGGATTGAGGGAGCAACTAGCCTATATCAGAAAGCTGCAAATGGATGTGGCCTGGATCAATTTTGTGCATGAAGTGTTCGGACGCGAGAATACAAAGGCGGCTGGACGGCAGAAACATTTACTACTTGATCTTTCGGAGAAACAGGGGCCAGTAGATATTGCTGACATAGATCATCTCTCGCCAAGGCTGGCGAAAGCATATGCGGGAATGAATCCTCGTACATTGGTGCGTGATGTTGAGGTGCTTGAACAACGCCAATTCATAGTGCGGGATGGCAAAACGATCAGGGCCAATACGGCCCTGATCGCTCAATTCCTGCCGATTAGAGCAAGTTGCTCGGCAAAACCGGAATCAAAGCAGTCTAATTCTCAGACTTCCATCTCGTTGCCGCCGCCTTCCGTGCAATCGCGCGACGCCGAGACGACGACAGTTTCTTAGCTCTAGCCTTTCCGCCCTTGAGTCCACCAAGCTGTCCGGCTTTAACAGCACGGGGGCTTCTCTCATCTACCTCTTTTTCTAATGGCGTACCATCAAGATGCTCCCCTATCGCGTGCTCAACCACGCGACGGGCAACCGTGACAAAATCACGATCTTTGCTTGAAGATTTAGGCACGAAATCATGATGCCACGGATTCAGCGTGGACGCGAGTCCCTGTGGAAATCAGACTGACCCACTACCTAATCGAACGTCTTCAGCGGTTGCCGTTTTAGCGAGTCCCCCAAGGTGGGAACTGGCGTCTCGGCAACCCCGCATAGCCAAGAAGGGCACCCGAACGGGCGGGGCCTACATGTTTGCCGCCCTTTTCCTGTTGGCTTCTTCAAGAATGCCGACTCGCACGTCGCCCCACCGTCCGATCTCGGCACCGCAGTCGGTGCAAGTGACAATGCTCTCATTGGTCGAATGGGCCGGGACGGTGAGTCTATTGCTGCCACACTTGCGGCACCTGAGGGGGGAAGCGTGCGTGTCCGCCTTGATCGGCTCCGGCATGACACTGCGTCCATTCTGGTCGGTCGACCAACAGGAGAGGAGTGGCTGAACGGGGCAAGTCTATTCTTAAAACGGCCCTTGTCAAGCAACTTCGCGTTTCTTCTTGCTAAATTACATACGGGTGTATTCTGTATGACCCGGAAACGAAAAGTTGATCCGGCCCTAGAGCGTCAATTCTGCGTGTTCCCTGCATCCGTTTGAATGCCGAAGACCTCTGCTCCACCGCCAACCGTCGCCAAGTTGGAATGTAGGTCGATGGTTGCATCTGTCAAGCTGCCGGTGCAGTCGGAATTCACGGTGTAGGTGCCCGTGTCAGGCACGCTCGTGCTGATTACCTGTCCGTTGGAGACATCGGTATAAGTGAGCGAGAGATTTCCCGCTCCATCGAATGTCAACACTCCCACAGCGGCATCACCAAAGGTATTCTTTCCCCTCCCCGAAGGGCTGAACGCTCCGCTGTAGATAAAAGCATAGTTGCCCGTCAGGGTGGCATTGCTGCATCCACCTTGGGCGTGAACAGCCGTCACGCTATGCTTCCAATTTGTAGCAACAACAACCAAGGCTGCTGAAACAACCAAGGCCAAGAACACGCTGAGGATTCGTTTCATGGATGTTCTCCTTTTCTAATTTGGTTTACAGCCCAATTCTGGATTTTCATCTTGCCTCCTCTACTTAAGCTGCTGGGAGCCGAGGGGCCGGGTCAGTCGAACCACTGCGAGAGAACAGGTAGGAGGGTACGGCTGAGCGGCACAAGTCTATGCCTAAAGCGGCTGGTGTCAAGTCAAATCAGGCGCAGTCACGATGAATGCGGCGTCAGAACGGCGGTTTACCGTCACGACCCATGACAGGCTGTGCGCGTTTTGCCTGTTCTTGCTATTCTCATATACACTGTGTCCTTTCAATTCCAGCCAATGCCGCTTTCTCCAAACGCTGACCAAACACCACTTTTCCTTTGACTCAATCCGCTTGTGAGAGGATAATCCGCACGGCTTGGGAGAGCCTGCCGCTCCTCAACATCTCGCGTTGCTCAGCGACCTTCCCTTTGCTCTCCTAGGCTGATCGACCCATTCAAAGAAAAACCCCGCGCCAGTAGAGGCGCAAGGATGCGTCACACCGACCCAGCGTGAACGACGAGGAGACGATCATGAAACACAAACTCACAACCGCATTGCTGTTGGCTCTGTGTGTGCCAATCGCATCAGCCACCACGTGGTACGTAAACGGAGTAAGCGGGAGCAACAGCAATAACTGCAAGTCACCGACAACCGCCTGCAAGACCATCGGGCATGCCATCTCGCTGGCCGTTTCAGGCGATTCCATCATCGTTGCACACGCAATCTATGCCGAGAATCTCGCCATCGGAAAAAACTTGACCATTCTCGGTTCCGGTGCCGCGACAACAATTATCGATGGGGGAGGCACCGCGACTGTGGTCACAATTTCCAATGGCACCCATGTGACCCTTTCAAAGATGACCATACGCAATGGGAACGCTTCAGGTGTAGTAGTGATAGGTTTCATGCGAGCCATCTCAGGCGGAGGTATCAACAATTCTGGCACGCTTACGCTAACCAACAGCACCGTCAGTGGGAATTTGGCACCCATCCCATGTATCCACTTTTTTGTGTTCTGCGAAATCAGGGGCGGCACGGCGTGGGGTGCGGGTATCTACAATTCTGGCGCGCTGATCATCAGCAACAGCATCATCAGCGGGAATCAGGCCGGGGGATACTGCAACGCAACCTGCTCGTCTTTTGGCGGCGGCATCTACAACCGGGGCACGCTGCTGATGATTAAAAACAGTACTCTCACCGGCAATATCGCCGATACCGCGTGCAGCACCAGCATCTCGTGCGCGGTCGGTGTTGGCGGTGCATTCTACACCGTCGGCGGCACAGTGACGCTGAACAACAGCACCGTCACCGCGAATATCGCTGACCGCTGTTCCGGAATGTGCGGCGGAACGGGTGGCGCCATCGTCAATGGTTCGGGGAACTTGGCAGTGAATAACAGCACCGTTAGCGGAAATTACCCTGCTGGCGGTATCTTTAACAGCGGCACAGCGACGCTGCAGAACAGCATTCTCGCGAACAATTCTGGTAGAAATTGTCGCGGCATCATCACCTCGCATGGCTACAACCTGAGCAGTGACGGCTCGTGCCCCTTTTCCAACACCGGAGACTTGAACAACACCAACCCTTTGCTTGGCACGTTGGGGAACTACGGCGGCTCCACACAAACTATCCCTCTGCTCTCTGGAAGCCCGGCGATTGATTCGGGCAACCCTAATGGCTGCACTGATGGCCAAGGTCATCTGCTGAAGACCGATCAACGCGGAAAGCCGCGTCCTGACATCGAAGACACTGCTGGTTGCGACCGAGGCGCATTTGAACGTCAGAGCGATTAGGTGAAACGCCGATATAGGATGACTGCCGGGGCGGGAGGCAATAACCAAATCCGCCTCGGCTCAATCTCACTCCGCCTGATATTCTGGATACACTGATGTCCCTTCAATTCCAGCCAATGCCGCTCCTGAAGCGGCGTTCGCCATTCGATGATCCGAACTGGATTTTTGAACTCAAATATGACGGCTTTCGAGCACTCGCCGTAATCGAGCGTGGCCGTGCTCAGTTGCTCTCACGCAATGGGCATCCGTTCGCTTCGTTCTCTGCACTGGCAGAATCAATCTCCGATTCCTTGCCCAATGTGAGAGCGGTCATCGACGGGGAAATTTGCTCCCTCGATAGACGTGGCAGACCACAGTTCAAAAATCTGCTGTTTCACCGTGGGAACCCGCCGTGCTTTTTTCATTTGATTTGTTGACCTGTGACGGGAAGGATTTGCGAACTGTCAATCCTCTGCATGATCCGCTCGGCAAAGATCACAGCGTCCCTCTTAGATAAGCATCGAGCAGAACTATGAGCACTCCCAACCCTGTAACGGCAGCGAAGGCAATCCGAATACATTCGACGCCAAAAAGCAGTAGACGGACGGCCCGAATCCGAATTACGCCGGGGGCGAAACGGATTGCATATTATGCAGCGTCCCGAGAACAGGCCGCACAGATCATGGTGCGGCTTTTCTCTTCCTGCTGGATTTGCCAAGGCGATGGGGCTTTTATCTGTGGCACGCTCGCCCATGACTTCCCCGCTGAAATATACCGAGTACATTGATGGCTGCGGGACTGCCTTGTTTCAGCGAGTCTGCGAATTGGACTTGGAGGGCATTGTCGCCAAGCAGAAGTTCGGGCCTTACGTCACAGAGCGAGAGCACAGCACTTGGTTCAAGATTCTGAATCGGGAATATTCTCAGAAGGACGGCAAAGAGGAATTGTTTGAACGTGAGCGGCATCAGGAACCTGTTCCGGGCTGGCATTCGTGTGTGTTGGCTTGTGTAGGATTAGAGGCAGCGACTAGGACATTATGACCAATGTCGAGCGAATTTTTGAGTTGCCCCTGCACGGAGTCGATATACCCATGCCCTTCCTCACAATTGACGTGCCGGAATTTCAACTCACTGCAGAACTACAAGCCGGTGCGCCATTTCGACTCAAAGTACGTGTGACAGATGTCTCTGAACAGGAAGCCGACGCCCGAGCCAACAAATTCGCTCGAACACTATACCGTTCCTTCCTCTTGCGATCCGGTCATCACATTGAACGCTCAGAGCCGCCTCGCTCGATATCCCATTTGTTAGCGCTTTCCGGCACAGCAAGCATATCCGGTAAAACAACAGGTAAAGCGTTCGTCGGCGCTTCCCCAACCGTCATTCTGCCGCAGGACGAGGTCGGCATCGTTGCTAAGGATGTAGCCACGCGAGTCATATCGGACGAAGTTCCTACGTCAGCGGAACTATACACTGCGATTGAGATGTACGCTGCCGGAATGGAGTCGCAGAACAAAGTGGTTCGGTTTCTTGTGTTCTACAGCGCCCAGCGACGGAGTTGGACTACTAAACTGGACCACTGACGCGTTTGCATATGCTGACTCGTTTGATGCAAGCACTGGCAGATATCGGGGCCTTCAGGGCAAGTCACCTGGCTTCAGTTCATTTGAGCGGATTAGTCGTAAACCCCGTCAAAGCTGCGGAGCAGCTTGAGTCCTGCGCTAATTGCCGCTAAACCTATTCTACAGAATATGTTAATTAAATGACAATTGTTGTCACTGTTCCCGACCGGTCATGATTTTCACGTAAACCTCGTGCGAGTGCGCGGGCCTAGCTGTTTGGGCGGGACTTAGACACAGGGAATGATCGGGGGATTGGGGCAATCAGGGTATTCAGGGGTGAGTGTCAAGGGGAACCATCTAATCAGGAGTCAAAGTGCGCCATACAATGAACGGGTTTACAGTAACCATCTTGTCTCCCCTGTCTGTCTTAGGTGCCATTCTCTATGGCTGACCCCATGCCCGCCTGCCCGATTTACTAAGTACAAAGTATTGACGCTTGATGTCAGAATGTGCTTGCATGTTCCTGATGCTACTTACTACCCTATACCAGTCGCAATACAGGAACGGCCTTACAAGGAGACGACATGAAGCAGGCAGTCGGCTATCTTAGGGTCAGCGGCAGATGACAACTCGACGGTGACGGATTTATTCGCCAGCGCGAGACTATTGAAAAGTATGCCTTGTCGAACGGCATCACAATTGAGCGGTGGTTTGAAGAGAAAGGGATATGCGGTGAGAACGAATTAGATGATCGGCCCGCTCTTCAAGGACTGATCGCTGCTCTCTATTCCAATGGCACACGTCTTGTTCTAATTGAAAAGCTTGACCGACTAGCCCGCTACTCACCGTTCAGGAATCTATCATTGCCGATATCCAAAAGAACGGTTTCGAGATTATCTCAGTCATGGAGCCTGACTTATGCAACGATGATCCGTCTCGTGTCCTTTTACGCCAATTCATGGGCGCAATCGCTGAATACGATAAGAAAATGATCGTGACTAAGTTACGGATTGCGCGGCAGCGTATACGGAATACAACGGGCCGCTGTGAGGGCCGTAAGCCGTTCGGCACTCGTGATGGCGAAATTGCAACAGTTGCCCGCATCCGTGAACTGCACGCCGAGGGTGAGAACTACACCGCCATTGCAGATACGTTGAATCAGGAAGGACACGCGACTCGCACAGGTGGAAAGTGGCATGTTGCAACTGTGAGTCGCGTATTGAATCGGATAGAAGCGACTAGCTATCTCATAAATGGTGGGTGATGATCTATAAAGGGGAATGTCAAGAAAAATACTTCTCCCTCGACCGGAAGTGGAGAAGAATTGCTTGACTTCCAGCCCTGTCAACGATGAAAGACGCTTGGTTCTGGGGTGCCCCGTGGCTAACGTTTAACCTGT
>QHZR01000264.1 GCA_003224755.1 Acidobacteriota bacterium
ATTTCGAACAATGAAACTGTCCGCCCAATGGATTCGCGAATTCGTTGACGTACCGGTTGACGACCATCGTCTCGCTGAGGACCTGACTTCCATCGGGATTGCGATCGAAGGCGTTTCCGGCGAAAGCACGGCCACGGTTTTCGAGATGGAGATCGGTACAAATCGCCCTGACGCGATGAATCACTATGGCGTCGCACGGGAAGCGGCGGCGCTCTATGGAGTTCCCCTTAAGCCGATCGAGACCTCAGCAGCTGAAGCCGCGAGCCCGGATGCGATTCGCGGCTCGGCTAAGACCGAGCCCTTTCAAATCGACATCGAGGACGCTGAAGGTTGCGCTCGCTACACCGCACAAATCGTGCGGGGCGTAAAGATCAAGGCCTCGCCCACGCACATCGCAGCCGGCCTCGCTCTAGTTGATCAGCGCCCAATCAACAATGCGGCGGATGCCTCGAACTACACCTTGTGGGAAATGGGACATCCCACTCACGCGTTCGATCTCGATCTTTTGCAAGGAGGAAAGATCATCGTTCGGCGCGCCCGCGCTGGGGAAACGCTGAAAACACTCGATGGAGTTGACCGCAAGCTGTCTCCAGAAGATCTGATCATCGCCGATGCGAAGAAGCCGGTCGCTCTTGCCGGAGTCATGGGTGGCTTCGACACAATGATCACGAACAACACGAACAATATCCTGATCGAGTCTGCCTGGTTCGATCCGGTCGCCGTGCGCAAGACCGCTAAGCGCCACGCCATGCACACGGATGCTTCACACCGATTCGAGCGAGGCGCAGACTACGGCGCGACTCCGATCGCCTGCGCATTGGTGGCGCAGAGGATCATCGAATCCGGCGGAGGCGAACTCGATGGCGAACTGATTGATGCAGTCGCGCGTGAGTTAGACCAGGCGCCGGTCGTGCTCCGCGTTTCCCAAGTGCAGCGCATTCTCGGCGCGAAGCTTGAAACCCATGAGATCGTCGCGATCCTCAAGCGGCTCGGCTTCGAGTTCATTCCCGAGCCCGGCTCGCAGCCGGAATTTTCTGTTCGTATTCCGAGCTGGCGGCTTGATGTAGAACGCGAAATCGATTTGATCGAAGAAATCGCGCGGCTTCACGGATACAACAAGTTTTCGAATACGCTGCCTGGATTTTCGGGCGCGGTCATCGAAACTGCGGAAGCCAAAAAACCATCCAGAGTCCGCTCTTCCCTGCTCGCTCTCGGTTATAACGAAGCCGTATCGCTGAGCTTCATCTCGCACGAAGATGCCGAGACTTTTTCGTCTTCGCCGGTCGTCGAGCTGGCCAACCCGATAAGCGAAGAGGCCTCTCTGATGCGAAGTTCGCTCGTCCCCGGCATGTTGGATATGCTGGCCTACAACCTAAATCGCGGAACCGAAAACGTTCTACTTTTCGAAATGGGAGACGTTTACGAGACGGCAGACGCGGGGACAGCGGAGCACAGCCGTATCTGCATGGGAGCAACCGCTTGGGAATTGAGCAGTAGGATTTCGCAAGGCGCCATTCTCGATAAGACCAAGGATTCGACAATTGACGTCTTTCGCTCATTCAAGGGAGATGTCGAAGTTCTGCTGCATGCATTCGAGCACAGGTTGCTCACGTTTGATGCGCATACCGCCGATTACTATCAACCTGGCTGCTCCGCGCGCGCGCTCATGGATAGCGAAGTCGTGGCACAACTCGGCCAACTTCACCCGCAAGTCGCAGCGAACCGCAAGTTGCGAGGCGACGTGTTTATCGCTGAGATTTTTGCCGACGGGCTGCTCAAGCGCAGCCTCCGCGAAATTCGCTACGTGCCTCTCCCTAAGTTCCCTGCCGTTGCCCGCGATTTCTCGTTCATTTTCTCGGACGAAGTAACATTCGAGAAGATTGAGGGCACGGTGAATGGAATCAGCCTTTCAGAGTTGCGCAGCTTTTCGCCCGTCGAGGTTTTCCGAGGTGGATCAGTCGAGGCGGGTAAGTATTCAATTTTGCTGCGAGCGAAATTCCAATCCCTGGAGCGCACGCTGCGGGAAGAGGAAGTTGCAGAGTGGTCGGCCCAAATCGTGTCCGCGCTTCAGAGGCTCGGCGGTACGCAGCGCGCGTAACTCCCCTTACAAAAGCATTTAACCGCAGAGAACGCAGAGATCGCAAAGAAGTTCAAGAAATGCTTTCCTGGCGTACTCTGCGGTCAGTGTTGTTGACTCTCGCCTGAATCCTCCCTTATTTCGGATTAAGATATCTGCAGCGACCATGTCCGACTCCGTCAAACTGATCGAGTGTCCGCGGGACGCCTGGCAGGGCCTGGAGGGGCACATCCCCGCAGACCTCAAGGTGGACTACTTGAAAGCTCTGATCAGCGCCGGTTTCAAGCACATTGACGCAGTTTCGTTTGTCTCACCAAAAGCGGTGCCGCAGATGACCGACTCAGAAGCGGTACTCAAGGAACTCGATCCGCCTGACGACGTTGAAATCATTGGGATCGTGGTGAACGAAAAAGGTGCGCAGCGCGCGATCAATACTCACGCCGTGACCACGCTCGGCTTTCCCTACTCCCTTTCACCGACTTTCCTTCGGAATAATCAGCGGCAAACGCCAGAGGAGTCTCTCGACGAACTGGAAAAAATTCTGAACAAAGCCGACGATGCTGGCTTGGAAATGGTCGTGTATATCTCAATGGCATTCGGCAACCCGTATGGTGATGACTGGAGTGTCGAAGAAGTAGTTAGCGCCGTTGACATTCTGGAGTCGAGCGGAATCAAAATGATTTCGCTGGCCGACACCGTTGGACTCGCCTCTTCAGATCAAGTCCGCGAACTGGTCTCGGCAGTGATTGAAAAATATGGATACCTCGAGATCGGCGCTCATTTACATAGCCGACCGGACGTCGCTACCGAGAAAGTATTGGCGGCCTATGATGCCGGATGCCGGCGTTTTGATTCCGCAATAGGTGGACTAGGGGGATGTCCCTTCGCGCAAGATGCATTGGTTGGAAACATTCCGACCGAGACCCTATTGCAGGCTTTGAAGCAGCGAAATGCGGAGTTGCCCCCGCTCAAACCGCTCGACGCATTGGTGAGAGCATCAACGGAAATTGGCGCGCGCTATACTTTTTCGCACGCCGCCGATTAGTGACCAGAAGCCGGACCTGACACAGAAGTCAGAACCGAGGGCGTTATAGGCGCAGGTTGATACGACTTAAACCCTGCTCGCTCCATGCCGCGTTGGGCTTCGGGATTCTCCATGAACACTTTCCATATGTAGCCACTGCGCGCATTTTCGGCCATGATCATGGTGATGCCGGTATCAATGCCCACAACATCGCTGTCATACCAATTCTTTGCTGGATTCAAAGCATCCACAAAGCCGTAAGCGCCCCAGGCCTTCGGATACCGCTGCCGAATCGTCCTCAGAACACGAACTGCTTCTTGCGGAAGAAATGGAAGCGATCCTCCGGCCGCGGCAGGCGCGATGGTGCCATCAATTTGGCCAACCCCAGGCGGCCCGCCCCAGACCACATAACCGTGATCGGAATCTGAAGCCGTGATGCCCCATAAATCGGCGCTGTAACTGGGGAATATTTTCCCAAGTTCAACACAGAAGCGACGATGGACTTCGGTCGCGGTCACTGAATTCAGAAAATAATCTGCATACTTGTCGCGCTTGTTTCGAAAATCGAACCAAGCCTGCGAATACTGATGCACAAACAATGGCGCGAACGAACCGATGTAGCGCAGGCCCTCATATTCAAACGCCATCCGCTTCCAGGCGTCCCATGCTTCGGGGCGCAGCGGGTACGTCGGCGAGCCCAGCCCAAGCAGGTACATCATCATCATTTCGTTGTAATAGTCCCAGCGATATGGCAGAAAACCGACTTCCGGCATCCAGCCGTGCGGCAGCAACGAGGTATCCTCAGAAAGCCAGGTCCACTCCACGCGATTGGTGATCTCGTGTGCCAGCAGCGTGATGTCCGTATCTCGAAAATGGGTGCGGCAGGTGAGGATTCCGCAAAGCAAGATCGCCGTGTCCACAGAAGAAACTTCCGAATCCCAGACCCGCTCCCCGGTATTGATGTTGGCGAAGTGATAGAAGAAGCCGCGATGGTGGGCAAGTTTCTCCGATAGGAACTTTAAGGTTGTGATGACCCGGTTTCGTGCGTCGGCATGAGAGACATAACCACGCAAGTCGCCGATACACAGCGCCGTCAGGCCAAAGCCGGTTGCCGCGATGCTGGCGACCGTAGAATTGTCCGTCGATGCCTTACGGGCGTTGCAGCGGTCCTTGACCAGCCCGGTCTGAAGGCTTGCCTGTTCCCAGAAGAAACAGCAGCTCAGGCGCTCTACTTCATCCAGAAGTTGATCGTCCTCCGCCGAGAACGTTGGAGTTTGCGTCGGCGTTTTACTGGCGAGTTGCCCCCACGCTGCAACTCCTGGCAGCGAAGTGATGGCAGCGCAACCTAAGCCACTTAGTAGTTCCCGGCGGGAAAAACGCAAATAATCTTCCTCCATAAAGCGAGCTCTAAACGTTAGATGTTAAACGATCTCGGGTAATGTGAGCATCAAATGGCGGCACGAATGGGGGACTGCACCATACCATGCAGTCACGGCATAATGTTCAGTATGGCAATGAGCGTCGCGAAAAAATCATTCTTGATTATTCTGATTTCCATTGCAATTGCCTCTTTCTTCTGGGTGCGGCACCTGAGGAGGAGACTGACCGCCATACAAGGCGCGGTCATTACCCGGAACAGCGATCCCCGCAAGCAACTGCCGATTGCGGATGTCGAAATCACAGCCAGCGACGGCATTTCGGTGGTGAAGTCGAAGTCCGATGCCTCAGGTCTGTTCACAATCAAGCTTCGCAAGCCGCTCTTGCGCGGCCAAATCATCGCGCTGCAGTTTCGCCATCCGAATTATGACCCTCTCGAGCTGAGCGCGAATACCCCGGGCCAAATTGCGGTTGCATCGCTTGCTCCTGTGGTCAGGGCAAAACCGATTCCCGACAACTTGCCCAAGCAAACCATCGGCAATGTTCGAGTGCGCTATTCAATCAAGACCGCCAGCGTAGTCACAATAGGCAGCGCCGTGCGCGCGTTTGAAGCAATCAATGAGGGCAATGCGCCTTGCGCAGCCCATTTGCAATGCTCGCCCGACGGTAAATGGCGGGCGGCGACGGCATCCACGTCGCTCGATGCCGGCGAGGGCAACGAATTTCGCAACGCTCGCGCTTCCTGCATCGCGGGCCCCTGCCCATTTACTCGCATTGATTCCACGGGACTGGACCACGATGGCCGTACCATATCCGTCTCAGGGACCTCCTGGTCCGATACTGCAACCTTTCTGGTTGAAGCCGAGGTCGTCCACCCGATGACCACCGATGTGGTGCGGAATTCTTTGGTGATGCTCTGAATTTCACCCTGCCGCCCTCTGCGGAAGGCGTAAGCATTCAGGCCGATGTGAACGCCGAAACCATCATCTTTCCGCTCGGCCCCGCCTTGATCCTGAGTTGGGCCGACTGCAACGTAAGAATCAATCGCGACCAGACCCGCGTGTTTCGCTGCGAACTGAAACCGGGATACCGATGGATCAATCAGGGCGCATCCACACAGTAAATTTCATAACTTCAAGGGTTGACATGAAATTGTTTTCGGTTACGCGCTGTCCGTTTGCGCTGATCTGTGGCTGGTTTTCGACCTGATAGATAGAATTGCTCGAGCCGCCAGCACCGACGCCATTGGGAAAAAACGTGGCTGACGCGTCGCTGCCTCGGGCA
>QHZR01000265.1 GCA_003224755.1 Acidobacteriota bacterium
TGTTCAGTCTCGCCATACTCGTCTGCTTTCTCATAGCTATCCTTGGCGGAATCGGAGTGGCCGTGTTCCTGTTGCCGCTTTCCGGCATATTCATGTCGGTTCTCTATCCCACGCTCAATTCGAAAGGCATCAGCTGCTTCAGGAAGCACGAACACGGCGCAGTAGCCGGGGTCATTCTGTTTTTTACGTGCGTTGCAGCCGTTCTCGGGCCATTGGCAATGGGCGCAATCAGCGACTATTTCGGCGATCCGAAATACGGCTTCATTCTGGCCACATTATTCGCGATTATGCTGTTCGCTGGCCTGCTGCTCAACTGGATCTTCAATCCCGCTGGCGATCGCCTTCAGAAACTGGACCAGACCGAATACGAAGTAGTTGAGACAATCGGTGCGCAGGCGCACAGCTAGTATGCCTTCGTGATCACACTATGAACCTTCACATCTTTTTCTGGTCTCTTACCGCGGCGTTGGCGGGTTTTCTTTTTGGCTTCGATACTGTCGTTATTTCCGGAGCTGAAAAGACGATTCAATCACTTTGGAGCCTGAGTCCCGGTCTGCACGGCATTACGATGGCGTCGGCACTTTATGGAACCGTTGTTGGATCTCTGCTTGGCGCGTGGCCTGCTGATCGGTTCGGGCGGAAAGCCACGCTTTTATGGGTTGGAGTGCTCTACATCGTCGGCGCAGTCGGCTCAGGCTTGGCTCAAAATGTTGGAAGTTTTATTATTGCGCGATTTGCCGGCGGCTTAGGAATCGGGATTTCGACCGTCGTCGCGCCGATGTATATCGCGGAGATCGCGCCGCCAAAGAGCCGCGGACGACTTGCGGGGATGTTTCAGTTCAACATTGTGTTCGGCATTCTGATCGCCTTTGTCTCGAATGCTCTTCTCGCTGGAATTGGCGAAAATGCCTGGCGCTGGATGCTGGGCGTGGCCGCGTTTCCATCGCTGCTATATGCATTATTTTGTTTCGCGATCCCCGAGAGCCCGCGCTGGCTTCTAAGTAGGAAGGGCGACCGCGAAGCTGGCATGCAGGTACTCCAACGCATTCAACCTAATGCATCAGAATCGGTAATTGCAGCTGAGGCCGACAAGATCATGGTCGTTTCCACGGCGAGAGTATCGGGTCGTTTCTGGACACGTCAGCTTCGCAAACCAATCACGCTTGCGATCTTAATTGCATTCTTCAACCAGCTGTCCGGTATCAACGCGATCTTGTATTTTGCTCCGCGCATTTTTGAACTCACGGGTCTCGGCGCCAAAGCAGCATTGCTTCAGTCCATCGGAATTGGCCTCACGAATCTGGTATTCACATTTATTGGACTCTGGTTAATTGACCGTCTTGGGCGCCGCACTCTCCTATATATCGGCTCGTTCGGATACATTGTGTCCCTAAGTCTCGTCACTTTTGGCTTTTTCAAAGAGCATTACTCGATCATCCCAACATGCATCTTCGCGTTCATCGCCGCTCACGCGATCGGCCAGGGCGCGGTAATCTGGGTTTTCATCTCGGAAATCTTTCCCAATCGCCATCGAGCAGAGGGACAGAGTCTGGGCAGCTTCACGCACTGGGCCTTTGCTGCACTACTCACGACTTTCTTTCCCAAGATGGTCTCCGCGCTGCCACCGGGGTACGTGTTTTCATTTTTCATGGGAATGATGTGCCTACAGCTTATGTGGGTGAAGATGATGGTCCCGGAAACAAAGAATGTCCCCTTGGAGGAACTTCAGAAGGAATTGGCTGTCGGATGACTACATACAGATCGGCTGACTCTACAGACGAAGAATTTGGGATCGAATCACGCATCCCAATATGCCCCGGCGCGAAGTGCAATTGAGCTGCAAGCTGGTTATACGGAAGTCCTGCGGATCTCCGCACAACGATTCCGGTAGTGATCAGCGCCTGTAGCCGGTTAGAGGAGAAATGATGCTGGGCCTTCGAAGATCACTGCTCACCACGATTACAGCGACAATGCTGTTGATGAGCGAATCTGGCTCTCAGACTTTACAGCAGGGACTCCCGTACGAAACGGAGGACTACCGCCCCGCTTTTCACTTCAGTCCAGAGAAAAACTGGACGAATGACCCCAACGGCCTGGTCTTCTTCGGTTCGGAATACCACCTGTTCTATCAGTACAACCCTTTCGGGGATGTTTGGGGACACATGTCTTGGGGCCACGCTGTGAGCCGCAATCTTGTGTCGTGGAGGCAGCTAGTGGTGGCACTTCCAGAAGAGAACGGGATCATGATCTTCAGCGGATCGGCCGTGGTCGATTGGAAGAACACGAGCGGATTCGGCAAGGATGGCATCCCGCCCCTCGTCGCCATTTACACAGGTCATCGTCCGGGACTGCAGAACCAGAATATTGCCTACAGCACGGACTCAGGTCGCACCTGGGCGAAATATGCTAAGAACCCGGTTCTCGACATCCATGAGGCGGAATTCCGCGATCCCATGGTTTTCTGGCATGCTCCATCTTCGCGTTGGGTAATGGTCGTATCTATGGCTAAGGAGCATCGGGTTCGTTTTTATTCGTCTGCCAATCTGAAGACGTGGAACTTGTCTGGTGCATTTGGTCCCGCGGGCGCAACGAATGTTCCTAATTGGGAGTGCCCCAACCTCTTCCCGCTCCAAGACCCGAGGGGAAGGCAGAAATGGGTCCTTGTGGTGGGCGTTGGCAACGACGGTCCTGCTAAGGGCTCAGCGACTCAATACTTCGTTGGCGACTTCGATGGCGAAACATTTGTTAATGACACTCCCGCGAACAGGACGTTGTGGGTAGACTTCGGCGCGGATTTCTACGCAGCCCAAACCTGGTCCGACATTCCGAGAGAGGATGGGCGACGAATCATGCTGGCGTGGATGAACAATTGGGACTACGCCGATAAAGTCCCCACCCATCCGTGGCGAGGACAGATGACGTTCCCTCGCAAACTTGCATTGGCAGACACGGAAGACGGCCTTCGATTGACGCAGAATCCCGTACGCGAGATAGAGTCTCTTCACCAGCACCATGTCGCATTACGAAATGCCCGATGGTCAGATTTGGAAGGGCTTCTCGCGCGGCAAAAGTGGCCGGCCACGCTGGAGATTATAGCCAAACTGCAACTTCAAGGAACTCGCGATGTGGCGTTCGTGCTTCGGAAGGGATCTGCACACGAAACTCGTGTCGGCTATGATGCGAAGCGAAATACCTACTACATCGATCGGACACGATCAAGCAACGCACTTTCCGGATCGGAATTCGCGAGCAGGCATGAAGCCCCTTCTCTCAGTCGTGATGGTCTCATTCAGCTGCACATTGTTCTCGATCAATCGTCTATTGAACTATTCGGAAATGACGGACTCGTGGCGATCACTGACTTGATCTTCCCTGACCGATCTGACAACGGAGCTGGAGCATACGTCGATGGTGATCCGCCAAAAATAATCTCGCTCAATATGTGGACTCTCCAAGGCAAGCGCTTAGTCACCATCGAGGAGTCCAAGGGCGTTATCAAAGCAGGGAAACTGCGATGAGGGATCGTTGCTCCAATCGTTAGAGCCGCCCCTCGATCAAGAATCCCGGAGGATTGCAAAAATGAAGATCGGCGTCAGTGCATTTGCCTGGACCAGCAACTTTGGATTGCAACACCTGCGACTTCTTCCACTGATGCGCGACCAGGGTTTTGACGGTTTCGAGATTCCCATGTTCGACCCCGCTCAAATAGCTTGTTCCGAGATTCGGCGGGCCTTTGAGGCCAGTGGCCTTGAATGTACCGTGTGCGCGATTCTGCCCGAGGGCATCAATCCTATCAGTGCGGATGCTGCAGTACGCCGGAAGTCCGTTGAGCATTTGCGAAGGTGTATCGAGGTTTCAGCGGAATTAGGGGCTCACCTGCTAGGTGGTCCGCTGTTTGCACCTATCGGCTATTTCATCGAGCGGCGTCGAAGTGATGAAGAGTGGAAGTGGGCAGTTGAGGTATTCCAAAATCTGGGTGACTTGTTAGACGCACATGACCTGATCCTCTCGATTGAACCCGTGAACCGTTCGGAAACTTTCTTCCTGAGAACCGCTTCGGAAGCAAAAACCTTGTGTGAGCAAATCGGTCACCTTCGTATCGGGCTGACAATTGACACATTTCACGCAAATATCGAGGAGAAGAGTATTCCCAGAGCAGTACAAGAAGCAGGAAACCACCTCAAGCACGTACATGCCAGTGAGAACGATCGCGGATTACTAGGGACCGGCCATGTAGACTTCCCTTCAATCATCTCGATCCTTCAGCAACTCGATTACAAGGGCTATCTGACAATTGAAGGCTTCGGGTGTTCGCCCAATGAGCCGCAGTCACTTGGAAATCTCTGGGGAGATCCAAACGTAACACCAGAGGACATTGCCGTTCGAGGTTTGCGCTACTTAAGGCAGTTGCTTTAGGCGCAAAAGACGCCCAGATTAACGCCGACCATCAGGACCCTGCCGGGCCGGGGCAGAGGCCAAGAATTGGCCCCCGTACAGGTGTACTGCATGCCTGATCCCCAGCGCCCGAGATTTTCTCGCCACAATTTACCGTCAACTTCGAAACTGACCATCAGGCTGGCTCATTAGATTTTGGTCGGCTACCCGAGCATAAACTCCTACCACCGCCTCGACATCACCGCATCAGAAAGGAAACCAGAATGTATGGTTCGCCGCTTTGTCGCAAGCGAAAATGAAAGTTGACAGGATGGTCTGCGCAAATGTATTCGGCCTTTATTGGAGCACAAGCTCCTGACCTTGATGGAATGCGCTGCGCGCTCGTCCTATTTAGTAATGCAGCCTTGGAAGGCTTTTCCGGTTTATAGGTTTCGAGAGCGCCGGGTTCGACCGTTGTGTCATCTCATAGTTCGCCAGCAGACCTGGCAGAAAATCATCAACTCCGTAAGTAGCCGCTGGTCTGTAGATGTGGGAATCGCGAATGCGATTTCCAAGCCTGGCCTCAGCCAGGCGTCATCTGCAGGCCAGTCCTGCGGTAGTTGCGCCGACCAACATTAGGGGCCGATAGTGCTCATTCTTAGCGAGGACAGCCCAGGCCATGCGCGCTAGAAATCACGACGGAACGTTCACTGATGTTACGGATAAAACTCCGATGATCGCGCTTCGCGCTCACCCCTGGTCATGAAAACGAGAGGCATCGTCTTGCAGTGACTCGACTTTGGCAAAGATAGGGATGCCGAGCCCGGCACTCCACTGCGGTTGTCAATGTTCGAACCCATGGTTGATTCTCGTTCTATCACCGAAGGCAAGGACGTTGCCGGAATGGCGGAATAAA